>JANRIZ010000079.1:0-25765 GCA_033764445.1 Verrucomicrobiia bacterium | reverse complement strand
TTTCGCCCTGTACTTGATCCAGATTTCCTCCATGCCAAAGATTAACAGCGGACCGGAAAAAATCACGCCCCGATTTACATCGGCTTGGGGGAACGGACCGGACAGGTAGCGGCATTGGAGAGCGGTTTTTGACGGCGGATTTTTTCCAGCAACCCCCGGTAATAGACGTAATCCGGATTGGAGTCATCCATCACCACCGCACTCTCCGCCGTGCGCCGCACCCACTCCTCCTGCTTTTGCGCCCGTTCCCGGGCGGCACGCTCCTTGTAGTCGGAATGGTCAATGCCCGCCTTCTCCGCTAGCAGCGGGAGCCAGCGATGCGCATACTGCACATGGGTGGTCTCATCAATGATGTCAAAAAGCATCATCTCGGCCGACTCCATGTCGCCCCCGTCGCGGAAATCCTGGTACGCCTCCTGTTTGACGGAAAAATGCGCCGTCTCGGCGATCATGCCGATGCCATAGAGGGCCTCATACATTTCCTTCGGCCCGGCGGGGGCCGCATATTTTTCGGGCGGCGTCCAGTACCGTCCGTACCCCACATCCCTCAACCCCAGACCGAAGTCCTTCAGGCGGGCATACCCGGAATCGCCATGCCGCGATTCATCCCACAGATGGCGCGACACATCCTGATGAAATCCCCAGGGCATAAAGTGTGAATGCCATATCCACGCCATCTGATCATCGGGAATGTTGAATTCCAGCAGATACCCGATCATCCAGAACAGGCGCCGCGCCTCAATGCTGGTCGTGAATTCCCTGTCCATACACGCCCCCAGTCGCCCAAGGTCCACGGTGTGGCCCTCACATTCCGCCGGAATCCCATGGGCCGCCTTCAGACGGAAATCCGTGTTTTTTCCACAGGGTTCGGCCGCATCGTTTTCATCGACGGCCACGGCCTCCGCAAAATGCCCGCAGTCACCCAATGCGGCCTGGACCCGGTCCCGGTAGGCCGACTCCGTCACATGGGGATGCCGACGGCGATACTCACGGTACCAGAGCCGGTGCTGCTCCTTGATGGTGCATATCTCATGGAGCATGGCCACCGTGGGCGCGTCATGCACGGGATTGACCGACCGGGAGAAGACCACATAACTGGTGATCATTGACGGCAGGAGATTGGCAAAAACCCCATCCAATGCATCCTCCAAGCCGGGGGCTCTCAGAACCGTATTGGCCAGCGTCTCCAACTTCCGTCCCACCGCCGCATCGGGATTGCCACCGGGAAACTCCGAGAGACGTTCCCGCAGTCTCCGGACACATTCCGCCTGCTCCCAGACCATCCGATGGATTGTTTTTTTGTCGTCCCATTCGCACAGTTCCCGGCCCCAGGCACACAGCAGCCGCTGCAGGGAGCGTTCCAGATACTGCCAGTCGCACAAACGGGCGACGGTTTTGGGTTTGAGCCTGGTCTGCGCGTCCACCAGAACCTGGTGGGTGACAGGGGCGGCGGGGACGGTTTCAAGAGGGGCGGTCGGCATAGGGGGACTCGGTCAATGTTGTGTCCATCCTAGATCAGACTGGCCCAAAGGGTCTGTGTCTGGTAGGGATTATTTTATGTCTTTTTCTCACCTTCCAAAATCCGGCTCCACACAGCGGGGAGTAACCTTTGCGGATGAGCCGACCGCTTCACCGCCACAATTCTCCGTCCATCAGGCTGGGTTTATGCCCCAGGGACTCGATTGGAATTTCGACCGCATTCATGCTCCATTCTGGCGTCTATACTGCAACTTCAAGCCTGGAAGCCATGTCGAATGGGGAACTTCCCGGGCCGCACTCCGTCCGGGGGAAGTGATGCTCATTCCCGAAACTCTTACGTTTAACTGCCGCGGCGGACTGGGGATTCCGCACTTCTGGATTCATTTTTCCATTGTGCCATATGATCACCTTCAGGTCCCCGCCCCGATTGCATGTCCCCTGGATCCCACGATGAAGTCACTCCTGATGAGACTGGTGTGGAGCATCGCCCAAAAAAAGCAGCCCAAGGTCAAACACCAGCTCCCTCTGCTCCTCCATTCCTTTCTGATGCTCTGCTTCGCATCCCAGCCCGCCCGGCACCATCGTCTGCCACAAAATGATCGTCTCAAATCGACCCTCAACCATATTGACCATTTTCCCGGAACGGACCTTTCAAATCCAGTCCTGGCCCGCAAGGCCGGCATGAGCACCGGCGCATTCATCCGTCTTTTCTCCCGGCATTTGCGCATTTCCCCGGCCGTACATGTCAGCCGCCAAAGAATCCGTCATGCGGCAAGGCTTCTGGCCTTCACCGAAAAAACCATGGAGGAAATCGCGGAGGAATCCGGCTTCCCCAACCGCCACTATCTGTCCCGGGTTTTTGCCCGGCAGTTCAAATGCGGACCGGCGGAATATCGGCGGCGACACAGGGTCTCTCTGGGCGGAACACCCTCATCCCCGGCAAAATAGTTGTTTTTCACACCCCCCGGTGTAGAGTCCGGGCGTGAGTGAAAAACACAATCCTCTGGTTCTTGGCCTCTATGCGGGGGCACTGATTTGCTGTGGTCTCCTGTCCCTTCTGATGCCCGATCTCCGCCTGCTGGCACTGACAGGCCTTGGCTTTGGCCTGTTTTTTCTGTATTGCAGTTTTGCTCTCGCCTCCAAGGGTGAAACGTTCATGCCCACCGTCATTGCCGGGCTGGTCGTCTGCATGCTTTCCTTCTCCCTCCGACTGATCATGACCTGGTATGGTTCCCTGGTCCTTCCTGATGTCTCCCGCGCCAGACCGGCACTGCTGATTCTGGGCTCCATGCTGGCCGTCACACTCATCTCCTCCTGTCTGATCATTTTTTCCAAAAAATCCACCCACTCCGCCACACCCACTCCTTAACGCGTTTTACCGGCCAGAGTCGTGCCCGGCTTCAAATGCATCTGCGGGTTCAGGTCCCGCGCCACCAGAAAATTCAAGTATCCCAATGCTTGCCATCTCTTCGGCAGTAGCTCCCCGGGGCATCAGGGTGTCTGCTTGGCGGGATGAAACTTTTTGAGTTCGGCAAAATCAAAGGTTTCCGCCGCCACTTCATTCCCGGCCAGCAAATCATATCCGCTCGGCAATGAAACACGGGACGGACGGGAGGGGCTGCTGAAAAGCCAGGTTTCCTCGGGCAATGCCTGCCAGTGATTTCTGGCCACATAACCGGAATACTGAATCCACACTTCTCCGGAGGCATCCACGACTTCCGCCTTTTTTTCACCCGTGAATTTTTCGGCAAATCCTGACGGCAAATCCAGACGCAGCGTGACGACCCTCTGCTCGGGAGGAGTCAGCAGAAAGCTCCGGACCCCATCCACATCCACGACCGTGACCCTGATCCTGCGCCCGGGCAATTTGTTGTTGATTTCCACCAACTGACCCGTGGCTGTTTTTGAAATGCGGGCCTCCAAAATCGAGGGGGTGACCTTTTCCTGGCCGGGAATTGATACGATCACCCTTTTCCGGTATTCCGCCGCCCCCGAAGGTTTGGTGCGGTGAGTCAACAGATCCGGACGGACTTTGCGGATTTCCTCGAGCGCATGTGGGGCCACCAGATTGTAGGATTCAAAACTGCCGCTGGCCGACCTCTCCAAATCCTTCGCATCCAAAAGCTGAGGATCGATCCGGACCGCGGCCAGGATGACACGATTGACCGCCTGGGCATCCCGGGCCTCCTGGGCCGCTGCCATGGCCGCCATTTTGCTGGCCAGGGAGGGGGAATTTGTGAAGGTCTCGAAGGAGACATCCGGTGAAATGGGAACGGGCTTCTCATCAGGTCTTGCCTCCAATTTCCTTTCCTGCGGAGTGCCTCCCGGCAAATAACCGATGAATTTCAAAAAGGGCTCCCGGGCGGTTTCCGAGGCGAAGATGAAGAATGCGGAAAGGCAGAGGATCATGATCGCCAGCGACCATACAATCATTTGCAGGAAAGGGCTTTTGCCGTCATCCGCCATTTTGGCCTGCACTGTTTTCTGATTTTTCCACGCGGACCACGGCATTGTAGTCCGGCACTCCGCCGACCGAATCGACCACACCGGTGGGGATGAGCACATTGCCCTCGGGCCAGTGGACCTGCAGATTGCCCTCCTTGATGGGGGCCAGAAACACGTGTCCCTCGTACTCGCCCAGATCGTTCATGAGACGGATGGCATCCCCGTTTTTCAAATGAAGCCGGGCGGCATCCTCCTGATTCATGAGAACGGCGTCACGCGGGGCGCCGTTGATCGGGTCGATTTCGGCATAAATCAGCGAATTGAACTGTTTGCCCCGGCGGGTGCTGGCCTTGAATGTGCCCTCGGGACGGTGCAAATCCGGCAGCGGAACCGGACGGAAATTGGCCCTGCCGTTGGGGGTGGGAAAAACGGCGTTGTCGCACAGGCGTTCCCCCCCGTATTGAACCATGTCCCCGGTGGCACGCAGTTTCTCCACGCCCTCGTAAAACGGCACAACCTTCGCGATTTCCTCGCGGATCCTCCATCCGGTTTCACAGCCGAACACCCGGTCCATCTCGGGCTTCACAGCCATCACCAGTTCCCGCATGATCCGCCACTCCGCGCGGGCCTCACCCACCTGGCGTTTGATTTCCGGGGAAAAAAGAATGCGCCGTTCGGTCGTCGTCTCACAGCCGCCATCCTCCTGCTCGTACCGCGTCTGGGCGGGAAGCAAAATCACCTCCTCCTTTGCCTCGATGAACATCTGGTCGTTCAAAATGATGTCCTGATGCACCCGCAGCGGCACATTTTCCATCGCCTTGCGGACATGATCGGGATCGGGCAGGTTGCGGAGCAGGTTGCCGCCCAGATTGTAAAAGACATCCAATTCCCCCCGGGCACAGGCCTCCACCATGTCGGTGGTGGTCATTCCCGGCCAGTCCGGCACCTCAAAACCGTATTGCTCCGAAAGTTTTTTCGCGTTTTCGGGATTGACCGGTTTCACGCAGGGAAAGGCGGTGGCATAACATCCCATCTCCGCCCCACCCTGGACGCTCGAATGGCCGCGGATGGGCATCAGTCCGTTTTTCGGACGCCCGATGTAGCCGCGCATCAGCCCCAGATTCATGACCATGCTCACCCCGTCGCCGCCAAACGCATGCTGGGTGATGCCCATGCTCCAGATCAGAACCGCATTTTTGGCCTCATGCAGGAGCTGTGCAAAATCCCGCATGCCATGGCGGTCAATCCCGCTTTGCGCCTCCAATGCCTCCCACTCAAATCCCCGCGCGGTCTTTTTCAATTCCTCAAATCCCGCCGTGTGGCTGGCGATAAATTCCTCATCGACCCAGTTGTTTTCGATCAGGTGCCGCATCACGCCGTACAAAAAGGCGATGTCGCCCCCGGTATGGACCGGGATGAAATAATCCGCGATATCCGTTCCAAACACCGCACTTTCCACGGTCGAGGGCACCCAATACCGTTTCATGCCGGGCTCAAGGTAGGGATTGATGATGGCCACCTTGGTGCCGAGTTTTTTGGCCTCGTGCAGATACTTGGTGGTCACGGGCTGGTCATTGGCGGGGTTTGACCCGAAAAAAACCAGCAGATCGGTGCCGTACCAGTCCTTGTAGGAACAGGTGCTGGCGGCCAGGCCAATGGCGTGCTTCATCGCCCCGGTACTCGGGGAGTGGCAGATGCGGGCGGCATTGTCGACATTGTTGGTTCCCAACGCCCGGGCCGCCTTCTGCGACATGTAGTAGATCTCGTTGGTCACCCCGCGGGCGGTCACAAAAAAGGCGATCCGTCGGACAGTGGAGGCACGGATGCGGTCGGCAATCCGTCTGTACGCCTCCTCCCAGGAAATGCGGGTGAATCCTTTCTCCCCCTTTTTGCGGCTCATCGGGTAGGCCAGGCGCCCCAGTTCACGCAGCTGAACATTGTCGAGTTTTTCCAGTGAACCGACGTCCCGCAGGATGTCATGATCAAAGGGCGAAACCGTGTTCAGCCGGAGCAAATTCAACCGCGTCATGCACAGGTGCGGACCTTTGACGGTCCAATCGTACAATCCCGCGACACCCAGGGCGCATCCGTCACAGACCCCGCGGGTGATCACCTTCCACGCATAGGGCAGGTTGTCCCGGTTTTTCCAGATGATTTTGAACATGTCCAGAAAATGCCGCGGCTTGCGGAACAAAACGCCCAGAGGAACCAGCCTTTTGAGCTGTTCCCCCAGCGTGGAAGTGACGCGAAATCGGGACATGACTATGGCAAGGTAATAAACGGTCTGTCACGGAGATGGCATGATTTCCGAAATGCTCCTCATCCAAATATAAAGCCGCACCATCCGTACATTAAATTCATATTCACCACTTGCATCCCCGGACTTGATAACATTTAGTTTTTTCATTTTTTGAAGAAAATTATTTAGTTTTTTCTTCTGGTCCGTATTGAGATTTTTCTCAATCTGACCCTTTGTAAATGTCATTTCATCAGGTCCAAAACCCGCGATTTTATTTAGGAAGTTTTTATAATCCTTGCTTTGAAGCGCTTTATAAATTTGCTGATCAACGTATTTTCTACCCACTTCAGAAGCCGCCGCATAAACAGCGTCTGTTGATTCGGCAATATCAATCACCTCGTCCTGATTGATCCAAAATGCCTGATCCCCGACTTCGTGCATGATTTTTGGGAATCCTGCGGAATACTCACATAATTTGGCCAACGCATCGTCATGGACCTTGACGCGAACCGATTCAAATGCATTGATGAAAAAGGATCGCATTTCCTCCGCTTTCATTCGCTCGATCTCAACCACATCAAAAATACGGTCAATCGGCTGATGACAGCGGATCAAATCCCGACGTCTTTCCTCCACGCCACAAAGCATCAGAAGCAAAGGCAAGGGCGGTTTTCTTCTGCTATTCGCCTCGATAAGACCTTTTAAAAAATGTGCAAATTCTGGATTTGATGCGATTCCATTGATTTCATCCAAAACAAGAAATATCCCCCTTACTTTATCTTCTGCAAGCCGTACCTGAACCTGCGCCAGAAAATCCAACAAATCGGAGGCCTGACTCAACCGTGGCGCATCCGCACGCAGCGCCTCCAGATTGAGGGATAATCCGAACAGTTCCTGTTTCCCAATATATTTGGCCATCCAATTCCGAATCGCCTCCGATCGGCTGGGATTAAAAACACCGGACCTGACTGTCGCTGTCAGAATATTCTCAGCGACTTCCTGCAAATTTTTAACTCCCCCCAAAGTTGCATAAATGGAATGCAATCCATATTCCCTTTCTGCGACCCACTGGAGATACTGGGCTATGGAACTCTTTCCAATCCCATATTCACCTTGGACAAAAACGGCGACGGGCTTCCCTGCTTTGACCTGACCGATCGCCCGCTCCTCAAGCCTGTCAATCTGGTGACGCCTCCCCACAAACAACTCAACCGGGACAGGCTGCCCCGGGTAAAAAGGGCTTTTGCCTTTTGTTTCAAGACTCATATTTTCACATTACTTGTTCTGGGAAAAATATAAAATAAAATCATTTCATCGAGGGCAGGATGATGCCCTTCATGATGATCCGCTGCATGTACACAAAAAGCAGCAGCGTGGGCAGGGTCATCAGCACAAGGCCCGCCATCTGCAAATGGGTCTCGCCTCGCTCCATGGCATCCATTGAGAATTGGAAAATCCAGACCGCCAGGGTCCATTTGCGTTCGTCCGGACAGACAATGAACGCCCAGAAATATTCGCTGTACGAGGCGATGACCGTGTTGAGCATGGTCAGGGCGATGATGGGTTTGCACATGGGGAAGGTGACATTCCAGTATATCTGCCATTCGTTGGCGCCGTCAATTTCCGCCGCCTCGTACAGTTCCCGGGGCAAGCCGTCAAAAAATCCCTTCATCATGAAAATCCCGAACCCGTTGGCCAATCCCGGCAGGATCAGCGCCCAGTAGGTGTTGAGCAGGCCCAGATCGCGGGTGAGGATGAACCCGGGAATCTGCATGACCTCCCCCGGAAAGGCCATGGGGATCAGGAAAAGAATCAGCACCATCTGCTTGAATTTGATCTTGTACCGGGAAAGGGCAAAGGCGGCCAGCGGATTGACCGTCAGCCCGGCCACAAGATTGGCCACAATGAGAATGAGCGTATTCCACATCGCGTTGCCCTGCGTGGCGATGAATTTGAAGACCTGCACAAAGTTGTTGGTCAGGAAAAACCAGACCAGTGAGAGTTTCCGGGAGAGAAACTCCTGACGGTCAAAGGCGGCCTGGGGGAGGCGGAAGTCACTGAAGGAGCGGTAGGACTGCCCGTAGGCCTCGTTGAGTTTTTCAATGGTGCCATACCGTTCCGCAAGAAATGTCCGGTATGTCGGAATCGGGGACTTCAGTTTCCACTGCGACAGTGGAACACGGTCGGCCACAAACTGGCTCCAGTATCCGCGCAGCAGCTTGTTCTGGGGCAGGCTCGCGGTGAAGACAATGTCCCCGGGGGTCTTGTAGTCGGTCCGCAGGGACGCGTTGAGTGCCGCCAGATTCCCCTGGAATTTTTTGAGCAGCCAGGCCCGGAATTCCGGCGTCGGCAGGGGGTCCTCCACGGTGACAATGGTCATGGGCATCTTTTTATGCACGTAGTTGAGCCAATCCTTCTGACGCTCCCTGTGCGCGGGCAGCTCAAAGATGAAATCGATCTCGTCCCAATGCCGGTAACCGGTGCCCCAGGCCTGGTTGAGTTTTTCCAGACTGATATGCGTGTCCCGCAGGCTCGTCTGAAAATCGCCCGACTCGCCGACAAGGGTCACCTGGTCGGCCTCCAGCGTCCGGAGGAAGCTTTCATAATCCTCGGTCTGGGGGGTGGAAACCAACACGGCATTCCGTCCATATTCCAGATCGCCCCGGCTGAGGCTCACCCGGGAAAACATGGTGGCCACGGTCCGTGCATAGGTGGAATTCATCAGTGCCAGGGCACCGATTTCCTGTCTGGCAGCCGAAAGGTTCCGGGCCTCGTCGGGATTTTTCTCCCGCCAAAGGGCCAGATACTTGTTCCTCAGAAAATCCTGAAACTTCGACCGGTTGATGGTGGGATACAGCACCACCACCCCCAGCGGTTTGGTGGGCGGCAACTGGCGGATTTTTGACCAGTAATCCTCCCAGTCCTGCCGGGCCCGCCGGAGTTTTTCGGGGTTCCACCGGTGGTATTCCAGGGGGGCCAGGTTGTTGCGCATGGGATTCCGGGCCACGGCGAAATCCGTGTAAATTTCGGCATTGTTGATCTGATACAGATTCTTGATCCGGTCGTAATCCGCATTGGAGGCGGTGTACTTCAAAAACAGGTATTTGAAAAAGAGCGAATCCTCGTTGTAAAGAAACTTGGGAATGACGTTGTACTGGGTCGAATCGTACTGGTTGGTCACGGAGGTCGAAAGGGACATGAGGAACGGGACAACCATGGTCACTCCCCCCAGGATCAGGGACAGATAAAAGAAGAGGATGATGGCCAACCCCTTGCCCCGCTTGCGGTCCATGTTCGAAATCAGTCCCATAACCGTTTATTCCTCCGCCTTTCGGAATTCCACCTTCGAGAGAATCTTCAGCTGCAGGATCGTGAAGGCCACCAGCAGGGTCGCCAGCATCCAGGCCGTGGCCGTGGCGGTGCCAAACTTCAGAAAGATGAACGAGTCCTGGAAAATGGCGTATGAAATGACCGTTGTCTCATCCCCGGGCCCCCCCCCGGTCATCAGGAAGATGTTGCCCATGCTCCGGAAGAGCCCGATAAAACTGCCGATGAAATTGATGAGGATCAGCGGGAAAAGCGTCGGAATGGTGATTTTGAAAAGTTTGTGCCAGAATCCCGCCCCGTCGATTTCGGCGGCCTCGTACAAATCCTCGGGAACACTTTTGAGGGCCGCCAGATAGATCAATGATCCGGCCCCCAACGACCCCCAGACGGAGGGAATGGTCACCCACACCAGTGCCCAGTTGGCGTCATTGAGAAATTGCAGGGGCTTCTGAATCCACCCCAACCCCAAAAGGACGGAATTGAAAAAACCCTGCTCGTTGGGGTGGTACATCGACAGCCAGATGAAGGTGATGACAATCCCCGAGGAAACCGTGGGCAGCAGAAAAATCATCCGCATGGTCATTTTGCCCCACGGAATCTCATTGAGCATGATCGCCAGGATGATCGGCGCAAAAAAACCCAGTGTCAGATTCACCGCCACAAACTTGACGGTGATCCAGAGATACTTGTAAAACTTCGGATCGGTCAGGACGGTAATGAAATTGTCCAGCCCCACAAACGGCTTGGCGGCCATGATCCGGTAATCCTGAAAGGCCATGACCCCCCCCTGGGCCAGGGGATAATACGTCCACATCAGTACCAGGGCGATGGAGGGCAGCAGAAACACCCAGGGCAATATGCGGGAGATGGCATTGGCCTCGGTCACACGGTTGTCAAAACCGCTGGCCGCACTTTGCAGGTGGGCCTTGCTGATCCCCTCCCACATCTTTTTGCACATCCACAGGAAAAAAACCAGGATCACGGCAAAAATCCAGTAGAACCAGGACCTGAGCTTCCGCATCTGTGCCTCATCCCGTTCCCCAAGCACCTTGTTGTTGGCCACCTCCTGGGCCTGGTCCATGGCCGCCTTGTAATCAAAACTCCGGTCGGACATGATCCGGCTGATGATCTCCCGACCGATGAGATTGACGCTCACCGGCTCCCATTTTCCCACATACGGCTCGGTAAAGGAGTTCTTTTTGATCTCCTCCAGGCTTTTGCGCCAGTGTTCGGCCACATCCGGGATGCTTTCCTCCATGCCGAACTTTTTCAGAT
The DNA here is from genome assembly GCA_033764445.1 of Verrucomicrobiia bacterium. Taxonomy (GTDB): domain Bacteria; phylum Verrucomicrobiota; class Verrucomicrobiia; order JAWXBN01; family JAWXBN01; genus JANRIZ01. The sequence goes on along the minus strand of JANRIZ010000079.1, from coordinate 15,000 downwards.
ATTCCGGGTCGGCAAAGGCGATCATTCCCTTCTGCCGCTGCACCTGCATGTCGGCCCTTAAAAAATTATCCCCGGAAATGGTTTTGAGCAGCTCAAAGGCCTTGCGCCGTTTTTCGGGAGCGTCCTTGGCAACGGTGGAATTCAGGCAGAACCAGAAGTTGGGCTGGATATTGGCCGTGAGCCGCGAACCGTCCGGGGAGGGAATGGCCATCAGCCCGATTTGTGAGGTGGAAAGCTGGTTGAGCAGCTCGGTGACCTCCCCGGCAAATCCGATGTAAAAGCAGATTTCCCCTTTTCGAAACAACTCGCCCGCCCCCTTTTTATTGTCCCCCAACAAGCCGCGGGTCACCCCGGTGAACACATCCTTTTCCTGAAAGGTCAGTTTTCGTCCGTCAGGCAGCGTGATCTCACCCCTGGCGGCCTGGGCATCGGTCAGATTGACGGGCTCCCCGGTCTTTGGATCCCGGATCCATTTTTGCCAGAAAAGCCTCCAGTAAAACTCCATCGCCTGTTTTCCCTCGGGTGACGCAAAGGTCGCCTTCCACTGCAGCGGCGCGTTGGCCAGGTTTTCACCTGTGGGACTGAGCATTTGAATCTGTTCCTTGGGAAACTCGTGCAGGGTGCCATCTTTGGCCCGCCGCACCTGCACGATTTCCCGCCCGCCCGCACTCCACATCCAGGGCAGCCACCGGAATGTGTTCGGATCGGCAAAAAAACCGCGGCGGCTGGGCCGCTCCTCACCATTGGGAAGTTTTTGGGCGTCCCGGGTCAGCTTCTGGCAAATGCTGAAAAATTCATCCCAGGTCCGCGGAGCCTCGTCACTGCCGGTGATTTCCCGGACCAGATCCCGGCGGTAGATGATGCAGGAAACCGCGTTGCCCGCGGGAAACCCATAGGGTTTTCCATTGATGGTGGCCACCCGGCGCAAGGCAGGTGAAAGGGTTTTCCACTCGGGTACCCTGGCCTCGCTGTCATCAATGATGCCATCCCCGTTTTCGTCGCTTCCGATAAACTCGCTCAGGTCCATGACAAACCCCTGGTTGACCCAGCTCTCCAGCTGGTGGAACCACACCCGGAAGACGTCGGGGCCGATCCCTCCGGCAAACGACAGCAGCATCATGCTCGTGTTGTTGGACTGATTGGGAAGGCGCAGCTGGATGAAGGGCCGGACCAGCACATCGGGGTTGGCCGCAATGAACTCACTGGTGAGAATCGTCTGGGGATTGTCCAGCCAGTCGGGAATGTAGTCGGCCATCACCAGTTCCACCGGCTGGCCTTTGCCCGCCGGTTTTTCGGGCGTGGATGCCCCGGCCTCCGCGAGCCCCAGCAATGTCCACACCACTCCCAGCAGGAGTAACAAACGTGGGCGGAGGGGGGAATACATGCTCAGGGGAGGCTTGCGGGTGGTTTCGGAAAGGGCATCTAAGGCATTGCAGATGAATTTGGCAAGTGTCGGATTGAATATAAATATTGACGGCTGGTTTCAGTTGGTGATCAGCGTCCCGACTTTTTTGCCCGCGACCGCATCCCGGATATTGCCCTTCCGGAAGAGGTTGAACACCAGAATGGGCACGTTGTTGTCCATGCACAGCGAAAAGGCCGTCGAATCCATGACCTTCAGGCGCAGACGCAGGGCGTCGGAAAAACTGACCCGGTCAAACTTCTTGGCCTTCGGGTTTTTCATGGGGTCGGAATCATACACGCCATCGACCTTGGTCGCCTTCATGATCACTTCGGCATTCATTTCGCTGGCCCGCAGGGCCGCGGCGGTGTCGGTTGAAAAATACGGATTGCCCGTGCCGCCGACAAAAATCACCACAATCCCCTTTTCCATATGGCGCACGGCCCGGCGGCGGATGAAGGGCTCGGCCACATTTTTCATTTCAATGGCGGTCATCACCCGCGTGGGCACCCCGGCCCGTTCGAGGGAATTCTGAAGGGCCATGCCGTTGATGACCGTCGCCAGCATCCCCATGTAATCCCCGGTGGTCCGGTCCACTCCCTTGCCCTCCCCCGAAAGTCCGCGAAAAATATTGCCCCCGCCGATGACCACCCCCACCTGCACCCGCATCGCCACGACCTCCTTCACCTGCCGGGCCAGTCCGTCCAGAATCTGCGGTGAAATCGGATCCCCATCCTGCCCGGCCAATGCCTCCCCGCTGAGCTTGAGGATGATGCGATTGAACTTGGCAATGGATCGGGGGGAAGGCATGCACGGTTTTACCTCTTCACCGGAGGCCGGTCAAGCTGTCAGACCCGTGTCCACCCTCCGCACCCGGTCATTTTTTGCGCTGACGGTGCAGGTTCATGGTCCGCGAGGTCTCGCGATCGATGGTTTTGCGCTTGAGGGTCTCGCGCTTGTCATAAAGGTTTTTGCCCTTGGCCAGGGCCAGTTCGATCTTGACCAGACCCTTTTTCAGATACATCCGCAGCGGCACCAGGGTGTGCCCCTTGACGGAGACCAGTTCGTAGAGTTTGCGGATCTCGGCCGCATGCAGCAGCAGCTTGCGTTTGCGCTTGGGCTCGTGGTTGAAACGGTTGCCGTGTTCGTAATGGTTGATGTCGCAATTGTACAGAAACACCTCCCCGTGCTCCACCCGGCCAAACCCCTCCTGGATCGAAATCCGCCCGGCTTTGGCGGATTTAACCTCCGTCCCCGTGAGCACCATCCCCGCCTCGAAGGTCTGGAGGATCAGGTACTCGTGCCGGGCTTTCCGGTTGCTGGCCAGGTCTTCGCTCATTGCAAAAAAAAGCGCCACCCATTGCGGATGGCGCACACGGGGTGATTCCGCCGTCTACTTTTTACGGCGTCCCTTGCGGGAGGGGTTTTCAATCCCGTCATCAAATTCATCCACCGGGGTGCGGCAGCCAATCATGCCCCCGATCAGCTCGGTGAGGGCGATATCCGTCAGCGAATACCGTCCTTCCAGACGGACCATGGGCCGGGCGCCGTTGTTGAGCTGGCGCACGCGCTTTGAAACGGCATTGATGATGACCTCGGGGTGGAGGTCCGGGTGGGATTTGATGGCTTCTTCGATCAGTTGGGTTTTCATGCTTCTAAACTTCCAGTTCTGTACGGGGGGAAAAGAGGTTAAAAATCACCAGAAACCATGGGGTTATGCAAGTCCTTTTAAAGGATATCTGACCCGGCCCCTCAGAGGGCCCGGCTGTCCAGATAACTTTGCAGGAGGATTTGCGCGGCAATCTGGTCGATCTTTCCCTTCCGGTCCCGGGCCTTCACGTTGCCTGATGCCAGGGCTTTATGCGCCGCAACGGAGGTCAGCCGCTCATCCCAGGCCTTGATCGGCAGGGCCAGTTTCCCCTCCAGCAGGGCGATGAATTCCCTGACCTTCTGCGCGGCGGGCCCATAGGTGCCATCCATGTTCCGGGGCATCCCCACGATGATCAGCTCCACTTCCTTCTCGGCAATGATCTTCCTGAGTCGTTCCAGAAATCCCTCCAACGGCTCAATGGGGATGTACTCCATGGCAAAGGCGATCATCCCCAGCTCGTCACTGACCGCCACACCGACCCGCACGGTGCCATGATCCAATCCCAGTATCCTCATTTTTAACCTCCGTTTTTGACCGACCGCACGGCGGCGACCATCGGACGGACAAATTGTTCCACCGCCCCGCACAGGTCCGGGGCCTTGCCGTGCCGTCCGATGCAATCGACAATGGCGCTGCCCACGACCACGGCATCCGCGCTCATGGCCACCGTCCGGGCCTGCCCGGCATTGGACACCCCAAACCCCACAGCGATGGGAAGGGGGGTGTGGACCCGCAACGCGGCCACCCGTTCCTCCAGAGAGGCATTCACGGCACTCTGCATCCCCGTGACCCCCTCGCGCGAGATGTAGTAGATGAAGCCCCCGGCCCCGGCGCAGATTCTGGCGGCCCGGGCGGGGGTGGTCGTCGGCGCAATCAACGCAATCTTCCGCAAATGGTGCTGCGCCATCAGGGTCTCCGCCCCGGCGGCATCCTCGGGGGGCAGATCAAGCAGCAGCACCCCATCCACCCCGGCCCGGGCGGCATCCCCAAGCAATGTCTCCAATCCATACTGGTGGACGGGATTGAAATACGTGAAAAGGACGATGGGCATCTGCGAGGTCCGCCGGAATTCCCCCACCCGGGCGATGATTTTCCGGAGGGTCGTCCCGGATTCCAACGCCCGCTGCGAGGCCATCTGGATGACCACCCCGTCGGCCACGGGATCGGAAAAGGGAACGCCCAATTCCAGAATATCCACCCCGGCCTTCTCAAGGGTCTGCGCCACCTCAAAGGTGGTTGCCAGATCGGGATCGCCCGCGGTCAGATACGCCACAAACCCCTTCCGATCCTCACGGCGGATTTCCTCAAACTTCTGGTCGATGCGGTTGATCATGGAAAACGGGCCAGTTTAACGTCCCGCCCCCGCCGCACAAGGATAAGTTTTTTCTAGAGAAGCGGCAGGATGTACAGCAGCAGACAGACCTCCAGGATCAGGAAAATCGCCTGGGCCAGCAGGCTGAGGTAATCGGCTTTCAACCATCGCTGCACCAGCAACAGCACCACCGTATGCACCACCGGCAAAAACAGCAGGCCCGGTTTCGCGGCCAACACGGTCATGATCCGCTCCACGAGGGTCCCGGTCACCTCACTGCCCCGCCCCGCCCCGGTGGCCAGAAAAAGCGGGAACATCAGCCATGTGAGGGTGATATTGACCCCGCACAGCCATCGGTCATAGGGTTTCTGTGTCATGCCGCAGAAAACTGGACTATTCCGCCCGCTCCGTCAATCCACAGAGTTTCATCCGCGGATTCACACAGATTTTGGTGAGGGTGCCTGTTATTTCCCCAGGCAGTTTCACTGACGCCAGGGCGGAACACCAAGGAACATGAGAGCCAAGGTTGGCCGCTCAGCTCCAGAAAAGGAATCTGTGTTAATCTGCGTGAATCTGTGTTCATCCCGAACTCCGATAAATCGCGAGCAGGCCATCCGGGACAAGTCCGCGGATAAAATCACTTTTGTCGTGTCCTTGAACCTTTTTTCCCTACTCTGGGCCGATGCCCGCCCCCGGTTCCCTTCACGAAGTCACCATCCAGGACATCGCCTTCGGCGGCGAGGGGGTCGCCCGCATCGACGGACAGGTCACGTTCATCCCCGATGTGATCTCCGGGGAGCGGGTCCGGATCAGAATCCTTTCGGAGCGCAAAAAAATCCTGCAGGGGGAGGCCGTCGAAATCCTCGAAGCCTCCGCCGACCGCGTCCGCCCTCTCTGCGCGGTCTTCGGACGCTGCGGGGGCTGCCAGTACCAGCACATCCGCTACCCGGCCCAGCTCGCGCTCAAAACCAAACAGGTCCGCGACACGCTCATCCGCATCGGCAAAATCGAAAATCCGCCGGTGGCCGACACGGTCGCCTCCCCGCTCGAATACGGATACCGGAACAAAATCACGGTCCATGGCAGGGACGGTCTGGTCGGGTTCAGCGACCGGAGCGGACGCAGACTGGTCCCGCTCCAGTCCTGCCCCATCGCCCGTCCGGAGGTCAACGACCAGCTCCGCGACTTCCTCAAAAAACACAAGGGTGACGACGGCGACTTCATCTTCCGCATTCTGCCCAAACGCGCGGGGGTGGGCCCGGAGGCCTTTTACCAGACCAATACGGACCTGATCCCGGTGATGACGGACATGGTCACCCGGGCGGCCACCACCGGGGGAGCTGAGGTCCTGGTGGATGCCTACAGCGGTGCCGGTCTCTTCGCCTTCGAACTCTCGCCGCATTTTGCGCGGGTCTATGCCATTGAGTCCGAACCCAAGGCGGTGGAGGCGGCCCACAAACGGGCCAAACTCTCCAAGGCCACCAATATCGAGTTCATCAACGGCTCGGTGGAAGGACATCTGACCGAAACGCTTGCGGCCGCCCAGAAACAAAAGGTCTGCCTCCTCCTTGACCCCCCGCGCGCGGGTTGCACGCTCCGGGCCATCGAATCCGTCCAGCTTCTGCCTCCGGCGCAGATTGTTTACATTTCCTGCAACCCCTCCACCCTGGCCCGCGATCTGCAACTGCTCTCCAAACAATACCGGCTCGATTCGGTCACCCCCCTGGACATGTTCCCCCAGACCGCCCACATCGAATGTGTGGCTGTATTGAGTCGGAGGGAATGAATCCGTTGGGCGTACAGAAAGTGGTTGCCGGTTGTGCGTGCAGAATCAGCCAATAGTCATTCGACATTCTTCATTAGACATTTCCCCTCCCCCCTCTGCGTCCTCCGCGGTTTACCCTCCCCTGGAAAATTCTTCTTGGCGATCGGCCCGGCTTGACGGTTAATTCCCTCCCCATGAAAACGTATAAAATCGCAGTCCTGGCCGGTGACGGCATCGGGCCGGAGGTCATGCTTGAAGCCATCAAGGTCCTCAACGCCATTACCCGCAAATTTTCCATCGGATTCGATCTGCAGCAGGCCGACGTCGGCGGCATTGCCATTGACAACCACGGCAAGGCCCTGCCGGACTCCACCATCGCCACCTGCCGGGCGGCCCAGGCCATCCTCTTCGGCTCGGTGGGCGGACCCAAATGGGAAAAGCTTCCCCCCAATGACCAGCCCGAACGCGCGGCGCTGCTCCCCCTGCGCAAACTCTTCGGGCTCTACGCCAACCTTCGCCCGGCCCTTTGTTACGCGCCGCTCACCCACGCCTCCCCGCTCAAGGAATCCATCATCTCCGGCGGGTTCAACGTCCTGTGTGTGCGGGAACTGACCGGCGGGCTCTATTTCGGACAGCCCAAAAATACGGAGCCGGCCGAGGGTGGCTTCCGGTCGGTGGACACGATGGTCTACACCACCCCGGAAATCCGGCGCATCGCCCGCGTGGCGTTTGAGGCGTCCCGCAAACGCCGCAAAAAGGTGCACTCGGTGGACAAGGCCAATGTCCTGGAAAACGGCGTGCACTGGCGCAAAACGGTCATGGAGGTCGCCAAAGAATTTCCCGATGTGGAACTCCAGCACATCTACGTGGACAACGCCGCGATGCAGCTGGTCAAAAACCCGAAACAATTCGACGTGCTCCTGTGCGAAAACATGTTCGGCGACATTTTGAGCGATGAAATGGCCATGATCACCGGCTCCCTGGGCATGCTCCCGAGCGCGAGCCTCGCCGAGGGGACCTTCGGCCTGTACGAACCCAGCGGCGGCACCGCTCCGGACATCGCCGGCAAGGGCATTGCCAATCCCATCGCCCAGATTCTTTCCGCGGCCATGATGCTGCGGTATTCGCTCCATGAGGAGGAGGCCGCCGCGGCGATCGAAACCGCTGTGGAGAAAACCATCGACAAGGGATACCGCACCGCCGACATCTCCTCCGAGGGCACGACCAAGGTCGGGACCGCCCGCATGGGCGACCTCATCGCCAGCGACATTCTGTAATCCCCCCCAACTCCGCCCGTCCATGTCCTCCGCCTCCTCCCCGATCCGTCTGGTCGTCGCCGATGCCGACGGGACGGTGCTCACCCCGGAAAAACAGGTCACACGGGACTCCCGCCTCGCCGTTCAGAAATTGCGGGAGGCCGGGATCGGCTTCACCCTGGCCAGCGGACGGCTTCCGGCGGCCATGCACGGCATGGTCGCGGCCCTGGAGGTCTCTCTCCCCTACGCGGGCCTCAATGGCGCCCTCATCTCCCACGCCGACCACTCTCCCTTCGACTGCCGCAAAATGCCGGAGGCGCTGGCAACAGAGGTCCTGGACTTTTTCCTCTCCTCGGGAATGGGTGCCTGGGTGTATTCGGAGACGGACTGGATCATCTCCGATGCCGACGGACCCTACGTGCGGGAGGAGATCGATTTTGTGAAAATCCCGCCCCGGATTGTTCCCGATCTGCACGACATTGTCACCTCCGCGGTCAAGGTCATGGGCGTGAGCCCCGACGCCACGCTCGCCGCAAAATGCGCCGGTCAGCTGTCGGCCCGGCTTGGAGCCGCGGCCTCCGTGGCCCCTTCCCAACCGCATTTTGTGGACGTCACCGCCCCCGACGCCACCAAGGGTCAGTCGGTGACCCGGATTGCCACTTCCCTGGGCTTTGACATCAGCGAGGTGGCGGTCATCGGGGATGGCACCAACGACCTGAGCATGTTTGAGATTGCGGGCCTGGCCATCGCCATGGGCAACGCCCCGGCACGGGTCACGGCGGCGGCCCACCGGATCACCGCCAGCAATGAAGACGAGGGTTTTGCCCAGGCCATTGAGATGATTCTTGGCCGGGCCTGAGGCACGGGCACGTGGAACCGACGGATCGGACGGTCCCCTTGTCGGATTTTTTGACAGGGAGGGAAGTCGGGTTATATTGGACCAACCGACCCCGGGTCATTTCCATGATTTCCTCCCGTTCCTCCCCCCCAAAAAAGCGGTCCGGAGGGAAGGTTCTGATGCGGTATGCGGAGGATCACGCCCTGTTTGATCCCTGCCACTATTCGGTCTGTGAGCAGGGAATGCACCTGAGAACCAACTGGAGGTTTGCGATCGGGACGGAACTCGGTCTCGACGTCACTCTCAAAAAAACCGCACGCGCCCGGGCCCACCGTGTCCATTGCCACGGGGTGGTGGTCGCCTGTCAGAAGGTGCGCCGGACCGGCTGTGCGTATGATGTGACCCTGCTCTTCCTGCATCCGCCCAAAGACCTCCGCAACTGTCTGCGCAAAGCCTCCTGCCATATCCGGATCGACCCGTGAATCGGATCCGGGCGGAGGAAATGCCTTCTGTCGTTTGCAAACGGGCCTGCCGACTGCGTCATGAGGCCCACTGGGCAGGCACTGAAAAACGTGACCACCTCCGCCCCTCGAAACAACAGCGATTCCCTTCAGGGCTTTTCGACGACAATCTCTGAAAAGGATTGTTTGCGATGAATCATGTCATGATCAAATAGGGCCACACGGCCCGGACCCCTGAGTTTCGTTTGGAACTGGCTTGAGGCAACACATTGGCCATTCTGTATGATGCGGCCCGTTGCCTGGGCCCCCTTGATGACCAGTTCGATTTCAAAATCCTCCCCCAACCGTACCGGGAGCGACTGCATGTTGAGAGCAGGCGGTCTTCCCGCCTCAAGTGTCTCATGCCAGTAGAAATCGCCATGCTGCGGACGCACCACAAAAAAAAGACATTCGCGGTACCCACTGTACCCACCCACGGGATCACGGGCTCTGACGATGATGCCCCCATCGGCACCCTGATGCACATGCACACGAACAACGGCATCCTCAATTTCCAAACCTTTGATCGAATTGACGGAGGCCGGATTGTTGATCGGATTGACGGCAGAAAACCTTCCCTCCCGCTCCTGCCACCGACTTTCATTGTTCCAATCAGAGTTCTCTTCCCGTGAAACATCTCCCGCCGCCACCGCCGTCCTCTGCACGGTCACTTTGGACACTTTTTCATGGGGCAGCGACTTCTTGCTGAAGGAATCGCGAAAGACCTGTTTTTTTCCAAGCCCTGAGGCACACGCCGCCAGCAGGGCGATCAGCCCAACGACACAAACCCACTCCGCCCAGCGGCGGTGAGGAGCAAAAGCTCCGGTCTGGTTGGGTGACTGTTCCATTCTTGATGTTCCATTCTTGACAGGGTTCAATTACCCAATGCGCCCGACAGGCTGCACGAATTTCGGGTCGATGGGGTGATCGGTCACCTCGCCGGAACGGGCCGTGGTGCGCAGGAAGGAGAGCAGCGCACTGCGCGTCTCCACCCCGTCAGGGGATGTCGCCTCCACCGGGATGTGGTAACTGCCGTCGGGGAACGACCAGTGAAAGGAAAACGAACCGTCCCGGCGGATGTCAATGGGCTGGCCCGCAATGCGCAGACTGGCCCCCGGATCAGTGGCCCCGTAAATGATCAGTTCCGCATTGACGTTCATCCAGAAACCGCGTTCGCGCTGGCCCAGGGTCTCGGAGGCCCCGCCGACGGCCGACGCCCAACTGGAGACCGTCCCCCCCCAGCTGCTCATGAGCATCGAGCTTTGCTCCGAACCCCCCGCACTGAGCAGACGGCGACGCAGCCATTCGGTCAGCTCAAAGGACCCCATCCAGATGCGGTTGAAAATGTCGTCGCCCAGAAACTCCATGAGCGCTTTTTCCTGTTCGTCCGTCCATTCGCCGCTGCGGACCTTCACGCGGAAGGGGAACGGATGTCCGGCTTCCTGCAACCGCGCAATGGCGTCGGCCAGCTCCTCATCACCCATGATCAGGTGTTTGATCATTTCCAGGAGCTGACGGAAGGTGTACCCGAAGGGAATGGTCGCAAACCGCGCATGGGTGTTGGGGGAAACGGCATCGCGCGGAGTGGCCGTGTATCCCGAACGGCTCACAACCTCAAAACCCTGATCGCCCTGACGGTAGTAGCCGATCTCGGCAACAAAGGTGGTGTTCGCCCTCTGGGCATGAAAATAATAGTTGCGGGTGCTTTCAAAAATTTCCGCCTGAAGGGCCTGATTCCCCGCATCATCAAAAATCCTCAGAAAAACCTTCCCGTCATGGGCCCGGGAGGCCGCTTCCCGGATCTGATCGGCGTTCATATCCCAATAGGCAAACAGCCAGTACGGATCACGCGCCGCCAGAAACAGCCGACGGGTCCCGTAACTCTCCGGAAGTTCACCGAGATTCTCATCCTCGAAACTGGAATCATCGTGGTGACTGCCCTCCGGAAGCTCAAATTTGTGCGCATCCAAATCCAGAACCGTTTCCGAAAGCAGCACCGTGTCCTTCTTCCGCCCGGTCACACGTTTGCGTGAGGCACTGAGGGAAACCGTGGACCGGGAACGCGGTGCCACGGCCTTGGCCACGGGTTTCCTCCGGGTCGCTGACGTGGCTTTTTGTGAGGCTTTGGATGTTTTTTTCTTCTTCATGGCCTTTTCCCCATCCGTCTGTGTGTGTTTGGTTTTTGGCATACGCTTCCAGTCTCTGGTTTTACGGTACCGATCAGCACCCCCCCTTACGGGCAAAGTGCCTGACTATTCCCAAGTTTTATCCCTTCTGTCCATTGAAATCGACCTGGCACCTGTAACAAATCTGTGGCTGTCATTATTTGACTCACATTCATAAGATGTTTGTTTTGAGTATTTTGTAAAAACGGCCACCGATGCCTGTCTCATGATTGTGTCCAGTTTATATTTTCAATAATTATCACACTACCTACAGAGGGCTTTTCATGGTTTTTTCCCTCCGCAAGTCATCCTTCCACTGAGCAATCCCGGTGCCAGTTTTGGAATTGAAAATCCTATACATCATTATAAGAATGATTCTGATCTTTCCCCAGCCTTCCCAACATCCCTGCAAAAGGTGTCCGCCTCGGTTCCCTGTTTACTCCCACCGTCTTTCCTTCTAGGATGCGAACATGAGCGACCTCAAGGCCCAAACGCAGGCGGAAATCCAGGATGCCTATTCGCACTTTGCAGAAGGCAAAATCTCCGAAGCCCAGTGGTTTGAAAAAGTGCCCGCCGCCCTGGCCAGGCTTTACCTTTCCTACGAGGACCCCATCCGCCAGTCGGGGTTTGACGGCGATTACCCGCTGTGGCGCGAGGCCCGTGAACTGGTCGTGGATGCCTTTGACCATGACGGACGTTTCCTCGACGTGGGCTGCGCCAATGGATACCTGATGGAATCCATCCACGGCTGGGCCCTGGACCGCTCGCTTTTTGTCGAACCCTTCGGACTGGAGATCAGCCCCGCCCTCTTCAAGGCGGCCCAAAGGCGCTACCCCAAATGGAAATACCAGATTTTTGAGGGGAACGTGATGACCTGGCTCCCCACCCAGAAATTTGATTTCATCCGCACCGGACTCGAATACGTGCCACCGGGCCGCGAGACGGACCTGATCCAACACATCATGAAAACCCTCGTCAACACGGGCGGCAGACTGATTCTCGGGCCTTTCCGGGTCACCGAGGAGGAAGCCACCGCACAGGTCATCCACCGGGCCGGTTTTGAAATGGCGGGGTTCTCCTCCAAAAAGGACAGGCTTGGCAACGAACGCAAGGTTCTGTGGATCAATTCCCCGGCTTCCTGAAAAATCGGCGGAGAAACCCGATTTTGAAGTTGCCAAACGGGACCGTTTGCACGAAATAGGAGGTCTTCAATTTTTTCCCCGAGTCCTCCATGAACATTCACGAATACCAAGCCAAGGAACTCTTCCAGAAATTCGGTGTGGCCACGCCTCCGGGGCGCGCCGCCTCCACCCCCGAGGAGGCCGAGGTGGTGGCCTGTGAAATCAACTCCCCGCATCTGGTGGTCAAGGCCCAGATCCATGCGGGCGGACGCGGCAAAGGCAGCTTTACCAACGGCTTCAAAGGCGGGGTGCACCTGTGTCAGACCCCCTCGGAGGCCCGGGCTCTCGCGGCCCAGATGATCGGGCAGACACTCGTCACCCATCAGACCGGCCCCGCCGGGCGGGTGGTCCACAAGGTCTTGGTCGCCGAGGCCAAACAGATCGCGCGCGAACTCTATTTTGCCATTCTCCTCGACAGTGCCACCGCCTCCCCGGTGGTCATCGCCAGCACGGAGGGGGGAATGGACATCGAGGCGGTGGCCGAAAAAACCCCGCACCTGCTCCGGCGCGAAACGGTTCATCCGCTGCTGGGGCTCCAGCCCTTCCAGGCCCTGAAAATCGCCCGCGCCCTCGGGCTCACCGGGGAACAGGGCAAGGAGGCGATCAAACTCTTCCTGAACATGTACCGCCTCTTCCGCGAGTGCGACTGCTCCCTGCTGGAGGTCAATCCGCTGGTGGTCACAAAGGACGGCCATGTCATGGCCCTGGACGCCAAGTTCGGTTTTGATGACAACGCCCTGTACCGTCACCCGGATGTGGTCGCCTACCGCGACATCGCCGAGGAGGACCCGCGCGACGTGGAGGCCTCCAAATACAACCTCAACTACATCGGCCTGGATGGAAACATCGCCTGCCTGGTCAATGGCGCGGGTCTGGCCATGGCCACCATGGACATCATCAAACATTCCGGCGGCACCCCGGCCAATTTCCTGGACGTGGGCGGCGGGGCCAACGAGCAACAGGTCACGGAAGCCTTCAAAATCCTCATCGCCGACAAAAATGTGAGGGCCATTCTGGTCAATATTTTCGGGGGAATCATGAAATGCGACATCATCGCCCAGGGGATCATCAATGCCGTCCGGGCCGTCAGCCTGCCTGTCCCGCTGGTCGTCCGCCTCGAAGGCACGAATGTGGAGCTGGGGAAAAAACTGCTCAAGGAATCCAACCTGCCGATCATCGCCGCCGACGACCTCGCCGATGCCGCGCAAAAGGCGGTCAAGGCCGCGGGAGTACACTGATTTATGTCCGTCCTCATCGATCACAAGACGCGCCTGCTGGTCCAGGGCATCACCGGCAAAGCCGGCGGATTCCATGCGAAGGGCTGCATGGACTACGGAACCAATGTCGTGGCGGGGGTGACTCCCGGACGCGCCGGGGAAAAATTTGAGAATGTGGTGCCCATTTTTGACACGGTTTCCGAGGCACGACGCGAGACCGGATGCAACGCAACAATGATTTTTGTCCCGGCCCCGTTTGCCGCGGATGCGGTGCTGGAGGCTTTCGACGCGGGCATCGAGGTGGTCGTCTGCATCACCGAGGGCATCCCGGTCATGGACATGATGAAGGTCAAGGCGGCCCTCAAGGATTCCCAAAGCACTCTCATCGGGCCCAACTGCCCGGGCATCATCACCCCGGGCCAGTGCAAAATCGGCATCATGCCCGGCTACATCCACAAACCCGGCCGCATCGGCATCATTTCCCGCAGCGGCACCCTCACGTACGAGGCGGTCTGGCAACTGACCTCCCGCGGGCACGGTCAGAGTACCTGCATCGGCATCGGGGGCGACCCGATCAAGGGCATGAGTCACCGGGCGGCCGTCGAGCTTTTCAACAACGATCCGGGGACGGATGCGATCATCCTTATCGGTGAAATCGGCGGCAGCGGCGAGGAGGAGGCGGCCGAGTACATCAAGGCCCATGTCAAAAAACCGGTGGCGGCCTTCATCGCCGGGGTCACGGCCCCGCCCGGACGCCGCATGGGCCACGCGGGCGCGATCGTTTCCGGCGGCAAGGGGGCGGCCAAGGACAAAATCAAGGCCCTCGAAGCGGCCGGAATCAGAGTCTCCCCCACCCCCGCCCAAATCGGGGAAACACTGATTTCCCTGCTCTAGGGAAATGAGGGCCATCACACCATCCGGATCAAACCCATCGGCTCAGGGGCCATGATGCAAACCGCCATCGAACAAATCCCCGCCCTTTTCAAACGCTGGGAAAAAAAGGACCGCACCGAGCGTCCCACCCGCCTGACCATCAGACACTACAGCCAGGCCTTCACCGACCCATTCCCGGTGCTTCTCCTGGAGTGGGCGTCGACGATGGGCATTGCGCGACTGAGCCTCGTCAACAACCAACTTGCCTTCACCGACGAAGGTCAGCCGCCGGGGGCCTACAATTGCTTCGGGATGGATGTTTTGATCGACGATTTTCTCATGCTCACCCATGAACCCGCACAAGCCTCCGGCGAGGCGATCCGGATGGCAAATTTCATTCTCGAGGCGCACGACCGCACCGCCCTCTTCGAGGTGTTTGTGGCGGCCCGGACCCTCGGCGGTCACCTCATCTCACGCGGAACCGATCCGGCGACCTAGGCCCGGGGCCAATCCCCTCACTCCCGCGGAAAGGTCCGCTTCATGCAGACCATGCCCAGGGGTGGCAGGCTCATATTCAGCGAATGGGGGTGTCCGTGGCTCCAGACGGGATCGGCATTGAGTCCCCCCCAGTTGCCCACGCCGCTGCCGCCATAACAGTGCGCATCGCTGTTGAGGGCCTCGCCCCAGAATCCGTCGGCAGGCACACCCACCCGGTAAAAGTGACGGGGGATGGGGGTGAAGTTGAAACACGCCAGCATCCATTCGTGTCCGTCCCGGGACTTGCGCAGAAAGCTGATGATCCCCTGCTGCCAGTCCATGAAATCGATCCACTGGAAACCC
>JANRIZ010000061.1:0-4603 GCA_033764445.1 Verrucomicrobiia bacterium | reverse complement strand
CGGTCTATGAAAATCTCCCTCTCCTGGCTCAAGGACTACGTGGATTTCGACTGGTCGGTCCCCGAACTGTGTGACAAACTGACCATGGCCGGAATCGAATTCGAGGGTCTGGAGGTTCGGGGGGCAAATATCCCCCATGTGGTCACAGCCGAAATCCTCAGCTCGGTCCAGCACCCCAACGCCGACCGGCTGAGCGTCTGCCAGGTGGTCACAGGCGGACCCGAGACAAAACGACAGATTGTGTGCGGAGCCAAAAACTACAGGGTCGGTGACCGCGTCCCGCTGGCCCTGCCGGGGGCGGTCATGCCCGGCGGCTTTGCCATCAAGGAAAGCAAACTGCGCGGGGAACTCTCCCAGGGCATGATGTGCTCGACCAAGGAACTGGGCCTGGCGGAGGATGCCGAGGGTTTGCTCATTTTGCCCAAGGACACGCCGCTGGGGGTCCCCATCAGCGACCTGTTCCCGCCCGAAACAATCATCGAGGTGGAGGTCACCCCCAACCGCCCCGACCTGCTTTCCCACATCGGGATCGCACGCGAATTGCTCGCCCTTGGAGCCCGCAACCTGCGCTATCCGGATGCCGGAATCCCGGGAAACCTGGGCACTCCGGCGACCGCCCGCTTTTCAGTCACAAATGAAACGGGCGAAGATTGCCCGGCCTATGCCGGAGCGTATGCGGAAGGGGTCACGGTGGCCCCGAGTCCGGACTGGCTCCGCAAACGGATCGAGTCCATCGGCCTGCGCCCGGTCAATAATGTCGTCGACATCACCAACTTTGTCCTCCACGAATGCGGCCATCCGCTCCACGCCTTCGACTTCGCGCGTCTGTCGGGCGGGAAAATTGTCATCCGCCACGCGCGCGAGGGCGAAACCATCCGGGCCCTCGACGGAAGGGATTATACGCTCTCCCCGGGCATGCCCGTCATTGCCGACGCGCAGAATGCGGTGGCCATCGCGGGGATCATGGGCGGCGAACTCTCCGGGGTCACGGCACAGACCCATGCGATCCTTCTCGAAAGTGCGGTCTTCCGTCCGACCCTCATCCGCAAAACCTCCCGGGCGCTCTCGCTCTCAAGCGATTCCTCCTACCGGTTTGAACGCGGGGTGGACCCGGTCAATGCCGCCTGGGCCATACGCCGTGCCGCCCATCTTCTGGCGCAAGTGACAGGGGCGCGTTTTGCCTCAGGGACGGTTGAAACGGGGTCCACGGCCTCGTGCTCCCGCCCGGTGACCCTCCGCATCCCGCGTCTGAACCGGGTGCTGGGAACAAACCTCACGGCGGACGAAGTCTCGACGATTCTGCAAAATCTGGCCATTGCCGTAACCCCCTCGGGCGACACACTCGAAACAACCCCGCCCAGTTACCGCAACGATCTGCGGCAGGAAATCGATCTGGTCGAGGAAATCGCGCGGATTCACGGACTGGACCGGATTCCGGCCCGATATGGTCTGTCCCTTTCCCCCGCCTCCCGGGCCGATGCCCATCAGGTGCGGCTGACCCAGCTCCGGCACATACTCAACGGCCTGGGGGCGACGGAAATTTCCACCCACAAAATCGTTCCCGAACCGGTGGAACAGGTCAACCGCACACTGCAATCGGCGGAAACGGTGCGGCTGCTCAACCCCCTGGCCTCGGACCACACCGTCATGCGCTCGGGTCTGGCGGGCAACATGCTCGCGGCCCTGCGCCTGAATGTGACCCGGAAAAACCCCGACCTCTGCCTGTTTGAAACGGGGAAGGTGTTTGCGCTGCAGGCAGGCTGTCCCTCCGAGCGTCTGCATCTGTGTGTGGCCATCACCGGGAACCAACTCTCCCAGGAATGGAACCAGACGGCGCGGGCCTGCGACTTCTCCGACCTCAAGGGACTGCTCTCCGCACTCCTCGAACACATGGGCGCGGGGGAGCTGATCCTCGAAAAACCCGCACACAATGCGGCGGAACCGGTGCTGGAACTGGCGGCGGAAATCCGCCTGCACGGTCGTGTCATCGGACAGTGTGGGGTTGTCTCCTATGAGGCGCTTCGTCAATTCGATCTGCCAGCGGCCACGTTCCTCGCGGAATTCGACCTCGCCGGCATCCTGGAAATGAGTCCGCACACCCAGGCCACCACGGAGCTGCCCCGTTTCCCGGCGGTGGAACGCGACATGGCCCTCATCGTGGGGAAGAGCATCACCCATGCCGACATTCTCAATGCCGCACACAAAGAAAAAAATATTCTGCTCGAGAATATCCATCTCTTTGATATTTTTGAGGACGCCAAGGGTGAACGTGTTCCCACCGGCTCCAAAAGCATGGCCTACAGATTCACCTACCGTTCTTTGGAAAAGACACTCACCGACCAGGAGGTCAATTCGGCCCACGACCGGCTCAAGACGCAGATCGCCCAGGCCGTCGGCGGATCGCTCCGGGAATGATCCCCGGAAATGCGCCTCTGAAACAGGTGGGCGCACATTGATTTTCCCTGCGGTGTCCGAGTTCACCGGATGTCATTCTTTGATCCTATAAATCAATCCATAATGGAGCCCTGTGTTGGCCGCATAAAGACATGCCTTGATTGGAAGTCTGCGGCTGGCCACAAAGGTTCCCCCTGAAAACTCAGGGAATCAAAGAATACTCCCTTACGGCACATGCGGGGCTTTTTTCTCTGCTCATTGGAGGAACCTTTCAACTTTCCATGAACGGATCCACATGAGGTGCTTCTTGTGCAGGGCCAACAACCGCCGCATTTTGGCCGCCCCGATCAATCCGGGGTAAACTTCAAGGCGCAAAACACACAAAAGGGTGGATTCTTTCAAAATTGCCCGGGGAGCGCACGCGCCCCCGCGTGCATCAGGAGGCGCCCCCGCCTCCGCTCTGCGCCGTCGGATGGGAAGCCCGGGGCAACGGACCATGAAAATGGGAACCTATGAAATCATCCGTGTTTGATCCGTGTACATCCCGAACCATCCGGGACAAGTCCTGGCTCTGCCCCCGATCGACCCAATGTGGAAGCCACGGATCAAAAACAAATCAAACACGGATGGGTTCGAACCTGTGACCTTCCCGATGCGGAATCGGGACGCTCTACCCCTCGCAAAACATGGTGGACAGTACAGGGTTCGAACCTGTGACCTCCTGCGTGTGAAGCAGGCGCTCTACCGCTAAGCTAACTGTCCCGGAGCAAACATGATGCCGGGCCGGGCCCCGGCAATCAAGCGGATAATCACCGTCGGAAAGAATCATTTCCGGGTCCGCAACACCTCGAATTTTGCCTGCTCATCCTTGTGATGACCCGGCTGGCTGTACGCCGTGGTATTGAAGACGGCACTATACGGGGTCTTGTTGATTTCCGATCCATGAATGACCAGCGAACCGAAAAAGCACACGTCCCCGGCCTCGTACTCCACCGGGACCGCCTCAAAATGGTTGAAATCCGTCGACAGACCCCACTGGAAGGATTCCGCCTTGAAATTCAGATGGTCAAGCAACCCTTTTTTATGGCTGCCGGGAACATAATGCAGACACCCATTTTCGATGGTTTGTTCATCAATGGCAAAGGCGATGTTGACCTGGGTGGGAAGATTTTCCCCAAAATGCCAGTACCCGTAGTCCTGATGCCAGGGAAAATACCCGTTTGTATGCGGGGCCTTCATCAGCAGCTTGGAATGGTAAAGTTCGATTTCCGGCCCCAGAATCTGCTCGACCTTGTCAAGGATATCCGGACGCCGGATCAGGGCGTCGAGCGTGGGGGAAACCCGGTTGCTGCCCATGAGTTGTTCGATTTTTTTGGGCTGACCCGCCGGGACTTTCGGCTCCCACGAGACATGAAATCCCTCGGCCGCGTGTTGTTCAGGGGTCATTCCCGCGGCACGCACATGGATGCCCTCGAGCTCCTGTTTGATTTTACGGATGGTTTCCTGGTCGAAGACCCGTCTGACAACGACCCATCCGAGTTCGTTGAAGGCGTAGAGTTGGTTTTTGGTAAATGACATAGGGGGTGTTTTTTGTTGGGAGCCACACTGCGGATTGCCGCGGGAATCACCAGCAAAAAGTCATGGAGCCATGCGGTAAAAACATGGATTATCTGATCATTTTTGACCCAACGGCTTCCCACCTCCGCAGGCGATGACCCGCGCAAATTGCGCCGCGCTCACGGGCATGACCGAAAGACGGGACTGTCGGACCAATGCCATTTCCTTCAACACCGGGTCGGCCTTGATCCGTTCGAGGCCCACGGGCGTTTTCAAAGGTTCGACAGGCCGCAGCTCCACACACACCCAGCTTTCCCCGGACTCCGCCGTGGGGTCCGCAAAGGCGGGCTTGGTCACCTCGGCCACTCCCACAATCTCCTTCCCCTCGTTGCTGTGATAATACAGCACACGATCTCCCTTTTTCATCAACAGCAGATTGTTCCGTGCCTGGAAATTGCGCACCCCGGTCCAATCGGTCCTTTTGTCCCTCACAAATTGCGCCCACGCATAGGCGGAGGGCTCCTGTTTGACCAGCCAGTGGTTCATGCCAAGACCCATACCGGAAACCTGTCATTCAGACAACTGACAATACCATCTGCCGGCTCGGTGCATTCCCCCCGGATCATCTTTTGCCTTGGCAGGGAAAATGAGG
>JANRIZ010000060.1:0-10640 GCA_033764445.1 Verrucomicrobiia bacterium | reverse complement strand
TTGACGACGCGTCACTTCATGACCTTCCCGCTTCAACACCACCGCCAGTCGTCGCGCTCCAAACTCCGGATAGTCCAGTGCCAACTCGTCTATCCGTTTCATGATCGTCTGCACCCGACTCGATGGCTTCTTGGGCGTCTCGGAGCTGAAAAGGGACAGGCAATTAGTGTAATATAAGGAGGAAAATTGCCTGTAAAAGGAGGTCTTGAGGGCGTTTCACAAAACGGAGAGAGGGGTGTGAGGCAGGTGAGATATTACTAAAAACGATGATGTTTTTCCAAATCGCCGCTTCATCTTTGATTTGCCGTTCGGACATGGAGCGGAGGCGGGGGCGCCTCCTAGTGCACGCGGGGGCGCGTGCGCTCCCCGGGCAGTCCTGAAAGAATCAACCCTTTTGTGTGTTTTGTGCCTTGAAGTTTACCCCGGATTGATCGGGGCGGCTAAAATGCGGCGGTCCGTTGGGCCTCTCTCAGATGCGACATCTTTGTCCAAAAGACTCCGAGGATTCCTGAACACCCTCCACGCAAGCTTCCTGATCCCTCCTCAAAGTGATTAGTAAATTTATTTAATTATAATTTTCCATAAATTTCATAATAAAATTATACTTTCATAATTATTTGTAAATAAATAATTTATATAATATTTTTGTTCTATGAATATAATTTTTATCAAATTTATTGACTTTATTAAAATTCTGTAGCACGATCTGGACATTCAAATACAAAAGGAGTCACGTATGAAAAAACATCTCACGATCAGCGGAATTTTGGCCGCTTCCGGCTCGTTGCTTTTGGTCGCAAATTTTGCCTTCATTGCCAGCCCTCTGATCGAAGCAGGCTTCGTTACTCTGGCCGTGGGCATCACTGTTTTGGCGATGACCCTTTCCTTTGGCGCCTGTCTGACCCTCGTGGGTGGGATGCTGCACTCCGCCAAGGTCTCGCTTGTGCCCCGTCGCCAGGACGCACTGGAATCCGAGGACGCGCTTTTTTATTGTCTGCACCATGTTGCGCTGGCCCGGGTTTCCTAAGAATCCCCACTCTGTCTTCTCCCCCTGCCGGATTGGTTTCCAGAGCCAATCCGGCCTTGTCTGACCTGCATCGGGTCAGCACAATGGCCTGATTTCCATGCTGAAATCAATGGCCTTCACCGAATGGGTCAGCGCCCCCACCGAGATGAAATCAACCCCGGTTTGGGCAATGTGCGCCACCGTCTCAAGAGTGACCCCTCCGCTGGCCTCCAACTGAACACGCCCAGCGGTCAACTCCACGCACTCCCGCATCTGGGTGCAGGACATGTTGTCGAGGAGAATGCGATCGGCCCCCGCCGCCAGGGCCTCGCGGACCTGTTCAATGGTATCGGCCTCGATCTCGACCTTGATTCCCGGCAATTCCTTCCGGGCCCGGGCGACCACGGCGGCCATGTCCTTTCCGGCTCCGCCCAAGGCCAGATGGTTGTCCTTGACCATGACCATGTCGTACAAGCCCATCCGATGATTGTGTCCTCCCCCGCACGCCACGGCGTATTTGGCCAAGCCCCGCCATCCGGGAAGGGTTTTGCGGGTGTCAAGAATCCGGGCCTTGGTTCCCTCCACCGCCTGGACAAAACGGGCGGTTTGGGTGGCAATCCCTGAAAGGTGTTGGATGAAATTCAAGACAGTCCTTTCCCCGGTAAGGAGACTCCGGGCCGGGCCGGCCAACAGCAGCGCGGTCTGTCCGACGGCGAGTCGCTGCCCGTCCCCCGCCTGCACCTCCACCGTCACCCCGGAATCCAGCTCCTGAAAAACCAGCCGGGCGAGGGCCCCTCCACACATCACACAGGGTTCCTTTGGGAAGATGACGGCTTGGGCATGAATCTCCCTTGGAACCGTCATTCTGACCGTGACATCCCCCGGTCCGACATCCTCTTCAAGCGCCTGATGGATAAGGGGTCGCACAGAATCGAAATCCATGGTGGGGTGCATATGTTTTGGTTGAAACAATCTTGACGTGTCCGGCGATATTCCCTAGTAACTAAATCCCATCAATAATTTTTGCAACTTCAATGAATTTAACCACTTTTAAAGGAACTGTACATGTTTGATTCCATCTGGGGGCTTTTCTCCAACGACATCGGCATTGATCTCGGCACCGCAAACACACTCGTTTACGTCAAGGACAGGGGCATCATCCTTCGGGAGCCCTCCGTGGTGGCGGTCCGTCAGGGAACCCGCAAGGTCCTGGCCGTCGGTGACGAAGCCAAACGCATGCTGGGACGGACCCCGGAGGATATTGTCGCGGTGCGCCCCCTCAAGGACGGGGTGATTGCGGATTTTGAGGTCACGGAGGAGATGCTCCGCTACTTCATGAAAAAGGTGCAGAGCAAAAAGAAATTTGTCCGTCCCCGTGTGGTCATCGCCGTTCCCAGCGGCATCACGGAGGTTGAAAAACGCGCGGTGAAGGATTCCGCCCTCAATGCCGGGGCCCGCGAGGTGCATCTGATTGCCGAGCCCTTTGCGGCGGCCATCGGGGTGGGCCTGCCTGTCCAGGAGCCCGCCGGCAACATGATCATCGACATCGGCGGGGGCACCTCCGAGGTGGCGATCATCTCCCTGTCGGGGATCGTCTATTCCCGGAGTGTCCGCGTGGCCGGGGATGAGTTCGACCAGTCGATCATGAATTACCTCAAGCGGGCCTACAACCTGATGATCGGAGAACGGACCTCCGAGGAAATCAAAATCAAAATCGGCTCGGCGGCGCCGCTGGAATCCGAAATGACCATGGAAGTCAAGGGCCGCGACCTGATTGCGGGCCTGCCCAAAACCCTCACCGTCACCTCCCAGGAGGTCCGCGAAGCCCTGCTCGAACCCATTTCCGCCATTGTGGAATCCGTCCGCGTGGCCCTGGAACGTTGTCCGCCCGAGTTGAGCGCCGATCTGGTCGACCGTGGCATGGTCCTGGCCGGGGGCGGAGCGCTCCTCCGGGGGTTGGACCGTCTCCTGGGCGAGGAAACCGGCCTGCCTGTCCACGTGGCCGAGGATCCGCTGAGTGCCGTCGCGGAGGGCACCGGGAAGGTTCTCAATGAACTGCACATTCTCAGTGCCAACAAGGACTCCCGCACCTATTAACCGTCCCGACCCGGCCCCCTCCGAGGAGGGGCGCCCCACCCAACACCCTGGTGACCAGACCGCTGCGGAGGAAATGGCACACCGGGATGCCACCCGAATCAGGGCCCAAGACCCGCCATCAGCGTGAAGAAAACACACATCATTTTTCTGATCATCTTCGTTGTCGCACTGGGGACAATCCTCTTTGTCCTCCCCAATGAGTCCCGTGAGGGTCCGGGCCGATGGATCAGCAAGCAGGGCCTGTCGGGAACGGTCACCTCCCTCTTCGGCTGGTTCACCGAACCGGTTGCGGCGTTCAAACGCTGGTTCAGCCGTGCGGATGAGGGGATGAAGTCCCTCGACGATCTCTCCCAGCACAATTCACGACTGGTCTGGGACAACAGTCGGCTGAGGGCGGAAAACGACCGGCTCCGCCAGCTGGTCACCGAAAACAGCCGACTCAAGGCCATGCTCGGCTTTGAACAGGATTCCCCCTTCGAGCTGGTCGCCGCCCGCATCATCAGCCGCGATTCCTCCACCTGGTGGCAGGGGCTTCTGATCGACAAGGGGTTCGAGGACGGGCTCCAGGCCAATATGCCGGTCATCAGCGAACAGGGGCTGGTGGGAAAACTGACCACGATTCTCAAGAACCAGTCCCGCATGATTCTGGTCCTGGATGAAAACTGCAAGGTCTCCGCGGTCATCGAGGAAAACCGGGAGCAGGGCATTGTCACGGGCACCCGCGAGGGCAACGAAATCAATCCGGTTGTCCGCATGACCTACATTTCACGCAAGGCGGACATCAAACCCGGCATGTCCGTGCTCACCTCCGGCCTGGGGGGGATTTTCCCGCCGGGCATCCGGATCGGCACCATCCGCGAGGTCAAAATCTCGAGTCAGACGGGCAATCTCGGCCTGTACAAGGATGCCACGCTCCAGCCTTCGGTTGACATGTCCAATCTGGAGTACGTCTTTGTGGTGGTCAAATCCTCAAAGGCTCCCGTCAAAAAGAAATAACCCCGCCCCCCATGATTCTGATCCTTCTGATAATTGCGGCATTTGTCCTGCTGGTGCTCCAGACCTCCCTCCCCCCCCTGCTGGTGCTGGAGGGGGCCCGGCCCCAGATTCTCCAGTGCCTGGTGGCCTACGCCGCGCTTTCATGCAACTTTTACGGATTTCTGACGTTTTGTTTTGTGGCAGGTCTCATGCAGGACGCCCTCTCCCACAACACACTCGGTTTGTCGGTCCTGATCTTTGCGATCCCGGGATGCCTGCTCCATTCCCAACGCCTCTATTTCAGCGAGCGCAAATTGCTCGTCCCCCTGCTGGTGGGAGGGGTCCTTTCACTGCTGGTCGGTTTTCTCTCCCTTCTTTCAATCCAGATGGTGCACTCGGGCACGACGGCCCTGCCGGGGGAGGCGCTCCGCCAGATCCTGTGGATGAGCCTGCTCAACGCCCTGCTCTGCCCCCTTGTTTTTATCGTGCTCGACACCCTGGCCGAGGCACTGGGCGAGGAACCCGTCAAAATCCGGCCCTGATCCGTTTCCACCGCCATGATCTTCAAAATCGACATCTTCAAATCCGCGGAATCCCGGATCCGGGCGATGCGCTATGTCATGCTGGCGGGGGTGGGCATCCTCATCTTCTCCCTGTGGCGCACCCAGATCAGTGACAACGAATCCTACACGAAGGCCATGGTCGACCAGTCCCTCCGGGACCAGCACCTGCCCAGTGCCCGGGGCATGATTCTCGACCGGAATGGCCTTGTCCTGGCCGACAACCAGCCGGGCTACAACCTGGAGCTGTATCTCAAGGAAATCGTCCGCAGTTACCCCCAGAAAATCCCCTACATTTACAACAAAAAAAACCGCAAGGTCGAGGACATCAAAACCATTGTCGGCCAGAAAATCCCGGTTCTGCTCAACAAACTGGACCTGCCCAAGGATGTCATCCCCATGCACTCCCTGGAAAAACACTTCGACCAGGAGCCGTTCCAACCCTTCAAGGTCAAAATCAATGTCACGCCCGAATTGAAGGCCCGGTTCTTTGAAAACAGCCCCATCATCTCCGGCGTGGACATCAGCGTCGAGGCGGTCCGCTCCTACCCGATGGGGCCTCTGGCGGCCCACCTGCTCGGATATGTCGGGCGCCCGGAAAACAGGGAGGACATGACGGGATTCCTCCCCTCCTTTGTCGGAAAACAGGGTCTCGAAAAAACGATGGATGAATATCTGGTCGGCCAGGAAGGCCAGCGGGTGATCCGTGTCAACACCCGCGGATTCATCGAGGGGGAGGTCCGTCGCATGCCGCCGATCCAGGGCAACTCGGTCTTTCTGGCCATCGATGTGCGCATCCAGCAGATTGTCGAAAACGCGCTCAAGGATGTCGGACGCGGCGCGGCGGTGGTCGTCGATATCCACAACGGGGACATCGTGGCCATGGCCTCGATCCCCAGTTTCGACCCGAATGCCTACATCCCGGCCATCAGCCAGAAGGAACTGACCCGGCTCTACAACGACCCGGATTCCCCCCTGCTCAACCGCGCGGTCAGTTCCTATGCCCCGGGGTCCATCTTCAAACCGGTCATCGCCCTCGCCGCCCTCGAAAAGGGGGTCATCAAACCCTCCGACACCCTTGACTGTGCGTCGGGCATCCAACTGGGCAACCACTTCTTCAAGTGCTGGAAAGCCCCGGACAGCCATGGCTCCATCCCGATGAAAACCGCCATCGCCATCTCCTGCAACGGCTATTTCTACCGCCTGGGCATCAAGGCCGGTCCGGAGGCCATCAGCCAGACGGCCGCCAAACTGGGTCTGGGCATGAGGACGGATTCCCAGGTCGAGTCCGAATCCGACGGGGTCATCCCCAACCGGGAATGGATGAAAATCCGCTACCCGCGGGAGCGCTGGACGGATGCCTACACGGCCAACACCTCCATCGGCCAGGGGTACGTGAAGGTCACCCCGCTCCAGATGGCCATGATGACGGCGACCATTGCCAACGGGGGGACGCTCTACGAACCCCGCATCGTGGACAAAATCACCGATGAGGAGGGCCGCATTGTGTTTGACAATCCGCCACAGGTCCGGTGGGAAACGGGTTTCAAACTCCAGAACCTGAACGCGGTCCGCGAGGGCATGCTCGCGGTCATCGAGGAGGGAACCGGCGGCAATGCCCGCCAGAAGGACATGAAAATCGGCGGCAAAACGGGGTCCGCCCAGTTCAACCGGCGTCTGGCCTCGGGCGAACTGGTCAAGGACACCCGGACCTGGTTCATCACATTTGCCCCCTACGAAAACACCCGTTATGCCATGTGCGTCCTGGTCGAGGGCGGGGTCTCGGGAGGCTCGACCTGTGCTCCCGTGGCGGGGAAAATCTGGCGTCAGATATTCAGTCTGCCCGCCCTCCAGCCCGGTGAGGCCCCGGCCCCGGTGGACCAGGCTTTCCTCAGCGACACCCAGCAGCAGGAATCGGCGGCCTTGGCGGATCCAAACGCCCTGGTTCCCGCCGATCCCAACGCGGTCCCCGGTGCCGATGTGACGTCCACCTACGCCACCCCGGCGGAAGTGGTCTCGGGGGACGCGCCCTCCGAACGGGTCCGTCCCAAGATCCGGATGCAGGGGGTGCGGGGATTGCGCATTTACAGCGATGATGCCGAGGGGGCGGATTAAACGAGGTCCATGGAACAGATTGTCAAAAAATTCCTGCATCAGAACTGGTGGCTATTCATCAGCATGCTGCTGCTCTCCGCAGCGGGCATTGCCTTCATCAGAAGCGCCCAGCTGTATTCGGATATCCCCCTGCTCCACGATGCCTGGATCAACCAGACCCGCTGGTTCTGCATCGGTCTGGTGGTTTACCTGATCCTCATCCAGATCGATTACAGCCTCTACATCAAGCTGGCCATTCCCATCTACGTGGTGGGGGTGCTCATGCTGACGCTCACGTTTGTTCCCGGTTTCGGTCTGGACGTGAACCATTCCAAAAGCTGGGTCAAAATTCCCGGGATTCCCCCCTTCCAACCGGTTGAAATCACAAAAATTTCCACCATCATCATGCTGGCCGCCTTCCTGGGCCGCACCCGGCTGGAGGTGCGCCACATCAAGTATTTCATCCTCGCCGGGATCATTCTGGGGGTCCCGATGCTCCTGATTCTCAAGCAGCCCGACCTCGGTTCGGCCCTGGTTTTTGTCCCGATTTTCCTGAGCATCGCCTTCGTGGCGGGCATCCGCAAATCCTTCCTCATCCTTCTGCTGGCCTGCGGGATGGCGGGCAGTGTCGCGGTTTACAACGACATGGTCCCGGGGGTCAAACTCAAAAAATACCAGAAGGAACGGCTGATTTCCTTTCTGGAACCGGAAAAATACCGCAAAACCTCCGGCTACATGCTCATCCAGATGCGGGTGGCCATCGGCACGGGCGGCATCTGGGGCAAGGGCTACACCCAGAGCACCCAGACCCGCGCGGAATACATCCCGAAGGCCGTCGCCCACAGCGACGCGATCTTTGCGGTCATCGGCGAGGAGGTCGGTTTCCTGGGTTGCACGGTCATCCTCCTGGTCTTTGCCGGCATTCTCATGAGCGGGACCCGCATCGCCCTCTTGGCCCGCGATACCTACGGACGGCTCCTGTGCGCGGGCATCATCGCCATGCTTTTTGCCCATCTTTACGAAAATGTCGGCATGACTCTCGGGGTCATGCCCATCACGGGAATCCCGCTTCCCTTCATCAGCAACGGCGGCTCATTTATGGTCATCTCGATGGCGGCGGTGGCAATCCTCCAAAGTGTGTGGATCCATCGGAGAAATTACTCATAACAACAACAGCCCCCTCCTGCGGGATCACTCCGGGACTGCCCCTGAAAAGGCGGACGGACCCGCCTCAGGGAGGGGACACAACCAATGAAAGGATTCCAAAAAACATGATCATGGAAACCGTCAAAAAAATCATCAACTTCGTGAAGGGAAAATCCCCCGAACGCGAAATCGTCATCAATGTCGAGAAGCTTGAGTACCGCGTCGCGGTCATCGAGAAGGGACAGCTCGAGGAGCTGTCGATCGAACGGACCGACAAGGAACGCATCGTCGGCAGCATCTTCAAGGGCCGCATCAAAAACCATGAAATGGGCCTGAAGGCGGCCTTCGTGGACATCGGCTTTGAAAAAAACGCCTTCCTCCACCACTGGGACATGATCCCGGCGGCCCTCGACGAGGAAATGGAAACCATCGACCGCGGCGGCAAAAAGAAAAACCGCGCCAAACGGATCGACCTGCGCGACATCCCCCGCATGTACCCGCCCGGATCGGACATCATGGTCCAGGTCACCAAGGGTCCCATCGGCACCAAGGGTCCGCGCGTGACCACCAACATCAGTCTCCCGGGCCGGTTCCTGGTCCTCATGCCCTTCACCGACCAGTGCGGCATCTCCCGCAAGGTCGATGATTCGGCCGAACGCAAGCGTCTGCGCAAAATCCTCGAGAAACTGGATATCCCGGAGACGATGGGCATCATTCTCCGCACGGCGGGGGTGGGGCAGAAGGAGCGCTACTTCGTCCGCGATCTGGCGATGCTGCTGGAAAAATGGACGGAGATCGAACGGAACATGAAGAAAAACCAGACGGCCTCCTATGTGTACAAGGAACCGGACCTGGTCGAACGCACCGTCCGCGACTTTCTGACCGAGGATGTCGACCGCATTGTCATCGACAGTCCCACGGAGGCCGACCGCATCAAGGCCCTGGTGGCCCAGATTTCCAAGCGTTCGCTGGGCCGGATCAAAACCTACAACGAATCCGCCCCGATCTTCGAAAAGTTCAACATCGAAAAACAGATCGACAACGCCTTCCGCCGCCAGGTCTGGCTCCCGAGCGGGGGTTATGTGGTCATCGATGAGACGGAGGCGCTGGTGGCCATCGACGTGAACACCGGACGCCACAAGTCCCGCGACCGGGACAGCGAGGACAATACGATCCTCCACACCAACCTCGAGGCGGCCGATGAAATCTGCCGCCAGCTGCGCCTGCGCAACATCGGCGGCATTGTCGTCCTGGACTTCATCGACATGAAGGGCCGCAAGGACCAGCAGGCCGTTTACAACCGCATGAAGGATCATCTCCGCCGGGACAAGGCCAAGACGCACCTGCTGCCCATCTCCCAGCTGGGGCTCATGGAAATGACCCGCCAACGCCATGCGGAAAGCATCCAGAGCGCCATCTACGCGGATTGCCCCAATTGCAAGGGTCGCGGGGTGGTCAAATCCCCGGAAAGTGTCTCGGTGGACCTCCAGCGCCGCATCGCCCAGGTCATGCGCCAGAGCCCGGCGGGCCGCGAATTGCGCGTCTTCATCCACCCGGATATCCTCCACCGTCTCAAACACGAGGACGAGGACCTGCTCATTGATCTGGAACGCCGTTACCAGGGCAAAATGACCTTCAAGGCGGATGCCTCCCTCTCGACGGAATGTTTCAAAATCACCGACGCCCAGTCCAATGAGGAACTTTTCGTGCAGGCCTCCTGAAAACCGCGGGAGTCCCGTTTCACAAAAAGCCCGCATCCCCTGCGGGCTTTTTTGTCGGGTACGGACGATGCGACAACCGCCTCCACTCCCTGTCACACCACTGATGAATGATATCCGGTCTTTAATCCGAGGCACCTGCCTTCGCCACGGCGACAGCGGGTCCGGGAGGAATATATTCATTCTCAAAAGGAATAAACCCATCCGTGTTTGATCGGTGTTTCATCCGTGGCCCCGATTTCATGAGACTCTTTGAGAGCCACGGATCAAACACGGATGAAACACGGATTTTTGGAGGACGTGGATTGACTTTCCAGACAGCAGGAATGTGAGCGACTGGAGCGGGACACGGATGCCCGCCCATCCGCATGCCAACAAAAATTCTTTCCGACACTGATCCGTCACTGGTATCATTTTCCCGATCGGCTGAAAGAGATCAAACCCCCATGCCTCCCTCCTCCGACTCTCCCGATCCCTCCCCGGGATTTTTCAGACGCTTCTGGCCCTGGATGGTCTGGGGGGTCTTCGGGCTGATTGTCCTCACCACAGTCGGGATTGTCAGCCTCCGACTTTATCTCCGCAGCCAGATCGAGCAGGAATACGCCAAGATCAAAGCCGAGGGGTATCCGCTCACACTGGATGATTTGGAAAAACTTTATCCACCGATCCCGGATGAGGAAAACAGAGCCGTCATCTATCGGAAAATACTCCCATCCCTCCATCCCCTCCCCCCCAAATTCGATTTTATTCCCATTCTGGGGAAGTCCTCCAAAAAACAAATGCCTTTCCCCAAACGGGGGGAACCTGTACCGCCGGAACTGCAGTCTCTGATCGCCGAATTCTCCGCTGATTTTCAGCCGCAATACGAGCTGATCAAACTCGCCCACACCCGACCCCATACCCGTTTTGATC
Source organism: Verrucomicrobiia bacterium (assembly GCA_033764445.1). Lineage (GTDB taxonomy): Bacteria > Verrucomicrobiota > Verrucomicrobiia > JAWXBN01 > JAWXBN01 > JANRIZ01. The sequence continues at coordinate 132 of JANRIZ010000060.1, read as the reverse complement.
TGAAAATCAGCGACGGTTCCACAATGAATTTCAAGGAAGTTCTGGAGGTGCGAAGACTGGTCAATTTCCTCAAAATCAAAACGCTTCACGCCTGCCAGAACAAAAACCCGGAGGAGGCCGCTGACCTGCTGA
>JANRIZ010000052.1:0-3370 GCA_033764445.1 Verrucomicrobiia bacterium | reverse complement strand
TTCAAACCCGCATAGACCCGGTGCACGTCGTCGTGGTCGTCGAGGGCGTGGAGAAAATCGAGCGCTTCCTGTTTCTGGGTCTCGGTGAGCTCCACCAGGTTTTTGGCGATGTAACGCATCTCGGAGGCGATCAGATTCCATCCCGTCCCCTTGAGATATTTTGAAACCGGACCGAGATCGACGGCGGCACAGGTGAAGGCCGCCCCGCGCTGGCCTTCGGGGATGTCGTGCCCTTCGAGCGTCTCGACATTTTCCGCGCCCGCCTCAATGGCCACGGTCTCAAGGTCGAGGGCGGCATCCGCATGGCTGGCTTCCACCACGCCCACATGGTCAAACATGAAGGAGAGACTGCCCGGGGCACCCATCTGGCCGGCCTTGAAGAGCAGCTTGATTTCGGGGGCGGTGCGGTTGCGGTTGTCGGTCAGGCACTCGACCATCACGGGAACCTTGTGCGGCGCAAACCCCTCGTAGATGACGGTTTCAAAATCCACCTTTTCATCGGTTTGCCCCGACCCCTTTTTGACCGCCCGTTCGATTGCGTCGCGGGTGACACTGGCCTTCTTGGCGGCTTCGATGGCCGCAAAAAGCCGTGCGTTGAGGTCCGGGTTCCCCCCCCCGAGCTTGGCGGCAATCATGATTTCCTTGACCATTTTGCCCACCAGTTTGCCTTTTTTGTTGGCGGCAATCTCACGGCCCTTTTGTTTCCATTGCGCTCCCATAGGTCCCGAGACTTACCAGAAAACCCGTCCCGGAGGCCAGCACTCTTTGCTGGGAGAGGAATTTGAATGGCCACCCGATCAATCCGGGGTCAACTCCAAGGCACAAAAATCACAAAGGATGCAGCCACGCCGGTGGGGGAGCGTCATCAGAGGAGTGGGTCAGGTTGACGAATATGCTAAACTTAAGGAGTCGGTTGTATGAGCCGTTATGAAAAACTATTGGACAAACTTTTTGATGCAGCTCGGGATCAAACATGGGAATTTTCGGACCTATGTGTATTGCTGCGACGGCTGGGGTTTCAGGAGCGCAACAGTGGAGGGAGTCATGTTGTTTTCAAGCATCCAATGGTTATCGAACGGATCACACTCCAGCCAAATCATGGCAAGGCAAAACCCTATCAGATCAGACAGATCAGGGAGATATTAAACCACCATCCGGAGATCAGGCTATGAGCATCCAAGACACATACGAAATCATCATTGATTGGAGCAAAGAGGACGGATGTTATGTTTGCAGGGTTCCGGATTTGCCAGGGTGCATGGCCCATGGAGGGACCCGGTTGGAAGCATTAAAATTTGCCGAGAAAGCCATTGCAGCCTGGATTCGCACGGCACAAGAAGATGGGGAAACAATCCCGGAGCCTCGCTCGCATTTGGCCCTTTAGTCGGATTCCCCCTTCGTGCAGTTCGTGGCCTTCGTGGTTCCCTTTCTGAGGAGGGACTTACGGACGGAGCATGTGCTCGGTCTTGTTGAGCACTTTGTCCATGGGCAGGGGAGTGTCCTCGCTGAGGGGGGTGACCTTCTGACCGGAGAGGATTTTGTACCAGACGTGGGCGTTGGCCGCCACGACGAGAATGACCAGGAATAGGAATCCGGCCGTGACGGCGATATTGACCTGATAATTAAAAATCTGATGTTCCAGATCGATCACCGCCTGGCCAGTGACACTGGCGAGTTTTGTGCGGAAGGATTCGATGCCCGAGATGAACCCGATGCGAGGATCGGCATGGAAAATTTTCTGCCAGCCGGCAGTCATGGTCACGGCAATCAGAAAAATCATCGGTACGGCCGTGACCCAGACGTAACGCGCCTTGCCCATTTTGAGCAGAAGTGTGGTGCCCAGACAGAAGGCAATGACTGCCAGCAACTGGTTGGCAATTCCAAAAATTGGCCACAGACTGTTGATGCCGCCCAGTGGGTCTTTCACGCCCATGTAGAGGAACCAGCCCCAGGCCCCGACAAAAATCAGGCTGGCCCCCGCACTGGCCCCGGTGTTGTGCAGGTCGCCCAGCGGTTTCCAAAGGTGCCCCAGCAAATCCTGAAGCAAAAATCTTCCCACGCGGGTGCCGGCATCAATGGTCGTCAGAATAAAGAGAGCCTCGAACATGATGGCGAAGTGGTACCAGAGCGACATCAGATGCGGGGAATTGAAAGCCTTGGAAAACATCTGGGCCATGCCGACTGCAAAAGTGGGTGCGCCGCCGGTGCGACCGTACATGGTGTTTTCGCCGAGATCGCCCGCCAGCTTCTCCATGCCCTGATGCGTGACCGGGAACCCGGCTGCATTGATCTTCTGGATGACCGCGGCGGGTTCGCCCTTCATATTGATGGCAAAATACTGCCCCGGCTCCATCGAGCAGGCGGCGACCAAGGCCATGATGGCGACGACCATTTCGGTGACCATTGCGCCGTAACCGATCGTGCGCACGGTGGATTCGCAGGTGATCAGTTTTGGGGTTGTCCCCGTCGCGATCAATGCGTGGAATCCGGAGATCGCGCCACAGGCGATGGTGATGAAAACAAAGGGGAAAATGGTTCCGGCGATGACAAACCCCGTGCCGTCTGTGAACTGGGTCAGGCGCGGCATGTGCAGCGTGGGGGCCACGACGATGATGGCGAGCATCAGGACAAAAACCGTGCCGATTTTCATGAAGGAACTCAGATAATCGCGCGGGGCGAGCAACAGCCACATTGGCAGCACCGAGGCGAGCAGCCCGTAAATGATGATCGCCCAGGCCAACCATGTGCCGGACTTTGTGAACACAGCCGACCAGTAGGAACTGTCGTGAACAAATTGACCGGCCCAGACGGAAAGTAACAGTAACACCACACCCATGGCGGAAACCTCAAGGACCTTGTGCGGACGCCAATACCGCAGATAGAGGCCCATAAAAATGGCAATGGGCATGGTCATGGCGATGGTAAAAAGGCCCCACGGACTTTCGGCCAAAGCCTTCACGACGACCAGTCCGAGCACCGCAATGAGAATGACCATGATCGCCAGGATGGAGATGAGACTGATGATTCCCGCGAAAGTGCCGACTTCCTCCTTGATGATCTGACCGAGCGATTTACCGCCCCGGCGTATGGAGGCGAACATCATCACCGCATCATGCACCGCGCCGCCGAGGGTGGCCCCCACGAGAATCCACAGGGTGCCGGGCAGATAGCCGAATTGCGCTGCCAGGACGGGACCCACCAGCGGACCGGGTCCGGCAATGGCCGCGAAGTGGTGGCCGAAGACGATCCATTTGTTGGTTGGGACAAAGTCCTTGCCATCCTCATGGCGGAGGGCCGGGGTCGCGCGGGATTCGTCGAGGACCAGAACCTTTGTGGCAAGCCATTTTGAATAAAAGCGGTAGCTGACCAT
>JANRIZ010000050.1:0-5776 GCA_033764445.1 Verrucomicrobiia bacterium | reverse complement strand
CCGCCGCTGAGGGTGCCCGCTTTCTGGCTGCGGCGCTGGTGCAAAATGGGGAAGAGTTTGTAGACGTGGTCGTAGTCCTCCACGAGTTCCTGGGACCTCTGGCGGAGGTAGGCCCCCATCTGGAGATTTTCCAGGACGGTCATCTCCCCGAAAATGCCCCGCCCCTCAGGCACATGGGCGATCCCCTCCCGGACGATCAGGTGCGGCGGGGCGTTGTGGAGCGGGTGATTGCCGCGGAAGAGAATCCGGCCCGAAGTGGGGGAGATCAGGCCCGAGATGGTCCGCAGGAGAGTGGACTTGCCCGCGCCGTTGCAGCCGATGAGAGTGACAATCTCCCCGGCATTCACATGCAGGGAAATGTTGTGCAGGACCTGGACGGGCCCGTAGGAGACATTCAGGTCACGGACTTCGAGCATCATTGCGCCGGTTCCCCCAGATAGGCTTTGATGACCTTTTGATCCTGACGGACGGATTCCGGGGTGCCCTCGGCGATTTTGACGCCGTAATCGAGCACGGCGATCCGCTCGCACAGTTCCATCATGACATTCATGTCGTGTTCGATGATCAGGATGGTCAGGCCGTATTGTTTTTTGATCTGACGGATCAGCTCCTTGAGGGCGGTTTTTTCCTGCGGGTTCATCCCGGCGGCCGGTTCATCCAGCAGGAGCAGTTTGGGACCCGTTGCAAGGGCGCGGACAATTTCCAGGCGCCGCTGTTTCCCGTAGGCCAGTGACCCCGCCTCCTCGTGGCGGACCTCTGCGAGGCCGAAATCCGAGAGCCACTGAAGGGCCAGGTTTTCAACGGTCCGCCTGTTGGCCTCCGCCGAGGGCAGACCCAGCAGGGCGGGGAGAAAATTGCGCTGGGTGTGGCGGTGCATGGCCACCATGACATTTTCGAGGACGGACATCGCCTTGAAGAGACGGATGTTTTGGAAGGTGCGGGCGATGCCCAGATGGTTGATCCGGTGGCGGTGGCAGGAGCGCAGGTTGGTTCCGTCAAAGACAATCTCCCCCGCGCTCGGATGATACAGGCCGGTGATCAGGTTGAAGGCCGTGGTTTTGCCCGCGCCGTTGGGACCGATCAGCCCAAAGAGCTGGCCCGGGTGAATCTGAAGGTCCAGGGCATTGAGGGCAGTCACCCCGCCAAAGCGGATCGTGCATTGGTGCACCTGCAAAAGGGGTGGGGCATTCATGGTTCGGTCCCTTTTCTGCCCAGAAAGCGGGCCAGGGAAAATTCCCGTCGTCCGAAGATGCCCTGGGGGCGGGTGAGCATGAGGACAATCAGCAGCAGGGAGTAGATGAGCAGACGGTACTGGCTGACCTGCCCCAGAAAACCGGTCAGGAATTCGGGGAGAGGCAGCGGGATGAAGGCCTGGGGGGCGCGGAGAAACTCCGGAAGCAGCGTCAGCAACACCGCGCCGACCACGGCCCCGGTGATGCTGCCCAGACCGCCGAGGACGATCATGACCACAAGCTCGAAGGATTTCACGAAGGTGAAGGATTGTGGGTTGATATAGCCGAAGAAATGGGCGAACAGACCCCCGGCCACCCCGGCGAAAAAGGCGCCGGTGATGAAGGCGGCCACCTTGTAGCGGGTCGTATTGATGCCGATGGAGGTCGCGGCGATCTCATCCTCGCGGACGGCGCTCAGAGCCAGACCGCGGGGGGTGTGGCTGAGGCGATAGACCAGGATGCCGCAGAGCAGACAGACAAAATAGACCCAGAAAAAGTTGGTTGTCGTCGGGATGCCGATCAATCCCCGTGCCCCGCCGACAAAGTCGAGATTGGTGATGACCACGCGGATGATTTCCCCGAATCCCAGGGTGGCGATGGCCAGGTAATCCCCGCGCAGGCGGAGTGTGGGCATGCCAATGATCAGACCCGCCAGCGCCGCCAGCCCTCCACCGAAAAGGATTGAGACCACCAGCCACAGGTTTTGTGACACCAGGGGCGGCAGTCCCAAAGCCGCCAGTTTGGGTCCTAAAAAGACTGAAAACCCGCCCGCGCCGTAGGCTCCCAGAGCCATGAACCCGGCATGACCGATGGAGAACTGGCCGGTGATGCCGTTGATGAGGGTCAGACTGATGGCCAGGGTGATATTGATGCCCATGACCATGAGAATCTGAAACAGATAGGGATTGATGCCCTCTTTCAGGACCGGGGAAAGAAGGAGAAACAAGAGCGAGACCCCCAAGAAAAGGGCGGTTTGAACGAGGAAGGACTTCATACCTTTTCGATGGTGGACTTGCCAAAAAGCCCCGTGGGTTTGACCAGCAGAATGAGGATGAGGATGGCAAAGGCGACCGCATCCCGGTAACTGCTCAGGCTTTTCCCCCCGATATTGACTGCGGAGATGAAGGTTTCGAGCAGGCCGATGATCAGGCCCCCCACGACCGCGCCGGGCAGGTTGCCGATGCCGCCCAGGACAGCCGCGGCAAAGGCCTTGATCCCGGGCAAAATGCCCATGAGCGGTTCGATCTTCGGGCGGCTGATGCCCACCATCACCCCCGCCGCCCCTGCGAGGACAGAGCCCATGACAAAGGTCAGGGAAATGATCCGGTTGACATTGACCCCCATCAGTGCCGCATTCCGCGGATTTTCCGAAACCGCCCGCATGGCCCGTCCGAGGCTGGTGTGGTGGACGATCCAGAAGAGAATCCCCAGCAGGACCAGGGTGAGGGCAAAAATGGTCGTGTCGATGAGTGTCAGCGACAACGAGGAGGCTGGGATCATGTCCCGGTCGGGAACAATTTGCGGAAAGTTTTTCGGGTCGGGTCCGAACAGGGCCTGTCCGCCATATTCCAAGAACAGGGAGACGCCGATGGCGGTGATCAGAAGCGTGATTTTGGGGTGGTTGCGGAGGGGACGGTAGGCGACCCGTTCGATCAGGGCCCCGAGCAGGCCGCAGACGACCAGGGCCGCCAGCAGGGTCGTCAGGAACACCGGCAGCGGAAGCTGGTATTTCATGATGGCCGTGGCGGTGTAGAACCCGGTCATGGCCCCGATCATGTACACGTCTCCGTGGGCGAAATTGATCAGGCGCAGGACCCCGTACACCATCGTGTAGCCCAGGGCGATCAGGGCGTAGATGCTGCCGATTGAAAGTCCGTTTAGGATTTGTTGGAGAAATTCCATGGATGGTGCGATGCGCCGTGTACGTTAAAGAGAGAAAAACCGGGAGTCAATCCGGTCCTCAGGCCGGTTCGGGGCAAGGACGGGGCGGAGGCGTTTCCCGCTTGCCGCCGGATGAGGAGGGTTTATATACATTTTTCCCAGTTCCATCTGAGGACGGAATCTTCAATCAAAACCAATCCCAATCGAGGAGGACAATCCCATGAGCAAACATCAATTCCAGACCGAGGTCAACCAGCTGCTTCATCTGATCATTCACAGTCTGTATTCGCACAAGGAAATCTTCATGCGCGAGCTGGTGTCCAATGCGTCGGACGCACTCGACAAACTCAAGTATCTGACCCTGACCGATGACCGGTTCAAGACCCTGAGTTTTGATCCCGCGATCAAGATTGAATTCAATGACAAGGAGCCCAAGACCCTGACCATTTCCGACAACGGCATCGGCATGAACGAGGCCGACCTGGTCGAGCATCTGGGCACCATTGCCCGGTCCGGCACCAAGACCTTTCTGGCCGGGCTTTCCGGGGACGGCAGGAAGGATTCGAACCTGATCGGTCAGTTTGGCGTTGGGTTTTACTCCGCGTTCATGGTGGCGTCACTGATCGAGGTGACCTCGCGCAAGGCCGGAGAGGACAAGGCGTGGAAGTGGACCAGCACGGGCAAGGGGGAATTTGAAATCACAGAGGCGGTCCGTGCCGAACAGGGATCGACCATTGTCCTGCATCTCAACGAGGAGGGGGCCGAATACGCCTCCCGTTGGGCGATTGAGGACCTGATCAAAAAGTATTCCAACCACATTGCCTTCCCGATTTTTCTGACCTACGAAAAGACCGAGTACGATGACAAGGGCCAGGAGAAGTCCAAGGCCCCGGTCACCGAAAAGGTCAACTCGGCCAGTGCCCTCTGGAAACGCCCCAAGAACGAGCTGAAGGATGAGGACTACAAGGAATTCTACAAGACCGTGTCACATGACATGGAGGATCCCCTCTTCTGGACCCATACCCGGGCCGAGGGGATACTTGAATACACGACCCTGTTTTATGTTCCCAAAAAGGCCCCCTTTGACATGGGGTACGCCGATTACAAACCCGGGGTGAAGCTGTTTGTCCGCCGCGTATTCATCACCGATGACGACAAGGAGCTGCTGCCCGTCTGGCTGCGATTCATCCGCGGGGTCATCGACAGCGAGGACCTGCCGCTGAATGTCAGCCGCGAGATTCTCCAGCAGAACAAGGTCATGATGAAGATCAAAAATGACAGCGTGAAAAAACTGCTGGGTGAATTTGAAAAGCTCGCCAAGGAAAAACCCGAGGAGTACCGCGAGTTCATCGGCCAGTACAACCGTCCGCTCAAGGAAGGCCTGTATTCGGATTTCGGCCATCGGGAGGAGCTGATGGAACTGGTCCGCTTCAAATCCTCCAAGGTGGAAGGTTGGACCAGTTTTGCCGAGTACCAGGGACGGATGCAGGCCGAACAGAAGGCCATTTATTTCATCACCGGGGATGATGAGGGCAAGCTCCGTGCCAGCCCGCTGTTGGAAGCCTACAAAAAGAAGGACATCGAGGTTCTGATCATGGCTGACAACATTGACGAGGTGGTCATTCCCTCGCTTCGCAAGTACAAGGAACTCGACCTCAAGGCCGTCAACCGTTCCGACGCCGGTGCGGACCTGAAGGACACAAAGGATGAGCAGAAGGAAAAGGAAGTCCTGCCTGTGGCCGAAAAGATCAAAAAGGCCCTTGGCGACCGCGTCCGGGATGTGAAGGTATCCGTGCGTCTTTCGGACAGCCCGAGCTGTGTTGTCACCGATGAGTCCGATCCCACCTACCAGATGCAGGCCATGATGCGGCAGATGGGACGCGGCGCGGAACTGCCGGAGGTCAAACCCATTTTGGAAATCAATCCCGACCATGCCATCGTCACGGGGCTTAAAGACCTTGATGACGAGGAAAAGATCGCCGACGTGGCGGTGCTGTTGCTGGACCAGGCCCTTCTGATGGAGGGCGTGGAACTCAAGGACACCCCCGGGTTTGTGAAACGCCTCAACCGGGTGTTGGGCCGGGCAATCTGAGAGCCGGGCCGTCGGATCAGCGGTGTTCGATGATTTCCGAGGCCGGGTAACGGACCTTGGCCAGGGTGGCGTACTTGTCACCCGCGGCGCGGTACCCGGCCGGACAGGCGACCGCGGTGGTCAGTCCCAGGGCCGGGAGACCGAGAATCTCGTCATATTTTTTCGGATCAATCCCCTCCATCGGGCAGGCGTCAATGCCCAGCAGGGCGGCGGAGGTCATGAAATTGCCCAGGGCGATGTAGGCCTGGCGGGTGGCCCATTCCGTCACGGAAAAACCCGGGGTTTCAAGGAAGCCCGTGAGCATTTTTTTGAGTCCGGCCAGGGAGGGGGAGTCCGCAGGCTGCTGGCGCGTGGTGGCAATGCTCTCGATGTAGCGGTCGACTTCCGAGGGGGGGAGGGCTGTTTTGACGGCAAAAACGACGTGATGGGAGCAATCCGTGACCTGACTCTGGTTCCAGGAGGCCGGTTTGAGTTTTTCCCTGAGGGCCGGATCGGTGATGACGATGAATTTCCAGGGCTGCAAGCCGAAGGAGGAGGGGGTCAGCACCAGTGCCTTTTCCAACGTCTGCCA
>JANRIZ010000096.1:0-7060 GCA_033764445.1 Verrucomicrobiia bacterium | reverse complement strand
GGCAAGTCCTCGGGCCGGATCAGCTGGTTTATCCTGATGGTACTGGGAGGGGCGGCGCTCCTGTACGGGGACGGCATCATCACCCCGGCCATTTCCGTGCTGGGCGCGGCGGAGGGGTTGAAATCGATCAATCCGGATTTTGCCCCGTATGTGGTTCCCTCCTCCTGTATCGTGCTCCTAATCCTTTTTGTCATGCAAAGGCACGGGACACACCGGATCGGAACCATCTTCGGACCGGTCATGATCCTGTGGTTTCTGACCCTGGGGGTGCTCGGAACGTGGCAGATATGCCTTAATCCAAAGGTCCTGCTCGCCCTCAACCCTCTCTTCGGATTTCAATATCTCTTCAGCAATCCGCACCACGCCACCCTCATCCTGGGCTCGGTGGTCCTGGCCATCACCGGGGCGGAGGCGTTGTATGCGGATATGGGGCATTTCGGACGCCCGGCCATCGCCCGCGGCTGGTTTCTGGTGGCATTTCCGGCCCTGGTTCTGAATTATTTCGGCCAGGGAGCCTTTGCACTGGCACACCCGGAGGATGTCCACAATCCCTTTTATGCCATCGCCCCCGAGGGACCGGCCCGTTTTTTCCTGGTCGGTCTGGCCTTTGCGGCCTCGGTCATCGCCAGCCAGGCGCTCATCTCCGGCGTGTATTCGCTGACCCGGCAGGCGATCCAACTGGGCTATTTTCCACGGACCCACATCACCCACACCAATGAAAACATCGAGGGCCAGATTTACATGCCCTTCATCAACTGGGCCATGGCGGCGGGGTCCATCTTTCTGGTTCTGGAATTCAAGTCCACCGCCAACCTGGCCGCCGCCTACGGGATTGCGGTGACGGGCACCATGGCCATCACCACTCTCGCCTTTTATTATGTGATCCGGGAAAAATGGAATTACCCGCTCTGGAAGGCGCTCCTGCTGTGCGGTTTTTTCATGCTGGTGGACCTGGCGTTTTTCTTTTCAAACATCCATAAAATCCAGGAAGGGGGATGGTTCCCCCTCCTGATCGGGGCGATCCTGCTTTCGATCATGTATGTCTGGAAGGCGGGCCGCAATTACATCGCCCAAAAACTCTACGCCAACGAACTTGAGATGAATGTGGTCGTCCAGGACATCAGGGACTCCAATGTCTATCGTGTTCCGGGCACGGCCATCTTCATGGCCGGTCGCCCCACGGGAGTTCCGGTGGTCCTGCTCCACCATCTCAAAAGCAATCTGTGCATCCACAAATCCGTCATCCTCATCAGCATCGTCACCCAGCCGGTTCCCAAACTGGACATGGAGGAGGAAATTGAAATCATGGACCTGGGCGAGGGATTCTACCGGGTCATTGTCCCACACGGTTACATGGAAACCCCGCAGGCGGGTGACATCGTTTACCTGCTCGGCAAACGGGGGGTGCCCATCGACACACGGCGGCTGACCTATTACTTCAACCGTGAGGTGGTTTTTTACGGGGGTCAGTCGGGGTTGTGGCGCTGGCAGAAAAGTCTCTACGGGTTCATGAGCCGCAATGCCCGCCCCGTGCGCGACCACTACGGGATCCCCCCCAACCAGATCGTGGAAATGGGGCTGCCCGTCCAACTCTGAGTCCGATCAATCACACCCTGAAAAGGTCGCCCATTTTGCGGCCCAAGGCCATCGACGCCCCCCAAAGGCACAGGCCCAGGATCAGCATGCCGACAACCCCCAGGGCGCACGCCACGGGTGCGGCCTCGGCATTGATGCGCCCCATCAGCTGGTAGATGGCCTTGGTAATCGGATAGTAGTCCTGGCGCATGGCAAGGATCAGGCTGTCACTGACCTCGAGCATGGCATAGGAAAAAGTCAGGATGGTTCCGGCAATGAGATTGGCCATCACCAGCGGCAGGGTGATCTTGCGGAGGGTCGTCAGCAGGCCCGCCCCGAGATTTTGCGAGGCTTCCTCAAGGGACACACTGGTCTGTTGGAATCCGGCCACGGCCGCACGAACGATGAAAGGCAGGCGTCTGACGGAATAACACATGACGAGCAGCAGCATCGGATTCTCCCGCGGATTGAGCCAGTCGATCTTCCAGTTGAAACTCATCACATATCCAAAGGCCAGCACCAGTCCGGGAAGGGCCAGGGGCAGCATCACCAGGGCATCCAGCCAGTCCTTGAGGGGAAACTCCCGGCGGGTGAGCAGATAGGCGACAGACACCCCCATCACGAGATCCACCGACGCACTCAACGAGGCATACAGCAGGCTGTTGCGGATGCTGCCCACACTCAGGGGCAGTGTGAACACCTCCGCATAAAACCGGGTGCTCCACTCGGTGGGAAAGACGGTAAAAAACCACCGTTCCGCAAATGAAAAAAAGACAACACTCAGATGGGGGATGACCGAGAGGAAAAAAACCAGTCCGAATCCGCCATACACCAAAACAGCCTTCCACGGGGTCAGGGGCAGTTCCTGCGCATGGGCATGGCCCTTGGTGAGGGTCGCATGCCCCCCCCCGCCAAAAATCCGTTTCGAGATCACAAACAGGACCAGGGTCATGACCAGGACAATGACAATCAACCCGTATCCCGAGGGGTCGACGGCCGCATCGGTGAGCTTGTCAAAAATCTGGACGGGGATGACTTCACGGTAATTGAAAATCAGGGGGGTCCCCAGATCGGTGAAGGCGGCGATGAAGACAATGACCGACCCCGCAAAAACCCCGGGCATGACGAGCGGCAGGGTCACGGTCATGAAAATGCGTGCGCCCCCGGCCCCCATGTTTTCAGCGGCCTCCCGAAGGGTCGGGTCCACGTTGGCCATGACGGCGGCAATGTTCAGAAACAGGATCGGATACAGATGGAGCACCTGCATGATGACCACCCCCCAGAATCCGCTGCCTCCCATCCAGTCAATGCCCTGTGAGAGGGGAACCAGTCCGGCCTGGTCCAAAAAAAGATTCAGGGACCCGAACCGCGCAAAAAACTGCTTCATCCCGATGGCCCCCACAAAGGGCGGCAGGATCAGGGGCACGAGAACGAGCATGTTCATGAGGCTTTTGCCCGCGAACCGGTACCGGGCAAACGCATGGGCCAGGGGCATGGCCACCAGCAGGGTCAGCACGGTGGCCACCACGGCCACCTTGAAGCTGTTGAAAATGCAGCCCATCTGGTAGGGGCTCTCGAAAAGGCCCAGCACAATTTGCAGCGTAAAGGTGCCCTCAACCCAAAAGGCCTCCTTGAAAACATACGTCACCGGATAGATCAGAAAAAATCCCAGATAGGCCAGAATCAAAAAAAGGGTCAGGCCATTCCATGCGGTGAGGTTTCCGGTCAGTCGATTCATGAAATCAGCGCGATTCTGTCGGGGTTCCGACGGATTGTCGAGGTCTGTCTGGTGACAAGATGGCGGCCCCGCCCGCTCGACGCGACCCTCCCACCAGGGGGCCCCGCCAATTTGTCACATTCCCCCGCAGACAATCCTTGTCAGCCGGTCGGGAAGAATCTAATTTTCCGGCCATGAACAAAGGCCCCATCTCCCAATTCATCCAGCATCATTACCGCCACTTCAATGCCGCCGCCCTGGTCGATGCCGCCAAGGGATACGAAAAACACCTGGAGGGCGGGGGCAAAATGTTCATGACCCTGGCCGGCGCCATGAGCACGGCCGAACTGGGCTGTTCCCTGGCGGAAATGATCCGTCAGGACAAGGTCCATGCCATCACCTGCACGGGGGCGAATCTGGAGGAGGATGTGTTCAATCTGGTGGCGCATGACCACTACGTACGCATTCCCAATTACCGGGACCTGACCCCCCAGGACGAACAGAACCTGGTGGAGCGCCATCTCAACCGTGTGACGGATACCTGCATTCCCGAGGGCGAGGCCATGCGCCGCATCGAGGCGGCGGTTCTGGAGGAATGGGTGAAGGCGGACCAGTCCGGCGGGCGTTTTTTTCCCCACGAATTCATGTACAAAATCCTCCTGAGCGGAAAGCTTGAAAAATTCTACCAGATCGACCCCAAAAACAGCTGGCTGATGGCCGCCGCCCAAAAAAACCTGCCGATGTTTGTCCCGGGCTGGGAGGACGCGACTCTGGGCAACATGTACGCGGGCCACTGCATCAGCCAGGACGTCAAAAAGGTTCACACGGTGCGCACGGGCATCGAATACATGATCGAGCTGGCCGAATACTACACCCAGACAACCGCCAAAACCCCCCTGGGCTTTTTCCAGATCGGCGGCGGGATCGCCGGGGACTTCCCCATCTGTGTCGTCCCGATGCTCCATCAGGACCTGCAGCGCGAGCATGTTCCTCTCTGGGCCTACTTCTGCCAGATCAGCGACTCCACCACCAGCTACGGTTCCTACTCGGGCGCGGTTCCCAACGAAAAAATCACCTGGGGCAAACTGGGCATTGATACTCCCAAGTATATTGTCGAGTCCGACGCCACCATCGTCGCGCCGTTGATCTTTGCCTACATACTTGGGTGGTAGGGTTGCCGGTTGTCGGTGTCTCAAAAAAGAATCCGTGCTATCCGTGATATCCGTGGTTAAAAAATCTGCGGTCCTCAGCGACATCTGCGGGGAGTCTTCCCTTTGTGTTTTTTGTGGCTAAAACCTTCGTGGTACATCCTCTCTCACGCCTCCAGACCTTCGACAAATTCCCGCTTGCCGGTGTAGTCCAGCGGTCTCCATTGGCGGATACTCCCCACGCGCTCAGGTCCCGGCAGTCCGTTGAGATACCTGACATACCGAAGGCCCAGGCGGTTGACTTCACGGTACCGATGGCTCAGTTGCGCCCGGGAGTATCCAAAGGATTCCCGTCCGAAGAGGCAATCCAACAGCCACTCACGCTGCCGTGTTCCGACACGGCTCACCCCCCGGCTGCGTGCACTGTACAGCAGAAGGACCAGATAGGTGTCCACCCGTGACTGCAATTCCAGATCACGGATGAATTCCTCGCCCATCGGCCCGGCATGGCCCTCCAAAAACCGGAGCATGGCGTGGTGGGCATGGTTGACCTCCTCCACAAACATGATGAATGCATGGATGTTCTCCTCGGAAAGTCCGTTCTGGGGCGGATGGGCTTCAAGATTCTCAATGACCTCCCCGGCATAATACACCGCCACCCGGAGCTGTCCGCCGGTGCGGCGCAGATAGGTTCGGGCCAGATGGGAAAGCTCCGCCACGCTCTCCCCCGCCCGGGCCTCCAGCTGTCTTTGCCGGCTGTCTCCGACCACAAAGTCCTCCAGATTGACGCCCGTCCCCGCATAGGTGCGGGAAAACAATCCCTGGATTTCCCGAAGGAGGGTCATGATCACTCTTTCTATGGGCTCATCAGGTCAATGCCGGAGGGGGCATGTCCCCAATGCATCAGCCGGTCGGAAATGGAACTGACCACGCCACGCACCTCGACAAACTGCCTTGCCAGCCGGTCATAGACGGTCTCCAACTCAAACTCCCGGGCCAGCCGGTGATGGGCCAGCACCTGGAACTGGGTCCGCCCCATCGATTCGTAAAAATCCAGGGGGGGGCTCGAACGGTACCGCGCCCGGTGTTCGATGCTTTCATGAAAGACGCCGGAAAGGAACAGTGTGAAGTTGCCGATATGTGCCTGAATGGCAAAGGCGACATCCGGACTGCTGTTCCGGATCTGGATGAGCATGTCGGAAAGGTAATGCAGGGGGAGACCCGGCGCTTCGGGAATCCGGTGCAGATGGGCGGTCTGGACAAATTCCTCCAGGACGGAGGCCACATAATCAGCAAGATTCCGGTCGTCAATTTTCGCCTCCAGCAGGGCTCTCCGGCACACGATATAAAAATAGAATGCCGGGGAGACATTGAAACAGACGGGGCTCTCCATGAGTCTGCGGTGGATCCGCTCATGGTCCAGTATCTCATCCCGGGTGGAATCCTCGGCCAGAAGGTTGACGAGCGAAATCTCCGACTCCGGCGTGCCCACGAGTGTCTCCAACACAAATGAGTAATCGTCCGGCGTGAATTTGATTCGGCTGTTGGCTCGGATCATGGGGTCAACCAATGTCTCCTCGTCTCAGGGTTAAACATACGTCACGATACGGGATTTGCAAACAGCAGGGGCCGTGCCAAGGCCCGCCGCAACGGGATTCAACCGTGCCGACCAATAAAAAAGCCCGCCGTTGCGGGCGGGCTTTTGAAAGAGTCGGATCGTGGGAGGATCAGGCAATAACTAATACGGTGTATCCATTTGTATTTGTTAGAGTTGCAGCATTCAAATGCTCAGAGAACTGTAAGCGTCACGGCTGGCACCCACTTGACAAGGTTTGGTCTGGAGGATTTTGAGACGCAATCAGGCGGCCTTGGTTTCTGAACCGCTGAACTCCGACATCCGTCGCGAGCGAGGCTGACGGCTGGGCTTGCCGATCCGGGGCAGAATGCCCGAGCGGGCAATGGCTGCGGGCGTGAGGTCTTTGATTTGGGAGGTGGTCGCAGTCGGAAGCACAGTCAAGACATGGCGCAAATAACTTTCCGGATCGATCTGATGTCGGCGACAACTTTCAATGATCGTGTAGAGGACCGCCGCCTTTTGCCCTGAGAGTTCCGTTCCAAAAAACAACCAATTTTTCTTACCCACGGCCGTGGGCCGAATCGCGTTTTCGACAAGGTTGTTGTCGATTTCAACTTCTCCGTGATGGAGGAAGACTCTCAAGGTCTTCATCCGTTTGAGGGTGTAGGCGATGGCTTTGCCCATTCCACTTTGAGGCAGGAACCGCTTTTTGTTTTCCCATATCCTGAGCACTTTTTCGAGACGGTTGACAAACGCAGGCATCGCCGTTGCGGCCAATGCCAGAAAGCCGCTCCCGGCTACGATTGTCTTGCCCTGCGGACATGGCAGTTTGTGCCCTTGTGGCAGATTCCCGTGTGGCTGCATTACCGGCCCCGCCGCGTTGATTGTCCCGACTGCGGGGTCGTCACCGAAGCGATGCCCTGGAGTGTGGGCAAACAACCGTGTGCTCAGGCGATGATTCTTTTCCTGAGCCAGTGGGCCAGACGCCTGAGTTGGCAGGAAACCGCCCGGGTCTTTGCGGTGAGCTGGCAGCGGGTGTTCCGG
>JANRIZ010000031.1:0-4111 GCA_033764445.1 Verrucomicrobiia bacterium | reverse complement strand
TTTCCGCAAGGCATCAAAGCCGACCGGGGTTACATCCTTCCTGACGTCAACCTCTTCCCCCCGGCGTCGTTCAACACAGAATGCAAAGAACCTGATCCCGAAAGCTTTCGGGATCAGGTTCTCTACATTCCTTAAATTGTTAGGCGTTGCGGTCATTCTCGCTTGAGGCGTTCGAGCACAGTCTTCATTCCGATGCCGAAGCCAGAGTTCGTGACGGTGAAAATGAAAAACTCGTCCACGGAGCCGTCGATGCCAGTGGCGCTGAGAATCTGGAAAAGCTCATCCAAGTTCTTGTCGCTCTCGAAGTAGATTGCGTGGCCGGAAATAACGTCGATGCAGTTGGCGTCGATTCCGTGGATTTCAGCGCCGAATGCGAGACGGGCCTTCTCTTCTTGGATGGTGTAGGTAACGAGTCGTTTGGTCATTTGGGGTGTGGAGTAGTGGTTTGGTTCAAAATCCCTGTTTTTTCACTTTGTCTAAGAGCTTCTGTTCGTCGCGGAGTTGCTGTGCGTGCCGGTGGCAGTATCCAGTTCCGGCCTCCCAAAATTCGCTGGGTGGGTCTGTGCATCCCGGATACTTACAGTATTCGGCCTTCTTGCGCGTCGAATGTTGAGAGCCGCCGCGGGAGCCGCCGCCCTCGCACATACTGATGACGACGGAAAGAGCCAGCCCGCCGACAACGAGGTAGATGAGCATCTGGCATCCGTTTGCTTCGCCGGCTTGGTGTGGTTTGAATTTGGTTTTCATTTTTGGGTGCGCCAGCGACGCCTAACAGGTATTCGGCAGATTTTTTTCTGTCTATTTTCAGTGATTTCCGCCTATCTTAATCACAGGAAATTTGTTGATCTAATTCTTATAAAGGTTGATGCATGATGAATCAAGAGGAAAATCAGTTTGAAATCTCAGAAACGGGTAAACCCAAATTATTGGAGCAGGTGCGTGATGCCATCCGGGTGCGGCATTATTCCATCCGGACCGAGGAAAGTTACCTGGATTGGGTGAAACGTTATATCCTTTTTCATGGCAAAAGGCATCCGAATGACATGGGCAAGCAGGAGATTTCCGAGTTTCTCACACATCTGGCAGTGGAACGGAATGTCGCGGCTTCCACACAGAACCAGGCCCTCAACGCCCTGATTTTTCTGTATCGGGAGGTCCTGAAGGCGGATGTCGGTGTCTTGGAAGGGGTCATCCGGGCCAAAACCCCCGAGCGGGTGCCGGTGGTTCTGACCCGTGTCGAAGTGCGGCAACTGATGGACGGGATGCCGGAGGACGTTTTCGGGCTCATGGCCCGGATGTTGTACGGAACGGGCCTGCGCCTGATGGAGTGTGTGCGGTTGAGGGTCAAGGATGTTGATTTCGGGTATGGTGAGATCATTGTCCGCGATGGCAAAGGGGCCAAGGATCGCATCACAATGCTGCCGGAGAGTTTGAAGGAGCCATTGAAACGTCATCTCAGAGAGGTCGAACGTCAATTCCGGGGGGATTTGCGGGTGGGGGTGGGTCCTGTTTACCTGCCCGAGGCATTGTCAGTAAAATATCCGGATGCCGGGCGGGAGTGGGGTTGGCAGTACGTCTTTCCCTCAGACCGTTTGTCCATTGATCCCCGGAGCGGAATCAAGCGGCGGCATCACATCCACGAAAACGGGCTGCAAAAATGGATCAAGGCCGCGGCGACACGGGCGGGGATCAGCAAACCGGTCAAGTGCCACAGTCTGCGGCATTCCTTTGCCACGCATCTTTTGGAAAGCGGGTACGACATACGGACCGTTCAGGAATTGCTGGGTCACAAGGACGTCTCCACGACGATGATTTACACGCATGTTCTCAACAAGGGCGGGTTGGGAGTGCGAAGCCCGCTGGATTGAGGGCATTCATTTTCAATTTTCCATTGTCAGAAGGGGGCGAAGAAGCCGTTGGTATTGCCGGTTGATTTCGGAACGGAGGCGGGGGCGCCTCCTGGTGCACGCGGGGGCGCGTGCGCTCCCCGGTCATAAGATTCATTCTGTGGAGGGTTCCCGTTTCCCAAAAAACATCCGCGTTCATCTGCGAAGTCTGCGGGGAATTCCCCCTCTCGGATGGGAGCTGTTTTCGGGACATGCGCTGCCCCGTCAGTGGCGCACTCCAGATAAAAAGGCCCCTGACCTGACGGATGTGTGTGAGGCGTCAACCATTCGGACTTCGCAGGGAAAATCTTGGGGCGGGGGTGGGGGAAATTCAATAAAAAAATGCGGGAGTGTTGGCCACAAAAATGCACAAAAAACTCAAAATGAGGGAGTTTTAAACACAGATTGGCTCAGATTTGCACAGATTTTTTTTGAATGTCCGAAAACCGGAAACCGGTCACCGAGACCCGCTCGGAGATCGGGTGCCACCAATATTGCGTTGAACGTTGAGCGTTCCGAGAACCGGCAACCGAGAACCAACAACCGCGGGCGCAACGTGCTCAAGATACGGAATTGATCCGGGAGCCGACTTGGGCAATATGGACCGGAACCATGACCGATCCGCATCCCGCCAACGACCCGCCTCCACTGGAGGAGGTGATCCATGTGTCCCTGCTCGTGGGCCGGCTGCTTCAGCAAAATGGGGCGGATTCGGCGCACGTGCGCGGGGCGGTCGAGGAATTTGCCTCCCGCTTCGGATGTCACGCCTCCCTGAATATCAGCTACGCCTCATTACAAATCAGTGCCGTCCGGGACGGGGAGTTCCGCACGAAGGTCGGTCCGCGCATCCCGGCCCTGGGCGTGAATATGACCGTCATTGAGGGTGTCAACACGGTGATGGCCTCGATCCGCCACAGGGGCATGACCCTTCAGGACGCACGACGGGAGCTTGAACGCATTGAAGGGATGCCGGCCCGTTACGGGCGCCTGCTCATTTCGGTGGCATTGGGACTGACCGCCGCCGGATTGAGCCGGCTTTTTGGCGGGGACTGGACCACATTCTGGGTGACCTGGATGGCCGGAGCCGCGGGCACGCTGGTGCGTCTGGAACTGGCGCGCCGGGGCGGAAACCTTTTTTTTGTTCCCCTGGCCGGGGCACTCCTGAGTGGGGTCCTGGGAGGCATCGGCGCACGGATGACCGGCACTCTCACGCCCGCCCTGTGTCTGGTCGGGCCGGGCATGATCATTGTGCCGGGGGTTCCCCTGATCAACGGCATCCAGGACCTGATCAGAAACCACATGACCCTCGGGCTGGCGCGTCTGGCCCTGGGGGGCATGATCACCCTGGCCATTGCCTCCGGCCTGGGACTGGCGACGGTCCTGACCGGGGTCAGAATCCCCGTCGAACTTGCCGCCCCGCCGCTGCCGGTGGTTTCGGACGCCCTGTTTGCGGCGGTGGCCGCCGTGGGATACACGTTTCTTTTTCATGTGCCGCCGCGGATGATCTGGGCGTGTGTCCTGTGCGGCACACTCAGCCATGCCACCCGGACCCTGTGCGTGCTGGCGGGCATGGACATGGTCACCGGCACCCTGCTGGGGGCGGCGGTGGCGGGAACCTGTGCCGTGGTATTTTCCAGAAGGTTTGAGGCATCCGCCGCCCTCTTTGCCTTTCCCGGTGTGGTGGCCATGGTGCCCGGGTCGTATGCGTTTCGTGCCATGATCGGTTCTCTGGAAATCATGAGCCTCGGGGAAGGCACCCCTCTGTCCCTTCTGGCGGGAACATGGTCGCTGGTGGTGAGCCTTGTGCTCATGACGGCGGCCATTGCCGTTGGAATCGCCGTGCCACTGGCGGTTTGTCCCGAGCGACGCTGACCGGGCAAGGTTCGTCCGCAGACTTGTCCCGGGTTCCCACGGATTGTCATTGAGGGTTGGCCCCGTTGCCATGCAAAGAATGTGTCGTCATGGATGAAATCCGATTTTGCGTCTGGGAACGGGGTGAGGCGACAGAAGAAGCGGCTTGATGACGTTGAAAAGTTCCCTCAGAGCCGTATCGTGGCTGATGACCGTCCGCTCAATCTCGGCAAGTTTGCGTGCCAGTGACTGCGTGGCGGAAAGTTCCCGTCGCAACCGGACAAAGGTTTCAATGAGCATCACACTCATTTTGATCGCGACAGGACTCTTGAGCACATTCGCCGCCATGAGCGCACCGTGCTCAGTGAAAGCAT
>JANRIZ010000027.1:0-4066 GCA_033764445.1 Verrucomicrobiia bacterium | reverse complement strand
CAATATTTTTACACCAAGGTTGACGACCTGAAGATTGAAATGCTCGGGGCCGCCACCAAGGACGCCCAGGTGCGGGCGGAGGCGATGACCCGCCAGACCGGCACCAAACTCGGGCGCATGCGCTCGGCCAGCCAGGGTATTTTCCAGATCACCCCGGTCTATTCCACCGACACTTCCAACATGGGAATACTTGATACAACTTCTATCGAAAAAATCATTAAAGCTGTTGTAAACATCGAGTTTGGAGTGAATTAAGCCCGGGAATTTCCGAAAGCGTCGTTGTGAATAACTTGTGGATGAGTCGGTAATCCCCGTCTGTGAATAAACTCCGATAACTTTGGTTTGTCAGCACGGGGAGGGAGGTTAGGATGTGGGGACCATGGCCTCTCCCACAATTGCCAAGCCGGATTTTTCAAAGACCCCCCGCGACCAGAATCCATCGGGTCTTGACCGTTTGCCGCCGCATTCCATCGAGGTCGAGCGGGGTGTGCTGGGCAGCATTTTTCTGGATCCCGGCGAGGGCATGTCCAAGTGCGAGACCATGCGGATGGGGGCCGATCACTTTTATGACCTGCGCCACCAGGTCATTTTTCAGGTGGTCCGTGACATGCACGACGAGTCGACCTCCGGGGGCAGCAACATTGAGCTGACCACCGTGACCCAGCGGCTGATTGACAAGAAGCTCATTGAGAAGGCGGGGGGGATCCCGTATCTGACTGAGACCGCCACCTCGGTGGTGACGGCGGCCAATCTGGATTATTACCTGCGCATTGTGCGGGAGAAATTTTTATTGCGCCAGATCATCGCCCGGGGCACGCATTCCATTCAGGAGGCCTACGAGATACCCGACAACGTGGAGGAATTCATCGACCGGGTGGAGCGTCAAATTCTCGAGGTGCGTGAGGGATCTCTTTCGGACGAGACGACGGTAATGAAGCCGCTCATTCACAAGGCCATTCAGAGCATTGAAAAATCCTGCCAGAACAAAGGCTCTGTCACGGGCCTTTCCACAGGATTCAAAAAACTTGATGAGATCACCACTGGAATGCATCCGGCCAACATGATCATTCTGGCGGCCCGGCCTTCGATGGGAAAAACCGCCCTTGCCCTGAATCTGGCCGAATACGTGGGCGTGGACCTCAAAAAACCCGTGGGGATATTCAGTCTGGAAATGTCCGCAGACGATCTGACCAAACGACTGATCTGTTCGCGGGCGCGTGTGAATGCCAAGGATGTGGCCACAGGCTTTGTGGATGAGCCGAGCTGGACGCGGATCACCCATGCCGCGTCGGAACTCGTCGAAGCCCCCATTTACATCAACGACACCGGTGGTCTGACCATCGGCCAGCTCCGGGCCATCGCGCGGCGCATGAAGCAGCGGCACAAGGTGGAGCTGCTGATCATCGACTATTTGCAATTGATCAGTTCTCCCGAACGCGGACGCGAAAGTCGTCAGGCGGAAATCTCGGATATTTCCCGCACGATCAAGTCCATTGCCAAGGAATTGCAGATTCCCGTCATTGCCCTGTCACAGCTCAATCGCCGGGTTGAAGACCGCGACGACAAACGTCCGAACCTTTCCGACTTGCGTGAATCCGGCTCCATCGAGCAGGATGCCGACGTGGTCATGCTGCTGGTGCGGCCCGAGTACTATGCGAAGGACGACGAGGAACGGGACAAGCTCAAGGGAAAGGCCACCCTCATCATTGCCAAACAGCGTAACGGACCCATTGGCGACGTCCATCTCACCTTCATCAACCAGTACACCCGGTTTGAAAACGTCAGTTACCGCGAGGAATCCGAGGAGTCAGACGCGCCCTTTGAGGAGGCATAGGCCGCCAGTCCATGAATCCCCCCACCCATGTCGGCAAAGTCGTCGCCCCCCAGATCGAGGGATATTGGGAGGAGCGGTACCAAAAGGGGGAGGACGCGTGGGACAAAGGGGAGCCGTCCCCGGCACTGGTGGATTTTCTGGCGACCATTCCCGGGGATTTTTCGCGCGGGCGTGTGCTGGTGCCCGGATGCGGACGCGGACATGATGTGCGGGCCTGGGCCGCCGCCGGGTTTGAAACCGTGGGTATGGACATCGCTCCGACCGCAATCCGTGAGGCCCGCTCGCTCGCAGAGGCAAGGGCATTTCCCCATGCGCCACACTTTGTGCAGGAAAGTCTCTTTGATCTTTCCGCCCCGTGGTGTGGATTTTTTGATGTGGTCTTTGAACACACACTTTTTTGCGCGATTGAGCCGGGCAGGCGTGGGGATTATCTGAGGGGACTCCTCGGGGTTTTGAAGCCGGCGGGCCGTTTTGTGGCGGTCTTTTACAACATCCAACCCGAGGAGGGTCCGCCCTTTGGAATCACCCGGGAGGAACTGGTGGAGCGGTTTCTGCCGCATTTTGACCTTGTGGCGGAGTCCGTTCCACGCAGTTGGGAGCAAAGGCAGGGGAAGGAGTTGTTCTGGCATCTGACCCGGAAAACCTGAAAGTCCGGGAATAAGCTCCCCATCCCGTGTCTCTTCCCTGCAAGCCCTGATCGAAGTCCGGAAAAAACGTGAAACTTTTACCGGTGGAATAGGGTTTGAATAAACAACCAACCTGAAGCATCCTATCCCCATGAAAAACCTCCTCCTCGCCACCCTCGCGCTCCTTCTGATCTCCACGCCCGCACTCCTGGCCCAGAATGCGGTCCCCAAGGTCAAGGAATTCACCCACAAACATTTTGAGGGCTGGCTGACCTCGTATGCCAAGGCCCAGGAGGAGGCCAAGGTCCAGAAAAAACCGCTGCTGATCCTCTTCACGGGTTCCGATTGGTGCCCACCCTGCATGTTCATTGAAAAAAATGTGCTTTCCAAGAAGGAATTCATGGATTTTGCCAAAAAGGATCTGGTGCTTTTTGTGGCGGATTCCCCGAATAAAACCCAGATGCCCGAGGATTATGCCGCACAGGTGGAGGCCCTCTCGGGTCAGTTTCAGGTCGAGGGTGTGCCCACCTTCATCCTGCTGTCGCCCGAGGGCAGGGAACTGTCCAAAAAAGTCGGGGCATTCGCCCAGAAACCCGATGAATTCATCGCGTGGGTGAAGTCCTCGACCAAAAAGTAGGGTTTCATGAAACCGACCCTATTGCTGCTGACGACCCTGATTCTCACCCTCTTTCCCGGACCGGCGATGAATGCTGAAAGCAAAAAATCCACACCGACCGCCTCCCTCGTTTTGGGCGGAGGCTGTTTCTGGTGCACCGAGGCGGTGATGGAACTGCAGCCGGGTGTGCTGGATGTGGTCAGCGGTTATGCCGGGGGCAAAAATCCAAATCCCAGCTACGAGGAGGTGTGTACGGGCAAAAGCGGCCATGCGGAGGTCATCAAAATCGATTACGATCCCTCAAAAACGTCCATTGAAAAGCTGCTGGAGGTTTTCTGGAAAACCCACGATCCCACGACTCTCAACCGGCAGGGCGCGGATACGGGAACCCAGTACCGATCGGTGGTTTATTACTCCACGGATGCCGAGAAGGCGGAGATTGAAAAATCAAGGACCGAGGCGCAGAAACAATTCTTCAACAAAATCGTCACGGAGATCAGTCCGCTGCCGACCTTCTATCCGGCCGAGGCCTATCATCAGGACTATTTCCGGAACAATCCCGGGCAGGGCTATTGCAAGGCTGTGATTGCGCCCAAGGTGAAAAAAGCCCGGGAAATGAAATGATCCCTTGATGCCTTTTTTTTCATGCTCGTCCCAAACATCGGTGTTTGATCCGAGTGCATCCCGAACTCCGATCAATCACGAGCAAGCCATCCGGGACAAGTCTGTGGCCTCTGATTTCAACTGAAATACCTGAGAGCCACGGACTTGTCCCGGATGGTTCGGGATGGACACGGATCAAACACGGATGGGAAAGTTTTTTTGGAATTAAAGTGTCCCCACCATGGCCGCCGGGAGCCAAAAAGGCAATGAGTTCAAGATACGGAGGAGAATGGGCTGTAAAAAAAGGTTTTGAGGACGTTTCCCCCAACGGGTTGAAGAGTGTATGAAAATTCCCTCTCTGTGCCCCTCTGCGACCTCTGTGGTTAA
>JANRIZ010000093.1:0-12194 GCA_033764445.1 Verrucomicrobiia bacterium | reverse complement strand
ATTTTTCTGTTTTCCGGCGTGGGGAATCGGTTAGACTCCCGGCCATGGAAAATGCGATCGAGATCAAGGGCTTGACGAAATATTTTCCCCTGGGCTGGAGAAGCGGGCACATGACCGCCGTCAACCGCCTGGATTTGAGTGTCCGGACCGGGGAGGTGTTCGGATTGCTGGGCCCCAACGGGTCCGGGAAGAGTACGACCTTGAAAATCCTGCTCGGGCTGGTGACGCCCACCGACGGCACGGCCCGCATTTTTGGAAAACCCTGCCACAAGGTGGAGACCCACCGCCACATCGGGTTTCTGCCCGAGAACCCCTATTTTTACCAGTATCTGAGCGGGGAGGAGACCCTGCAGTTTTACGGACGCCTGGCGGGCATTCCCGGCGACCGTCTGCCGGGGCGGATCGAGGAGCTGCTCAAATTGGTGGGGCTTTTTGACGGACGCCACAAAAGGCGGTTGCGCGGGTATTCGAAGGGCATGTTGCAACGGATCGGTCTGGCCCAGGCCCTCATTCACGATCCGGAGATCCTGTTTTTGGATGAACCCACCGCCGGGGTGGACCCCATCGGGTCGCGGGACATCCGGGACATGATTTTGGAACTGAAGAAACGGGGTAAGACCATTTTGCTGTGTTCGCATCTTTTGGATCAGGTGCAGGAGGTGTGCGACCGCGTGTGCATCCTCAATCAGGGCGTGAAGATTTTGGAGGGAAGCATGGGCGAACTCGTCCCACAGCAGGACCGGTTCAGCATCGTTTTTGAGGGACTCGGCCCCGAGGGACTTGGGGAGATTCGCCGGACAATTGAAGAGAGAAAAGGGCGGGTGATCGTGGCCGAACATCCACGCACCTCCCTGGAAACACTCTTTTTGGAGGCGGTCGAAAAGGCCGGCACACGCCATGAAGAATCCTAACCCGCTGGCACCCGCTGCCGATCCACTTCTGATGTTTTCCCTCGGACGCGTGTGGGCCATTGCCGCCAACACCATGACCGAGCTGATCCGTCAGAAGGTGTTCTACGTGTTTTTGATCTTCGGGATTGTGGTGATCAGTTCGGCCACGTTTTTTTCGCAGTTCACCCCCGAGGACCAGTTCAAATTCATCAAGGACTTCTGTCTGGGCGCCATCTCGATCATTGCGATGATTTTTTCAATCGTGGGCACGGCGCTCCTGATCCCCGCCGAGCTGGAGAGACGCACCATATACACCGTGCTGGCCCGACCGGTGTTCCGGGTGGAGTTTCTGCTCGGCAAATTCCTGGGGCAGGTGATGATCCTGCTGGTGACCGTGGGGGTGATGAGTGTGGTTTTTGCCGGGGTGATCCTGGCCAAGGAACAGGTGATGGTTGCGGAGGCGCGGGCCGTTTTTGCGGCCACCCCCGCGGAGATGCGAGTGCCCGGGGACAGTGCCGAAAGCCAGGTTGAGCGCATTCATCGGAACGCCTGGGATTCCAACCTCGTGAAGGCCGTGGTATTGATCTGTGTGAAGTACACCCTGGTGACCGCCGTGACCGTCTTTGTGTCGTCCTTTTCGGGGTCGGTCGTGTTCATCACCGTCATTTCCTTCAGCATGTATCTGATCGGCCATCTTCAGTCGATCGCCCAGGAGGCGTGGGCGGCCCAGATGGATGTTTTCAGGAAGGGATTTCTGGTGGTGGTGGGACTGCTGATTCCGGACCTGCAGAAGTTCAATGTGGTCGATGAGATCGTCCTGGGCAAGGCCCTGACCTGGGGGCAGACCCTTTTTACCAGCGGATACGGGGTGAGCATGACACTCGCGTATCTGCTGCTGGCATGGCTGATCTTTGAATTCCGGGAAATATGAGCACGACCCTCCTGCACTCCTGGGCGGCCACCTACCGGAAGAAGCGATGGGTGGTCTGGATCGTGGTGGCCGTGGTCATGCTGTTTGCGCTCAAGACCCCGATGGAGACCCATCTGACCCAGGTACACAAGGAGCTGCGATACGGCAACACCCGGCACATTCTGAAGATGAGAGACCATCTGTCCCAGGAGATGTTTCTGGCGATCCTCGGCGGGTTTCGCGGTGTGAGTGCGGATATCTTCTGGATTCTTTCGCATGTGGACTGGGAGCGGCAGCTTTTTTTCCGGATGGACAAGCGGATGGATCTGACCCTGATGCTGCAACCCCTTTCGATGCACTACTGGACCCAGGCCGCCTGGCACCGGGCCTGGAACATGTCCTATGCCGCCCGCGTGGATCCGCACGAGCCCAAGGAGACCGTGCGCCTGCGGAATGAGATGAGATGGATACAGGCCGGGCGTGAGACCCTGGAGCGCGGATTGGAGGTCCTGCCCGAGAGTTGGGAAATGTGGAGGGATTACGCCTGGTTGCTCAAGCAGAAACAGCAGAGTTACCTGGAGGCGGCGGAGGCAAACAGACGGGCTTCCGAATTGCCGGGCGCCCCCATTTTCCTGAGGAGACAGGTGGCCGATTGTCTCTATGCGGCCGGAAAACATGATGAGGCCTACGAACTGATGCGGCGCCTGTGGCAGGAGGGGGAGGTCCACCATGTTCCCACCTTCCGCAAACGGATTCCCGAGCTGGAGGCGGAACTGAAGATTCCCCCCGAAAAAAGAATCTTTCCACGATGACAACTCTCTGATAGCTTTCGGAAAATGCGATACGCGATCTTTGGAGACATCCACGCGAATCTTGAGGCACTTCAGACTGTTCTGGAAGACGCAAAACAAGAGAAGGTGACGCACTACTGCTGTATCGGCGATGTCGTCGGATACAATGCCGATCCCTGCGCGTGCCTTGATATTGTCCGTGAACTCGACTGCCCCGTCGTCAAGGGCAACCATGACGAGCAGGCCGGGGGCGAGGAGGATCTGGAGGGGTTCAATCCGCTGGCCTCCCATGCCATCCAGTGGACGCGTGACCAGTTGAGCGAGGACCAGAAGGCCTTTCTGCGGGACATGAAATTTGTCCGCCAGGTCGGTTCCTTCACCATCGTCCACGCCACGCTGGATACCCCGCACAAATGGGGGTACGTCTTTGACCAGCTGGCGGCGGCGGCCAGTTTCAGCTACCAGACGACCTCCGTGTGTTTTTTCGGGCATACCCACGTCCCGCTGGCATTTGTCCGGGACATTTCCGTGCATGGGGGCACCTACGAAACGGTCAAGATCGAGCTGGGCAAAAAATATTTCATCAATGTCGGCAGTGTGGGTCAGCCCCGGGACGGCATTTCCAAGTGTGCGTACGCCGTCTACGATACCGTCACCCAGACCGTCCGCCTCAAGCGCCTGGACTACGACATTGCCAAGGCCCAGCAAAAGATCATTGATGCGGGACTTCCCAAACGCCTGGCCGACCGTCTGGCCTCGGGAAAATAAACCGTGTTTTCCCGGTGAAGATCCTGCTGATCAAGACCAGTTCCTTTGGGGATATCATACACGCCCTGCCCGTGGCGGCGGAACTCCGGCGCCAGCTTCCCGGGGCCCGGCTGACCTGGGTGGCCAATGCGGAGTTTGAACCCATCCTGCGTCTGTGTCCGGCGGTTGACCAGGTGCTGGGTTTCACCCGGTCGCGTCTGTTGGATCATCTGTACTGGTCGGAGTTTGTGTTTCGCGACCTTCAGACCGACCAATACGATCTGGTCATCGACCTGCAGTGCCTGCTCAAGAGCGGACTCCTGACCCTGTGTGCCCGGGGCCGCCGCAAGGTCGGTCTGCAGGATGGGCGCGAAGGGTCGCGTTTTTTTTACCATGATATTGTCCGCTGGAGTGAACCCCGGCTCCATGCCGTGGACCGTTATCTGAAGGTCGTTCCCTTTCTGGGGCTCAAGCCCGGTCCGGTGACCTTTCCCCTGAATCTGCCCACGGGGGAATACCGGTTTTCAGCGCCGTTGCAGGGGCGGACCTATGTGGTCATCAATGCCTTTTCGCGGGGGGCGTGGAAACGGTGGAGACTTTCCGGATTCCAACAGGTCACCGATGCCCTGCCCGAGATCCGGTTTGTCCTCATCGGCCAGAAGCGGGACGAGATTGAAAGCCACCTGCTGGATGCCCCCAACGTCATCAACCTCACCGGGAAAACCACCCTCGTGGATCTGGCGCGGATTCTGGGGGGTGCGTCGATGCTTCTGACCAACGATTCCGGCCCCATGCATCTGGCCGTCGCTCTGGGTCGGCCCGTGCTGGCGCTTTTTGGGAAGTCCGACCCCGTGATGACCGGACCCTACGGGTATTCGGATCGGAGCGTGATGCGGTTTTCCGCATTTGAGGCGCACGAAACCTTTTCCCTGCTCAAACACGGACCCCAGACCCCGTTTTCATTGCAGGTCATTGAACGGATGGGCGAAATACTTTCGGCAAAAGTGGCGTGACAAGCCCGTGGCCAGTCCTTTTGATCAGTGACATCCCGGTCCTTTCCGCAATCAGCGGTGGGGAGGCGGGGGTCAGGAGAACACAACCTTTTTCCAGGAGACACGATCATGTTTGGAGAGCTACAGAACACCCACGGGGAAAAACTCGATTACACCCATCATGCCGTTGCCGGCGAGACCGGGAAGCTGGTCGTATTGGGCCATGGCGTCACCGGCAACAAGGACCGTCCGTTTGTGGTGGCCCTGGCCGAGGCTTTGGCCGCGGCGGGACTGCCCGTCCTGCGGTTTTCCTTCAGTGGGAACGGAGCCTCCGGCGGACGGTTTGTGGATTCGACCATTTCCAAGGAGGTGGAGGACCTCGGATGCGTGCTGGACCGGGTCGGCAGTGTGAAAGTGGCCTATGTGGGGCACAGCATGGGCGGGGCCGTCGGTGTGTTGCGTGCGGCGCGGGATTCCCGGATCAAGGCGTTGGTTTCCCTGGCCGGGATGGTCTACACCGAGGACTTCTGCAAGCGGGAGTTCGGGATGATCGAGGCAGGGAAGGGATTCATGTGGGACGAGGAAACCTGTCCGCTTTCCCAGGCGTATGTGGATGACATGAAAAAGATCGGCAATGTGCTGGGTCAGGCCGCCTCCATCAAGGCACCGTGGCTGCTGGTGCATGGAACCGAGGATGATGTGGTTCCCCCCAAGGATTCCGAGGATATATTTGCCCGGGCCAATGAGCCCAAGGAACTGGCGATGATTCCCGGTTCCAACCATGTTTTTTCCAATGAGGCCTGTGAAAAAATGTGCGGCCTTGTTGTCCCATGGCTCAAAAAAAATCTATAGGACCGGCTCCGGGATTTCCCCGGGAAGCGCCTAGGGATTTATCCCTAATTGCGTTTGGGAGAGAATCGGTTATGGTACGGCCATGATCAGACAAGCCTTTCTGCTGTCCGTTGGTTTTGTGTTCCTGCTTTTTCCGCAGACCCCGATGAAGGCGGCGGATTCCGGGGAAATGGATGACCGCATCCATGAGGCGGTGAAAATCCTCTCCAAAAAGCAGAAGTCATCGAAGCCCATTCCCGCCAAAATCCTGGAACAGGCCAGGGCCGTGGCCATCATTGAGATCGGACGCGGCGGTTTCGGCGTGGGCGGCTCCCATGGTGAGGGGGTGATCCTGAGCAAAACCGCGAAGGGTTGGTCGGCTCCGGCGGCCTATGATCAGGGGGGCGGCAGTGTGGGGTTCCAGATCGGGTTTGAGGAGAAGCAGTACATTTTTCTATTCAATTCCACTGCGGCCCTCGACGAGTTCATCGCCAATGACGAGGTGAAATTTGATGCCAAAGCCAGCGCCACCGCCGGACCGGAACACGTCAATGAGGATGTTTCGGGTCCGCCCCCCGCGATCTATGTTTACACCAGTTCCGATGGGGCGTTTGCCGGGGCCACCATCGGCGGCATGGGGATGTCCATCCAGCGGGACGTCAACCGGGCCGCGTACGGAAGATCCGTGACCACCAAGGAGATTTTTTCCGGGAGCGTCAAACCACCCGAATCGGCCAAGGTCCTCTACGAGCTGCTGAATGCAAAAGGCCGGAAACCCGCACAATAGACGGCGGGATCGACGACACCTCCCCCATTTTTCCCGTATGCCCTCCTTCATCTCCAGACGTATCCAGTTTTACACCCAGTTTGGTCTCCCCCTGGCGGGGGATCTGTATCTGCCCGAACCCATGCCCGCGGGGGATCGCGTGCCCGGGATTGTGTTGTGCCAGGGGTACACCGGACTGCGGAATCTGCTGCTGCCGGGCATCGCCCAGCGTCTGGCGCAGAAGGGTCTGGCCGCCCTCATTTTTGATTACCGGGGCTTTGGGGACAGTGGCGGCCCCCGGGAACGCCTGTATCCCGAGAATCTCGTGCGGGATGTCCGCAACGGCCTGTCCTTTCTGTCCCAGCAACCCGAGATCGAGTCTTCCCAGCTGGGCCTGTATGGAGTGAGCTTTGGTGGGGCTGTGGCCGCGTATGCCGCCGCCCTCGACCGGCGGGTCAAGGCCGTGGTCAGTGTCTCCGCCTTTGCCGACGGCGAGGAGTTGATCCGGGCCAATTATCCCCCCGAGGAATTCCGCAAATTGCTCGACCGGGCCAGCCGGGCCCTGAACCATCAGGCCACCGTGGGGGTGGAGGCCCATTTTCATCCGCTGGAGATCATGAGTTTTGAGCCCGGCGCCGAGAAGGTGTACGAGGAATTTGTCAAAAAGATGCCCCAGTTGCAGACCCGGATGGCCTTTGACACACTCGATTCTATCCTGAATTTCAAGCCCATCGATGTGGTCCACCGGATCGCCCCCCGGGCGTATCTGATCATTCATGCCGAGAAGGACCGGAAAACCTCCCTTGAACAGGCCAAGGCCCTGGCCCGCAAGGCGGGCGAACCCTGTCAGCTGGCCGTTTTCCCCGACTGCGATCATCCCGATCTGGACCGCGGCCATGGCATGGAGGAGCAGGTGCGGCTGGCGGGGGAGTGGTTCAAAAGCCACTTTTGATCCAATCCGAAAATCGGCAACACCCGCGAGCCGCGGATGTTTTTGGTGGCGCCCCCTCTCCTGATCAAAACCCCCTAAACCTCCGGGGCGGGGGCGAAGAGTTCGATGGAGATGAGAACCTTCAGGGCCACCGTCATCAGCAGCAGTTTGGGGCCGTTCCAGTGGACCATGAGGTAGCGGTCCGTTCCCTCGTAGGCGTAGGCGCGGACAACCCACCAATTGCGGTTGCTGAGCGTGAGCATGGCCTGGGAGCAGTACAGGTCCGGGGAATGGATCTCCACCGGCGGCTCAAAATTCATCGCGGTCAGGTCCGCCACCGGCTTGATCGATTCCTCGACAAATGCCCTGAGTTCGTTTTCCAGGAGTTCGTAGGTGACCCCGGACGGGTCCGAGACCGGGATGATGCTCATGATGATCTCGGTTTTGGGTTCCGTGGGCAGGGGAATGATGAGCGAACCCTCGTTCTCGGTCGAATAAGGCTCTGATTCTTCAGGGATATTCATCGAGAAAATCCCGGGGATTTCGAATCGTTTCCACATGGCAGACGACTAGCAATAGGGAAGATTTGGGGTGAAGAAAAGTGAAATTTGGGTGGGGCCAGACCGGGGCGGTATCCGCGGGCAGAAGAGAGGGACGGGTCAGTAGTTGCCTGTTTCCACCGCCATGATCACCTGCCTGGTTTTTTCGTGGTTGGGATGGAGTTTGAGGTATTGGTTGAGACAGTCCAGGGCCTTGTCCTTCCGGTCCACGCGGACATACATCAGTCCCAGGGTGAAAAGGGCGTCGTCGTACTCGGGGTCTTTCGAGGCTTTTTCGAGGTAACGGATGCTTTTCCTTTTGCCCTCGCGGGTGGTGGCCAGGAACATGCCGAAGAGGTAATTGCCTCCCGTGTGTTCGGGCCGGATCGACAGGAACCGTTCGAAATTCC
Organism: Verrucomicrobiia bacterium; assembly: GCA_033764445.1. Classification (GTDB taxonomy): domain Bacteria; phylum Verrucomicrobiota; class Verrucomicrobiia; order JAWXBN01; family JAWXBN01; genus JANRIZ01. The sequence goes on along the minus strand of JANRIZ010000093.1, from coordinate 4,387 downwards.
GGTTGGCGGCCTCGTAACAGTCCTCGATCTGAAGATGGTAGCCGAGACCATTGGCGTAGCCCGCACGCAGAAGCGTGTCCGGATCGTTGGGAGAGGCGGCCACGGCCGTGTTGAGCAATTCAATGATCGGGGTGAGAATTTCCAGTGCCTGTTTTTTTTCGGCGGCATTGCGGAACCGGGGCGGCGGGGGCATGATCCGTGACCCGACCGGCTCGAGGTAGGCGTCGACGGCCTCCGGGTTGATGCGGACCAGCCGACGGCCCTTGGCGTCGCGGGTGACCATGGCGCAGTCCTCGAGGGTGATCTGACGCGGGGCCTGGGCGGGGAGGGCGGTGGGCAAGAGGAGGGAAAAGGCCAGCAGGATCGGGAGGGGTTTGTTCATGTCAGTACCATCGGTCAGGCGTTGTCGAGGGAATGGCGTTTGAGATCCTCAAGGCTGGCATATTCCAGGACACTCACATGGCTGGCCTCCAGCAGGACCGGCGGGGCGCATCCGGCCTCCAAGGCCTCGACCCAGCGGGTGACACACAGGCACCAGTGGTCCCCGGCCTTCAAACCCGGAAAACCAAACTCCTTCCGGGGCGTGCTCAGGTCGTTGCCCGCCTCGCGCGAAAATTCGAGAAATTCATCGGAGACCCGGACACAGACCGTGTGGAGCCCGTGATCCCCCGGGCCCGTGTGGCAGTACCCATCGCGGTAAAAACCCGTGAGCGGTTCAAAACAGCAGGCCTTGAGAGGCTGACCGAAAACATTGGAGGCGTGGGTGCTCATGGGGGGGGATCAGTGAATCACATCCGGATGCATCTGGGCGACCAGTGCGGCATTTTCCCGGTAATCCACCGGAACATCAATCAAAACCGGGCCCGCCGTGTCGAGGGCCTTTTTGAGAACCGGTCCGATGTCCTCCGCCGAGCGGATCGCCAGGCCCATGGCGCCGAACGCCTGGGCAAATTGCACCGTGTCCACCGTACCGAATTCCACGGCGGCATCCCGTCCGTACTTGGCCAGTTGCTGGATGCGCACCATGTTGTAGGAGCCATCGCGCCAGACCAGGTGGACAAAATTGCATTTGAGGCGGACCGCCGTCTCCAGTTCCATGGCCGAAAAGAGGAATCCGCCGTCGCCCGACATGGAAATGACCTTTTCCCGCGGACGGCAGAGGGAGGCCGCGATGGCCCAGGGAAGAGCCACGCCGAGGGTCTGCTGCCCGTCGCTGGCCAGGAAACGGCGTGGGCCGAAGCTCTGGAAATAGCGGCTCATCCAGATGTAATGGGAACCGACGTCACTGATGACGGTCATGTCGTCAGTCACCAGCTCCTGCAGCTCGTGGACCAGCCGCAGGGGATGGACCGGTGCGCCCGACAGGGAGACCCCCCGGGCGCGGATCGCACTGAGTTCGCGGGTGATTTCCGTCAGGAGCGTCAGGGCTTCCGCGCCCGGTTTGGCCTGGAGCAGGGGGGAGAGGGCGCGGAGACTCAGTGCGATGTTGCCGGTAATTTCCACCGTCGGCTGATAGGCGTTGTCAATGTCGCAGGGAAGGACATCCAGGTGGATCAGGGGGCGGGATTTGCCGGCATTCCACAGGCAGGGATCGTACTCGACGGCATCGTACCCGATGAGCAGCACCGCATCCGCCGCGTCGAGAATCCGGTCGGCGGGCTGGTTGTGGAAAAGCCCCACGCGGCCGCAGAAGAGCGGCAGATTTTCCCGGGGCACCGTTCCCGCCGCCTGATAGGTGATCATGACCGGCAGACGCACCGCCCTGAGGAATTCCCCGACGGCCGCCGCATTTTGCGGGTGACTGGCCATCAGCCCCAGGAGAATGACCGGGCTGCGGGCCCCGTTGAGAATGCGGGCCGCCTTGGCCAGGGCGGTGGGGTCCCCGCCGCCGGGGGAGGGAGGCCCGACCGGGGTGAGGACTTTGCCCGGGGCCGCGCCCTCCATGATATCCTTGGGGACACTGACAAAAGCCGCGCCCGGACGCCCGGATTCCGCCGTGCGAAAGGCATTGGCCAGCACCTCCGAGACCGCCTGGGCCGAGTCGATTTCCGCACTGAATTTAGTGACCGGCCTGAAGAGACTGACCGTATCCATCGTCTGGTGGGTTTGTTTCAGGCGGTCGGCCAGGGAGACCGAACCGCCGATGGCCACGACCGGGTCCCCTTCGGAGGTGGCCGTGGCCAGACCCGTCGTGAGATTCGAGCAGCCGGGGCCGGAGGTGACCAGGCAGACCCCCGCCTGACCGGTGATCCGACCGAAACCCTGGGCGATGAAGGCCGCATTTTGTTCGTGGCGGCAGACATGGGTTTTGATTGGGGAGTCCAGCAGCGCGTCAAAAACACGGTCCACCTTGGCCCCCGGGATGGCGAAGATGTGTTCAACCCCCTGGGCTTCGAGATTTTTGACCAGAAGCCGGGCACCGGTTTGGGAGGAGGATGGATTCATGGGGGGAGGGTGGTGGGGATTAATGTTCCGCTTTTTTGAGGTCCTGGGAAGGGTCGCGGGTCAGGTCCGCCCGGAGAAACTCGTCATTTTCGGGCAGGGCCAGGCGCAGGTCGTTTTCCCGGCTGATCTGCAGACGCAGGTTGGAGGCGCGGCAGTCGAGCAGATGCCCGCCTCCGGTGCGCTCCTGATTGATGAAATGGATGTGGAACCCCGGGACATTCAGGGAGGAGACGTATCGGGGGGACCAGAATCCGGCCAGGGTGCCCCGGACATTGTGAAACTCAAATTCCGGCTGATGGGCCGCGGCCACCACCAGCGGGACCCCTTCCGGTGTTTTGCACATGGCCCGGGTGCGGACAAAGTCGAAGGTGCCGTCGATGCGGACCGCGTAAAAGATGTTTTCGGAGGAGCGGAGGGAATCGACGGTTTTTTCAAGTTCCGCAAAAGTCGTGCAGGAGACATTTTCAACCGTTTTTTCGGGGATGAAGTGGGTGACCACCGCAAAGGGGGTTTTGACCGAGCCCTCCACCTCCGTTGCGCGTCCGTCCGACCGGACCTGGTAAAAGTGTCCATCGACCACGATCATTTCCCCGTCGAGCCCCTCGAAGGTTCCCAGACCAAAATCGCCATGTTCCCGGAGCTGGTCAATGGTGATCTCCCCCTCGTAGATGCCCTCGACAAGGGCGGTGATATTTGAGATTTGAAAAAGGGTGCTGTGGCGGACCTGGAGATAATCCGAGAGGGCCGTGCGGACGATGTGGCCGATGGATTGGCCCGTGCGGAGGTGTTGATCCTGAAGAGCCTTTTCAACCGCCCCGGAGATTTTGCAGTGGAGATGACGCATCGTGGAGGGGCACTTTAATGGAAGACCGCCGGGCGGGGCGAGTCATTTTTCGCCGTCCAAGAAAATGATTTTTGATCTGAAAATATTGACTTATATCCGTGTCCCGTTACATTCCCTTACATCACTATGTACAAAACACTCCTTCTCACACTGGCCCTCATGGGATTTGCACTCACAACCTCCGGCCTCACGGCAGGTTCATTGACCGGCGATCCGGATAACAACAAGTGGAAGATCACCACTGTCCAATGGATCAAGGGAACCAAGAACCAGCTCAAGGATGACGACCGTTATGCCGTCCTCATTGGCAAGGTGACCAAAAAAATTGACGGGGATACCTACCTCTTCAATGACGGGACCGGCACCATTGAGCTCGACAGTGACATCGATCTGCCAGTGGATTCGAACATTGTCGTTCGCGGTCATATCGACCAGGCCTGGCTGGGCTTTGGCATCTCCGACTACGACAACGTGGAGCTTGAGGTCAAGAGCTGGCGCCACGTCCGTCGGAAATAGCATTTTTTTCGATTGAGTTCAAAACCTTCACATCCCGCAGAACGGGTGTGAAGGTTTTTTTGTGTTCACCCGTGGAATGTGGTAGGAGACCCGCATGTTGATGCTGGCGGAATTTGCATTTCTGGGACAGGGCCACATCGTGGTGATGTTCCTGACCTTTGTTGTCCCCGTTTGGCTGGGGTGGTGGCTGCGGGTGTGCCGGGAGGAGCGGCTGACGCGTCTGTGCTTCTGGTTGCTGGCCGTGGCATTGACAGCCAATTATTTCGGGATTTTTCTCTATCGCATGTCCATCGGAGAATTGACCCTCCGCCAGGCACTGCCCATGCATTTGTGCGACTGGGTCACCATTGCCGTGGTCGTGGCACTGGTGACACGGAACCGGACCGCGTATGAACTGTCCTATTTTTGGGGACTCTCCGGGACCCTGCAGGCGGTGATCACCCCCAATATGCAGCAGAATTTCCCCCATCCGCGGTGCATCAGCTTTTTTGTCGGCCACAGCGGGATCGTCGCCGCCGTATTGATGCTGACCCTGGCCGCGTCGCTTCGACCGCATTGGCGGTCGGTTCCGAAGGTGCTGCT
>JANRIZ010000016.1:0-2681 GCA_033764445.1 Verrucomicrobiia bacterium | reverse complement strand
GCCGTGCGCGGGGATGTTGTCGGGGACACACTGTTTTACGGACGCGGTGCCGGCCAGGACCCCACCGCCAGTGCCGTCATCGGAGACATCGCCGAGGCTGCCATGGCACTGGACCTGGCCAAATGCGGGCGCAGTTTCAGTGCGCACAAATTGTACGGGAAAGTCCGGGAGATCGGGCAGATTGTCAGCCGGTACTATCTTCGCTTGAACGTCCTCGACAGACCCGGCGTCCTGGCGCAGGTGGCGGCGGTCCTGGGACGGCACAAGATTGGCATTTCATCCGTGATCCAACCCGAGAGTGAGGAGCCCGGTGAAAGTGTGCCGCTGGTCCTGCTGATCCATGACGCCCGGGAAAGTGATTTGCGGAAAGCACTTAAAGCCATTGAGAGTTTGAAGTGTATCAAGTCCGCCCCGCGGGTGATGCATGTCGAGGATTTTGACTGATTTTCAGAGAGGATTTTATTCATGAGTTTTCAAAAAGGTCTTTATACAGGAGTCATCAACCGCTACCGGGCGTTTTTGCCCGTCAGTGATTCCACCCCCGTGATCACCCTCTGCGAGGGGAACACCCCGCTGGTTCCCGTGCCCCGGTTTGTGAAAGCCATCGGGGGGGACTTCAGTCTTTATTTGAAGTATGAGGGGTTGAACCCGACCTGTTCCTTCAAGGATCGTGGAATGACGATGGCCATTACCAAGGCCGCTGAAGAGGGGGCCCAGATTGTCATTTGTGCGAGTACCGGCAACACCTCCGCCTCCGCGGCGGCCTATGCCGCCCGGGCGGGAATGACCTCGGTGGTGCTGTTGCCGCAGGGCAAGATCGCCATGGGGAAACTCGCGCAGGCGCTGATGTACGGGGCCAAAATCATTTCCATCGAGGGTAACTTTGATGACGCCCTGCGGCTGGTGCGTGAACTCGGGGCCCAGAAGGGGGTGGCGGTCGTCAACTCCATCAATCCTGTCCGTATCGAGGGTCAGAAAACCGCCTCCTTTGAAATTGTGGATGCCCTGGGCGATGCGCCGGATTTTCATTACCTGCCGGTGGGCAATGCCGGCAACATCACCGCCTACTGGATGGGTTTCCGCGAGTACCGGCAAAAAGGTCTGGCCACAAAACTGCCCCGCATCATGGGCTGGCAGGCCTCCGGCGCCGCCCCGCTGGTGTTGGGGCATGTGGTGGAGGATCCGCAGACGGTCGCCACGGCCATCCGCATCGGCAACCCCGCCAGCTGGCAGGGGGCGATGGACGCTTCAACCCAGTCGGGTGGAAAAATACAGTCGGTGACGGATGCCGAGATACTGCATGCCTATACACTGCTGGCACGGACGGAGGGCGTTTTTGTGGAGCCGGCCTGTGCCGCGCCGCTGGCGGGGTTGATCAAGTCCGTCCAGCAAAACCTGCTGCCCGCGGGGAGTGTGGTCACCGCGACGATGACCGGGCACGGGTTGAAGGACCCGGATACCGCCATTGCCCAGTCACCTCAGCCCGTGGCCGTGCCGGCAACTCGCGAGGCCGTTTTGAAAGTCATTGGATTATAAGGTATGGCATTGATTGTTCAAAAATACGGCGGCACCTCCGTCGGCAACCCCGAACGCATCTGCAATGTGGCACGCCGGGTCAAAGGCTGGCGCGATCAGGGGCATCAGATCGTGGTGGTCGTCTCGGCCATGAGCGGAGTCACCGACAGTCTGATCCGCCTCGCCTTCGATGTCTCCCAAAGCCCTAGTGAGCGCGAGATGGATGTGCTTTTGTCCACCGGCGAACAGACCACTATCGCCCTGACCGCCATGGCCCTGCAGGCGTTGGGGGTGAGGGCTGTGTCGCTGACCGGAGCCCAGGCCGGGATTGTGACCGATGGCGTCCACAGCAAGGCGAAGATTCAGAACATTTCACCCAAAAAGGTCCATGCCCATCTCGACGGCGGGGAGGTGGTCATTGTGGCCGGTTTCCAGGGGGAAAATACGGATGGCCACATCACCACCCTCGGACGCGGCGGTTCGGACCTGACGGCCATCGCCCTGGCGGCGGCGCTCAAGGCGGATCTGTGCCAGATTTACACGGATGTGGACGGGGTCTACACGTGCGATCCCCGGATCGTCAAGGGCGCCCAAAAAATCCCGGAGATTTCCTATGATGAGATGTTGGAAATGGCGAGTCTGGGAAGCAAGGTCATGCAATCGCGTTCGGTGGAATTTGCCAAAAAATTCGGTGTGGTCTTCGAGGTCCGAACCAGCATGGGGGAGGAATCCGGAACCATTGTCAAAGAGGAGAGCAAAAATATGGAAGAGGTTGTCATCCGTGGTGTGTCACTCGACAAAAACCAGATCAAGGTATCCGTGGAAAACCTGCCGGATGTCCCCGGCATTGCCGCCCGGCTCTTCCGCACGCTGGCCGATGCGAGTGTCAACGTGGACATGATTGTGCAAAATGCGGGCCATGGCGGACAGAAATCCACGGACCTGACCTTTACGGTTTCCAAGGAGGATGACAAACGCGCCCGGTCCGCCATCGAGGGATTCATCGGAACCTCGAAAGAGGTCCGGTTGGGCAAGGCCGAGGAGGTCGCCAAGGTGTCGATCATCGGTGTGGGCATGCGGTCCCACTCCGGTGTGGCGGCCACCATGTTTGAGGCGCTGGCCGCGGCCGGAATCAACATCCAATTGATCAGCACCTCGGAAATCAA
>JANRIZ010000015.1:0-37788 GCA_033764445.1 Verrucomicrobiia bacterium | reverse complement strand
GTGGCGATGCCATCGCGCAGGACAGTCACCCGGTATTCCCGGGTTGCGGCACTGAAGAGGGTGGAGGCCACACACAGATCGGCCATGATTCCGGTGAAGATCAGGTAACGGATGTCCCGTGCCCGCAACACATGGTCAAGGGGTGTGCCGTAGAATTTGTCGAGGGAATATCCCTGGATGACCATCTCATCGGGGCGCGGCATCAGTTCGGGTGTGATTTCCGGGCTTTCCGGACCCTGCATGCCGTACTGGCAGTTGCCCGACGGGTGGCCCCATCCCGTCGGCTGCCCTGCCTGGGGGGGAAGGTGTTCGGGTCCGAAAGGATCGCCGCGCAGCGTCGGGACCAGTGGCGAGGCCAGGAAGGCGGTGTAGAAAACAGGCACCTGATGCGTGCGGCACACGTCGATCAACCCCCTCAGTGGGGGGATCAGATCCCGTCCCGGAGGAACGCACAAGGAGGCTTGCGGATCGAGAAACCCGCGCTGCATATCCACGACAATGAGCGCAGTCCTTCGGAGGTCGAAGCGATGGAGCTGGTGAATCCGTGATTTTTTGATTGCGAGGATTTCCTCGTGTGTCTTCATGGGAGTGCCGGGGGTGTTGTGTTGGCCTTTTTGTCGATCAGGGACAGGCAAAATTTGAGCGCCGACTGGTTATGCCTGCGAATGAGGACATCCGCCCTGGCGGAATCCCGTTTTGACAGGGCTTTGATGAGGGCATGATGTTCGGATTGGGGTCGGGTGAGGTGTCCGGTCATCTGGTTTTTGAAATACAGCAGGCGGATCCGGTCCCAGCAATCCAGGGCCCGTTCCGTCATTTCCAGAAGCATCGGCATCCCCGTCTGTTTGGCCATGGTCCTGTGGAATTCGATGTTCAGGCGTGACCATGATTCGGGGTCGTCTTTTCCGAGGGAATCATCCATTTTCCGGACCAGGGAGGACAGTTCCTCATGGAGGACATCGGTATAGACCGGCGTCAGCTGGGACACGGCGACAGCCTCAAGATTTTCAAGAATGAGGAAGGTTTCCAGGACGTTTTGAGGAGTCACCGAGGTGACCCGGGCCCCGGCATGCGGGATACAGTCCACCAGGTGCTCGGCCTCCAGGAGTTTGATGGCCTCACGCACGGGGATGGCGCTGATCCCCTGTTCCCGGGCGATGTCATCGATGACCAGACGCTGGCCGGGCCGGAGGCGGGCCTTCATGATCTGTCCCCGCAGGTGCCGGTAAACCGCCTGCTGTTTGGTGGGGGGGGAGATCATGCGGTGATTGTGGACAAAAAGGACTTGCAGCACAAGACAAATCATATATCGTATATCATATATGAAATGCTCTTCTTCAGATGTGATGACTCTCACCCGGAAAATCCGGCCCGGACGCAGGATCAAGTCCTATTCCGCCGTGTTGCTGCCGTTTCTGACGGAGGACCGGATTGATTGGGAGGGGTTCCGGACACTGGTCAACCGCACCTACAACGCGGGACTCACCCCGGCTGTCAACATGGATACCGGGTTTGTCAATCTGCTGGAGGAACACCAGAAAGCCGAGGTGCTGGGCTGTGTCCGGGAGCTGTCGCAGGGTCGGCCGTTTGTCGCCGGTGCCTTCATCGAGGGACAGCCGGGGGAGGCCCTGGCGCTTTACCGTGCCCAGATCGAGGCGATTCAGGGGCATGGGGGAACACCCATTTTGTTCCCGTGCACGCAGACCAAAAACATGAGCCCGGACCAGCTGGTGGAACTGCACCGTCAGGTCGGTGCCTTCTGTCCTTCATTTTTCGCATTCGAACTGGGGGAGATGTTCGTTCCGTTCGGCCGCATTTTTGACCTGGAGACCGTCTCGCGTCTCATGCAGATTCCCTCCCTGCACGGCATGAAGCATTCATCCCTGGAACGGGAATTGGAATGGGAGCGGCTGGCACTCAAGGAACGCGAGCGCCCCGAATTCATGCTCTTTACCGGCAACGATCTGGCCATTGACATGGTCATGTACGGAAGCGATTACCTGCTGGGACTTTCCGCATTCCATCCCGAGGCGTTTGCCCTAAGGGATCGCCTTTGGGAAAAGCAGGACCCGGGATTTTATGCGCTCAATGACCTTCTGCAGTATTTGGGATTCCTCGCCTTCCGTCCCAAGGTGCCCGGTTACAAACACAATGCCGCCCAGTTTCTGAAACTCAGGGGTCTGATCGCCTGTCCGACGACACATCCGCGTGGAGTCGTCCGCCCGGATTCGGATACCGCCATTCTCGCGGACATTCTGGCCCGTCTGGATCAGATGGTCGCCCACCTTTCCCCGCGTCTTTGAGGGTGCAATCCCCAAACGAACCAACACCTGGAATCAAGTATGACAACACCCCTGAAAATCGTCCGCCTGGCAACGCTGAAGACTGTCGAAGATTTTCGCGCCCATGTCCGTGCACTGAACATTGATCTCCACTGCGAGGATTCCATCGCCCTCCACGGCGACTCTCCCCTGTGCCAGCCGCTCAAATGGGGTTCAAGAACCATCGGCAATCGCTGGGCCATCCAGCCCATGGAAGGATGGGACGGGACCACCAGTGGCGGGGTCACCGATCTGATTGTGCGCCGATGGAAGCGCTTCGGTGAGAGTGGTGCGAAACTCATCTGGGGAGGGGAGGCGATGGCGGTCTGTCCCGAAGGCCGGGCCAATACCAACCAGATCATCATCAATGAAACCAACAAGGCCGGGATTGCCGGGATCCGCGAGGCGTTGGTGGCCGCGCATCGTGAAAAGTTCGGCAGCACCGATGATCTGGTCATTGGTTTTCAACTCACCCATTCCGGACGTTTCTGCAGACCCAACGACAAAAAACGCTGGGAATCCCGCATTGCGTTCCGTCACCCGATTCTCGACAGAAAATTCAATGTCCAGGGCGATGACCAGATCCTCACCGATGACGCGATCCGTCGTTTGATCGACCAATACGTGTCGGCGGCGCAAATTGCGGCGGAGGCGGGTGCGGATTTTGTGGATATCAAGCACTGCCATGGATACCTTCTGCATGAATTTCTTGGGGCGCATACGCGGCCCGGACCCTTTGGCGGGAGTTTTGAGAACCGGACCCGCATCCTCCGGGAAATTGTTTCCGGGATCCGCTGCCGTGTGCCGGGTCTGGGCATCGGGGTGAGGCTGAGTGCCTTTGACTTTGTGCCGTTCAAACCCAATCCGGCACTGGCGGAACAGGGAAAACTCGGACCGGGCATGCCTGAGGATTACTCCCATTGTCTCCCCTATCGTTATGCCTTCGGGATCAATCCCGACAATCCGGTGGAGATGGACCTGACTGAAACGGTGCAATTTGTGGAACTGCTCCGGACCCTGGGGATAGGGCTCGTGAATTTTTCCGCGGGGAGTCCGTATTATAATCCCCATATCCAGCGCCCCGCCGCGTATCCCCCCTCGGACGGGTACCAGCCCCACGAGGATCCGCTCGCGGGCGTGGCCCGGCAGATCAACGCCGTCAAATTCCTCAAATCGAAGGCGCCCTCGATGATCGTTGTGGGGTCCGCATATTCCTATCTTCAGGAATACATGCCCCATGTGGCCCAGCACTATGTGCGGCAGGGGCATGTGGATATCGTCGGAATCGGACGCATGGTTCTTTCCTATCCGGGGGTTCTGGCCGACGCGACCCGGAACGGAAAAATGGAGACGCGTCTCATCTGCCGGACCTTCAGCGACTGCACGACCGCCCCGCGCAACGGACTGCGTTCGGGCTGTTATCCGCTGGATGAATTTTACAAGAAATTCGAGGATGCCGGAGCATTGAAGGAAGCAAAAAAAATCATAGTCTTTGATCAAAATCAAACTGATCAAGGCCAGAAAAACACAATGGTTGAAAACATTGAAACCCCAGAAATCAAGGAGGCACTCGGGATCATCGCCCGGGAAAAGGCCGGAATTCTTCCGCCCTATGCGTCCTCCGCCCTTCTGGGACGCTGTCTGGAGGACTGGCGCAAACTTTACGAGGACCCGGAGATGGGGTGGGGTCATTATCCGCCGCGTTATCTGATGGGCCCCGACATGTATCTGTCAAAGGCATTTGCGGAACTGGCGACACACCCGGTGACACTCGCCGCGGCACGCGCCGTTCTGGGGGACTGTCAGCTGGCCAGCTATCATCTCGTGGCCACGCCGCCGAATTCAACCGAGAAGGCCGACTGGGACAGGGGGAACATCATTTTTCATGTGGACCATGTCATCTATTCGGATGTTCCGGTTCCTCAGTCCGGGGCAAATGCCTTTGCCTGCGTGTGGGTGAATTTTGAGGAGATGACCCTTGAGAACGGACCCCTGTGCGTGGCGGTGGGAACCGACCGCTGGAATCTTGGCCCCGAACTTTTTCCCTCACCCCACCAACTCACACCGGATGATCTGAATTTCCGGCGTCTGTCCCGGTTCAACATGGGCCCTGCCGGCACCGCCGGTGTCTATTCCGGAAAAACGTGGCATGCGCCCACGCCCAACGCCTCCACACGGATCCGCCGCGGGCTGCAGATTGATTTTGTCCCGCTCCGTCCGGAAGTCACAATCAAACAGGCCTGGTTTGATATTGCCGGGCTGGAAAAAACCAAATACGAACAGGTCGTGAGCCTTCTGGAGGGGCGCGTCCCGGTACCGCCGTGGGACCCCGTCCAGGCGGAAGTTTTCAGGGAAAAACATCTCATTGAAAAGCAACGGGAGCGGTCCGCCGCGGACAAACGTTATGTCCGGCCCTGTATTGACAGGGCTTCGCTGGCCCCTGTACGTTGGTGACAAGCTGTGAATCGGATGAAAAAAATTATGGGTGACTTTGAAAAAATTCAACTCGGGGTTGTGGGACTTGGAAACTTCGGACGCTGGCGTCTGGACAAATTGCGTCAGACCGGCCTCTTTGAGGTCAGAAGCTGTTTTGATGTCGATGCGGAGGTGTGCGAGAGGGTCGCCGCACGGGAACGGGCGCAGGCGGCGCGCAGTCTCGATGAGTTCCTTGAGACAAAGGGATTGGAGGCGGTGGTCGTCAGCACCGGTGCGGACACACACGCCCCCCTGGCCTTGGCGGCGGTGGATGCGGGCAAACATGTCTTCATTGAAAAACCGTTGTGCTCGACCCCGCAGGAAATGCGGGCCTTGCTGGAGGCCCGGAAAAAGACCGGGCTGGTCTTTGGCGTGGGACACAAGGCCGTCAATGCCCCTGTCGACCGGATTGTGAGGCAGTACATGGAATCGGGACGGCTGGGGCAGCTGATGGCCATTTCCCTGCACACCATGCATGGTCCCTTCCGGATGCCCGCCTGGCAGAAAACCCGGGAAAAGAATCCCGGAGGCATGTTGTTCCAGTGCGGCGTCCATCAAACCCACTGGATGCAATCGTTGTTCGGTCCGGTCACCGAAGTGATGTCCATGATGCGGTACGACATCAATCCCCAATCCGAGGCGGCGGATGTCTGTGTGGTCCTCTACCGTCTCGCCTCGGGTGTTCTGGTCACCCAGCATGCCCACCATGTGACCGCCTACGAACATACCGCCCATCTGTACGGCACCCTGGGAACGCTCTACACGAATGAAACCCCCGAGGAGGTGTTTTTTCAGGAGCGCCGCGAGGATGGGGGTGTTGAAAGCCGTGTGGCCGTACCTCTCTCCGCCTCCGAAGGGCCTGACGATGCGGGCACCACCAATCTGATCTCCTGGGCCCGGGCCATCCGCGGGCAGGGCCAGCCGGATCCCGGACTCGAGGAGGGAGCCCGTGCCGTGGCGGTTATTTTTGCCGCGGTGGAATCCGCCGAAAAAGGAACCGCAGTCCGGGTCCCGGACCTTCTCTGATCCCGCCTCCTTCCACAACCGATCCAACCGCCATGATCCGGACCGACTGGTTTCTGACACACATCCCCGCGCAGGATTTCGGCGGGGTCGGGGCGGTATTGAGTCCCGGTCGGGACTGGCGTTCCACGCCCGTGCCCGGCAACATCCAAACCTCACCGTTTGGATTGCCACCGGAGGAGTTGTATGTCCTGGATCATGTCGAGAAAGTGCGTTGGATGCAGACGGAATTCTGGGTGTACCGCACGGAATTCGACGTCCGGGATCTCGCCGACCATCAGGAGGCGGTGTATTGTTTTGAGGGCATTGATTATTCCTCTGAAATCCTGCTCGATGGGCGGAGTGTCCTGCGGCATGAGGGGATGTTTTCCCGTGTGGAAATTCCGCTCACTGCGGGCAAGCATGTCCTGCATGTGATTCTGGAGCCGCATCCCGACGAAACCAACCGCGGCCTCGAGGCGCCGGACACACTCAAGGCCCCTTACAGCGTGGGCAACGGATGGGATTTCGCCCCGCGACTCCAATCGCGGGGCCTCTGGGACGAGGCGGGATTGATCCACAGAAACAAGATCCGGATTGCGGACGCGTGGATTTCCACCCGCCTGCGCAACCAACAGCGTGCGGATGTGACGGTGTCCGTGGAATTCAGCCACAAGGTGACCTTTGGGACCCTGGAAGTGAGACTCGCCGGGGTGAGCCGTTCTGTGGCCGTGGTGGATTCCCCGCGTGCGTGCCTGTTGCTTCATGTTCCCTTCCCGGAAATGTGGTGGCCCAATGGCATGGGACCGGCGCACCTGGAAACCCTGGAAGCCGTTCTGTTTGAAGAACAGAAGCCGGTTTGCGAATGGTCAGGAAAAGTCGGGTTGCGGGAAATCGATCGGATTGCCTGTGAGGGACAGGCGCCCGGGGATATCCCCCTTCAACTGACCGTCAATGGACGGCGGGTGTTTCTCAAGGGGGTCAACTGGGTGCCGTTGGATGCGTGTCCCGGGACCTCCCGCGAGTCCCGTTACCGTCTTTTTCTTGAACACTTCCGTGAGGCGGGCGTGAATTTCATCCGGGTCTGGGGCGGGGGACTCCGCGAACATGAGGCCTTTTACCGCCTCGCCTCGGAATTCGGGCTGATGGTCATGCAGGAGTTTCCGATGGCCTGTCAGAAAATCTCGCGTTCGGAAAAATTCCTCCGACTGCTTCATGCTGAAGCAACGGCCATCGTGCGCAGACTGCGGGGACACACCTCGGTGGTCCTGTGGAGCGGAGGCAACGAGCACTACCACTATTGGGACCTGTGCAATTCGGGCACCGAAGTCATGAAATCCGTGCTTCCCTGGCTGGGGGAAACCTTCCAAATCCCGCATCCCGAGCGGGGATGGCGCGCCGGGGCGGACCGTTATGATGAACCGGCCCTGGCACTGATGGGATCGGTGACCGCCCGGGAGGATTCCTCGCGCCCCTATCAAATCACCTCCGCGATGGAGGGGGAGGGGGAAGTGCACGGTCCGTGGAGCTGGAACCCCGCCATCGGGGACCACCGGTACCGTGACTTCCGGACGCACTATGAATTCTGGCTTCAGGCCCGCGAACACCTGTATTCCGAGTGTTCCGTTTCATCCATTGCCAACCTGGAAACCATCCGGGATGTTTTTGGCACCCGCACCCCCCCGTTTCCCGACCCGGGCCACCCCATCTGGAAAATGCACCATGCCTTTCATGCGGCCTGGGACAGCCTGCCCGACCTGTGGCTGGATCTTCCGTCGACGGAAAAACTCTTCGGACGCATCGACGACCTGGAAACACTCGTCCTTGCCAACCAATGGATGCAGGGGGAGGGCGGACGTTTTCTGGTCGAGGAACTGCGCCGCAAAATGGGCCGTGTATCCGGTGTGGTATGGTGGGGGGTCAACGAACCCTGGCCGGGACTGGCGGGAAACGCATTGATCGACTATTACGGACGCCCGAAACTGGGATGGCGCATGATCGCCCATTCCTTCCGGCCCACCATTGTTTCGCTGAGATATGAGCATTGCGTATGCCGGCAGGTGCGTCCCGAGGTGTGGGTGACCCACGAGGGAACCGCCCCCTTCGAGGGTTCCTGCCATGTCGCCATCAGAAGGGTCGGTGAGGAAATCCCTTTCATCCGGCATGAGTTCGCCGTGTCCGTTTCCGGGGAAAGGTCCCAGCTGGTCAGACGCATCGAACCGATTTCACTCCCGTCGGGCACCCGGCTTCATGTGGCCGTCCGGCTGATCCACAATGCCCACGAGGTGCATCGGAATGACTATCTCTTTGCCTCGGCAGAGGATGCCCTCCCGTTTGACGCGGCGATGAGGGATGTGATCCGAAAACTGTACGCGCCTGAATCCCGATCGAAGGAATCGCCATGAAAGAACCCCTGCTGATTGGCGACCCCGAAGGCCTGCGCCGCAAATTGCGCCATCCCTCGCCGCGACTTGGGGCATTGTATCGGCGGTTTCAGAAACGTCTTGCCGACGATGTGGCATTCCGCAAGGCCAACATTTTTCTGGAGGCCCTGATGGAGGACCCCCAGGCCGTGGAGGAATCCCGTCGTCACATTCTCGACCGGTCCCGGGAACTGGGGACCATGGAGCCCGAGGATCCTGATGTGGAGCTCAGGGCCATCTATTGCTGGGGGCCCAGCGCCCTGCGCATGGCCGTCTATCATCAGTGGCTCGAAAGGCTCGGGGCATGGAGCGGGGGTGAATCGGAGCAGATTGCGCGGCACCTCATCCGGTTCTGCCACGAGCAGATGGTCAGCACCCTCCGCAGCCGCACTCCCACCAGCAACAACCAGTCGCTTTCGATGGGACTGACCTGCGCCGTCGTTGGCGAGGCCTTCGCCTGCCTGCCCCCTGTCGCCTCCGAGGCCCAGGCATTGAAGCAGTTCGGTCTCAGGGAGGTGGAGTCGGTGTTTGGTTTCACGCCCGCTGACGGGTATTGCCTGGAAGGATCGACCTATCAGTCCGATGTTTTTTCCCCCCTGATGATGTTTGCGGCGGCGTTTCTGAAACAGGATGCCGGGGATCAGGTCCTGGACCGTCCGTGGCTTCCGCATGGCGGCACCCTCAGGAATTTTTTGGGAATGGAAAGCCTTCTGCCCAGCCCCGGACTGCTGCTGCCCCCATGGGATCATTACGGGTGGCAGGAACAGGTCAACCTCGCGGCGATCGCCTGTCATGCTTCGCTCACCGGGCAACACCATCTGTTGCACGCAGCCGAGGAGGTGTGGGACCGGAAGGATATCATTGCCTGGGCGGAGGACGACCGCATGTGGACCCTGGTTTATTGGCCGGAGGAGGAAGTGGGGAGCCCGAAATCCGTCGGACTGGGCGGGTGGACACTCCCTGGTGCCGGGGCGGTGGTGGACAACTGGGAAAACAAAAGCCGGCTGATGCTTGTCTGGGACCGGTGTTCGGACTCCCTGCAGGGATTCACCCGCTACCAGACCGACCCCAACCATGTCGTGTATGAGATTGCCGGAGTCCCCATTTTTGGGGATGGCGTGCCGGTGGATTTTACGACGCCCTATCTGGGGGTTGACCCCCTCCAGCCGGTCGGTTTTTTGTCGGCGGAGCAGAAGGATGTCATGCTCCGGCAGAATTCAAACCCCGAGCAGTGGGCCCGGGCAATCCAGGGTGGAGCCATCGGGAGCGCCAACACCGTCTATCTCGACGGGGAAGCCGCGTATTGTCCTCTCTCGGGTCGGCAGGGTCAGCTGTGTTTTGAGCAACGCACCCCGCACCGGCATGTGGTCACGGCCGAATCCCTGTCCTATTACAAGCCCCGGTATGATCTGACCCGGGCCAGACGGACCGTTGCCGCGGAGTCGGGGGGCATTTCATGGATTGTGGATGATTTCGCGGCGCAGTCGATCCACACCTTTACGTGGCAGGTTTATGTGCGACGGGACACACAACTCGACGGGAACCGGCTGTTTGTACGGACCCCGGAGGGGCCGGAGGTCACACTCATCTGGATTTCCGCTGAAAACTGCCGGCTGGAGACCGTGGAGACATTTCCCAAAAAGCTCCTGGCCTGGCCGGAGGAGGGAAGCAAACGGCTTCGGATGGAGGCGACCGGACGGACCGCCCATTTTGCAGTCTGTTTGCTGCCCTGGATTGATACCGGGGCCGTTCTTCAGAAAGTCGGGGATCATTCATGGGAAGTCAACCACACATCAGGGAGGAGCCGTTTTACCCTGCCGGAGCAATCCCTGGCCCTGTGTGATCCGGTTCCCGACAAGCCCATCACGCATTGTGATCTGGAAGAGACTCCCTTTCATCTCAGTGATCAATCCGATGAGACATTGCTCGACCAGTTGCGTCAGGCCAGACTCTCCAGCTGGCGAGAGACCACGCGGGCCATGCAAACCCTGGCGCAACGGAACATCCCGGAGGCATGGCCGCTCATCCACCAACTTCTGACGGCTTCCGCCCACACCTATCATGTTTATTCCGTGGCCGCCTGGTGTCTGGGACATGGAATGTACAGGCCTGCCCTGGAGGATTTGCGCGTCCGCATGCATGCGTCCGAGCCCAACCTAGCATTGCGGGCCCGGTGGGCGGTGGAGCGGATGGAGCAGGGAGCCTCGGGGGACCGGTCCCATTTCACATGAGGCATCCGGTTGAGCCGGTTCACCACCTCCCGGTGCAGACAGGACAGTTTCCCGGGTGTTCCAGGGAACCCGCAGACGCGGGTGGAGGAAACTTCCTTTGGCGTCGGGGGGAATTGTATGCTAGGAATCTGCCCATGGCCTACAAGAGTTTGAAGGAATTTGTGGAAGTGCTGGAGCGGGAAGGTGAATTGTTGCGGATTGCCTTTCCGGTGGATACGGACCTGGAAATCACCGAGATTGCGGACCGGGAGATGAAAAAGCCCGGGGGTGGAAAGGCGCTCCTTTTTGAACAGCCCCTGGTGGATGGAAAAGTCTCCGCTTTTCCCCTGCTCATCAATGCCTACGGGTCCGAACGCCGGATGGAACTGTGTCTGCGCCGGCCCGTGGCGCAAATTGTGGAGGAAATTGCCGCCCTGCTCAAGGCGAAGCCGCCGAAGACTCTCATGGATGGGGTCAAATTGGTCGGACAGGGCATTTCCCTGATCCATACACGGCCCGCCACCGTCTCCTCGGGACCCTGCAAAGAGGTCATTCACCGGTTCGAACCCGGGGACAGCTTTGACCTGGGCCGGTTGCCCATTTTGAAATGCTGGCCGGACGACGGGGGAAGGTTCGTCACGCTGCCCAATGTGTACACCCAGGATCCGGATACCGGCGAACGCAATATCGGCATGTATCGCATGCAGGTGTATGACGGGAAAACCACCGGCATGCACTGGCAGGTGCACAAGGTCGGGGCCCGGCATGGCCGTCGGTATTATGAGACAGGCAAACGCATGCCCGTGGCCGTCTGCCTCGGAGGGGATCCCGTGCTGACCTTTTGTGCGACCGCCCCCATGCCTGACGGACTTGATGAAATCCTCCTGGGCGGGTATCTCCGCCGGAAATCCGTCCCTCTCGTCAAATGCGAGACCAACGACCTGATGGTTCCGGCCGATTCGGATTTTGTCCTGGAGGGATATGTGGAGCCCGGGGAAACCCGGACCGAGGGACCCTTCGGGGACCACACCGGTTTTTACACGCCCCCGGACGCCTACCCCGTTTTTCATCTGACCGCCATCACCCATCGCAAAGAGGCCATTTACCCCGCGACCATCGTCGGCATCCCACCCATGGAGGACTACTATCTGGGCACGGCCAGTGTCCGGATATTTTTCCCGATGGTCAAAATGCTCTTTCCCGAGATCGTGGACATGCATCTGCCCGCCGCCGGTGTGTTCCACAATCTGATGGTTGTTTCGATCAAAAAACAGTACCCCTACCACGCCTTCAAGATCATGCACGGTTTGTGGGGCATGGGGCAGATGATGTTCACCAAGATCATGGTCATTGTCGACGAGGACATTGATCCGCGCGATGAGCAGCAGGTGTTGTGGTGGCTGTGTGGCAACATCGAACCCCAGCGGGACATGATTTTCACCAAAGGCCCCACCGACAGCCTTGACCATGCCTCGACCCTGCCCAATATCAGCAGCAAGGTGGGTATCGACGCCACCCGCAAGTTGGAGGGCGAAGGTTACACCCACCGCTCCTGGCCGGACAAACTGGTCATGACCCGTTCCGTGCAGACACGGGTCGATGAGTTGCTGCGGCAGATCAGAAGCTGACGGCAGTGCCACCGGGAATCACGGGATTTTCCCCCGCAACCGGTCCATGAGCCGGTTGCGTTTGTTGGCCAGGTCCACCTTGCGATCCGGCTGACGCGCCGGAGCCAGGTCGAGCTGGATTTTGTAGATGGCCTCGACCAGGTCCTCCGCCCCGTAGGGTTCCCCGAGTTTTCGCGAGGCGGACCGCAGATTTTCCCGTTCGCGCTGGATGTCGTAGGGCAGGGGCTTGAAGGTCATGCGGGCGACCGCCTCCGGGTCCTGGTACCGGACCAGTTTTTCAAAGGACTCCTTGAGCAGGGCCTGGGTTTCCGGGTTCGTGCGGGTGCCGAAGGTTTCCAAAAAGCCGGCGGCCAGTCTTTCCCCCTCGCGGAAGTCGTACGCGCGGGGATGGAGTGTGTCCCATTGCTGGGCCGAATCGATCCAATGCAGTTCGATCCAGAAAATCTGTTTGACGCCGTTGATGACATACACCTCCATGCCCTCCGGAGCCCGTTGCTCCCAGATTCTGGAGACCTCCGACGGAGTTTCGGGCAGGACCTCCGTAAAAAAGACCCGCCCCCGGTCACTGACAATCTTGTACCGGAGTGCATCACGTTCAATGACCGGCGCGGGGAGGGGGCTGGGGGGCCAGGAGCGGAGATCGAGCCGGTGAATCTGAGAGAGGATTTTTTTGAGTTCCTGGGACAGACCCGCGTCGGCCCGCAGGGGGGATCCCCCGAAGGACAAAAGCAGAAGGAGGATCAGCAGGAAAGATCGGAACATGCGGGTGCATTTTGCAGAAGGCCGTGGGGATGGCAAGACTGGCGGAATCTCCCTTCCGGATGGTGAAGTTGACAGTCACTGAGCGGTTGCTACATTGTTCCCGATGACCGAGACGCTGATGAAAACAGCTCTGCACGAGTCCCATGTCGCCTTGGGGGCCCGGATGGTGGAATTTGGCGGATGGCACATGCCCGTGCAGTATGCGGGCATTTTGCAGGAACATGCCGCCGTGCGCACCCGCGCCGGACTTTTCGACATTTCCCACATGGGCGAAATCGAGGTGGAGGGGGAAAATGCCGTTGACTTCATCAACTACCTTTTCACCAACGACGCCTCCCGTCTGCAGGTCGGGGAGGGTCAGTACACGCTCATGTGCACCCCCGTGGGCGGGGTCATTGACGACCTGTACGTCTTCCGGATTGGCGAGGAAAAATTCTATCTTGTCGTCAATGCCTCCCGGGTGGAGGAGGATTTTTCGTATGTCCGTAAATTTGCGGGCAACTACGGGGTGGAGGTCTCCAACGTGACCGCCAGCACCGGGGCCCTGGCCTTGCAGGGACCGGTCTCCGCTGAAATCATGCAGGGTGTCGTCAGTGAAAGCCTGCCCGAAAAAAACGGCATCAAACCCGTCAGGATTCTCGAGGTGAACTGCTGGCTGACCCGTACGGGGTACACGGGGGAGGACGGTTTTGAACTTTTTTTTCCGGGGGCGAAGTCGGAGATTCTCTGGAAGGGATTGCTGGAGGCCGGGCGCGACCTGGGACTGGTGCCCTGCGGGCTTGGCTGTCGGGATACCCTCCGTCTGGAGGCGTGTTTTCCGCTGTACGGACATGAATTGACCAAGGACATGACACCCGTGGAGGCCGGCCTGCTTCCGTTTCTGGCCCTGTACAAGGAGGATTTCATCGGGAAACAGGCCCTTTCCGCGCAAAAACTGCTGGGGGTCAAATGGAAACTTGTGGGCTTCAAGATGAAAAATCCCGGGGGACCCCCGCCGCGGGCCCATTACAAGGTTTTCAGCGGGGCCCACGAGATCGGGGAGGTCACCAGCGGCACCCTGTCTCCGAGCTTGAAATGGGGGATCGGACTGGCTTATGTGGAGTCCGGCTTTGCGAAACCCGGGCAGCCCCTTGAGATCGAGGTGCGCGGCAACCGGGTGGAGGCGGAGGTTGTCAAAAAACCCTTTATCCAAAAAAAATAAATCTATGAGCGAAATTCCAGCCGATTTGAGATATGCCTCCTCCCACGAATGGATCCGTTGCGACGGTGGGACCGCCGTGGTGGGAATCACCGACCACGCCCAGCATGAGCTGACCGATGTCGTGTACGTGGAGCTGCCGAAGGTCGGGCGCCGTGCCGAAAAGGGCGGACCTGTCGCGGTGATTGAATCGGTCAAGGCCGCCTCGGACATTTATGCCCCCGTCGGCGGCGAAATCCTGGAGATCAATCCGGCAGTGACCGCAGACCCGTCGCTGGTCAATCGTTCGCCCTACGGTGAGGGGTGGCTTTTTAAAATCCGTCCCGACGACAAGTCCGAGCTTGAATCATTGCTCTCCGCCTCCGCCTACGGTGCACAGATCGGACAGTAACCGGGAATGGCGGATCGGGAAGGGGGCCTCATGTCGCCAGTTTTCCTGTCGGGGGATTCTTCCGCCTTTGGAATGGACAGACGATGATCGGTTTGTGCGTCGCTCATCATGATGAGCCATTGGCATGGGACATTTCACGCTTTTCCCTGTCATAAACGGATGAAAAATCATTCACTCCCGAACATTCCTGTTTACTGATTTCCCGATGGGATTAAGTTCGCTCCATGGATTACGTGCCCAATTCCGACGCCCAACTCCAATCAATGGTTGAGGCGTCCGGTTTCAGGACATTTGAGGAACTGATCGCCTCGGTGCCCCAGGACCTGAGATTTCCCGAGTTGAAGCTTCCGAAGCCCCTGACCGAGCTTGAATTGCAGCGGGAGATGAAACGTCTGGCCTCGCGCAACACCTCCTCGGAGCAGGCCCTGTCCTTTCTGGGGGCCGGGGCGTATGAACATTTTATCCCGACAGTGGTGGATTATCTGTCCGGACGCGGTGAATTTTACACCGCCTACACCCCCTACCAGGCCGAGGCCAGTCAGGGAACGCTGCAGGTCATTTACGAATATCAGACCCTGATGTGCCGACTCACCGGACTGGATGTTTCCAATGCCTCGCTGTACGACGGCGCCTCCGGTGTTGCGGAGGCCGCATTCATGTGTCTGAATCTCGATCCGGACCGCGGCAAAATCATTGTTTCCGCCGGTGTGCATCCCGAGTATCTCCAGACCATCCGCACCTATGCCCGCGGAATCAATGTCCGCATCGAGGTGCTGCCACTGGCCGATGGGGCGACCCGTCCCGAGGACCTGGCCGCAGGTGTCGACACTGCGACGGCCGCCGTCTTTGTCCAATCCCCGAACTTTTTCGGGGTCATTGAGGACATGGAATCACTGGGGGATGTCATCCATGGAAAAGGCGCGCAATTTGTGGCCATCCCCAATCCGATTTCGCTTGGTTTGCTGAGGGCCCCCGGGGAATACGGGGCCGATATCGCCGTCGGGGAAGGTCAGCCCCTCGGAATGCCGGTTTCCTATGGGGGTCCGTACCTTGGATTTTTCACCTGCACAAAGGCTCTCGTGCACAAAATTCCGGGGCGACTGGTCGGCCGCACCCGGGACACCTGCGGGGACCTGGGGTACTGTCTGACCCTGCAGGCCCGCGAGCAGCATATCCGCCGGGAAAAAGCCACGTCCAACATCTGCACCAACCAGTCCCTGATGGCCCTGCGGGCGACCATTTACCTCTCCATGCTCGGTCCCCGCGGATTGCACGAGATTGCGGCGCAAAATGTGGCGCTCAGCCATTATGCCGCCGAGCAGATTGCGCGGGTGGAGGGATGCCGTTTGCCCCTGACCCGGCCCTTCTTTAACGAGTTTGTCGTCAAAACACCCGTTCCCGCCCGGGTCCTGTGCGAGGAGCTGGCCGAACAGGGGATTTTTGCGGGGGTCCCCCTTTCACGATTTGATCCTGCGCGAACCGATGAGATGCTCGTGTGTGTCACCGAGACCAAGACCCGCGAGGACATTGACTCCTATGTGGCCGCACTGCGCGAGGTTGCGCGGAGGGTCGAAGAGGGAGTGAAAGGCTGACCCCATGAAAACGATTGAACCGCTGATCTTTGAGAAATCCGTCCCTGGCAACCGCGCCAGCCCCGTTCCGGAAAGTGTGGCGTCCGGGGAAAGTCTGGGGGCCCTTCCCCGCGGGTTCCTCCGGCAAACCGCCCCGGCCCTGCCGGAGGTGTCGGAAATCGATGTTGTCCGGCATTTCACACGGCTTTCCCAGTTGAATTTCTCCGTGGACACGAACTTCTATCCGCTGGGTTCGTGCACGATGAAATACAATCCCAAGATCAATGACCGGGCCGCCACCCTGCCCGGATTTGCGGCGATCCATCCCTACCAGCCCGATGCCTCGGTGCAGGGGGCGCTGGAGATGCTTTTTGAGCTGGAGCGGATGTTGTGTGAAATCACGGGCATGGACGCCGTCACCCTCCAACCCGCGGCGGGGGCCCATGGCGAATTTACCGGCATCCTCTGCATCCGTTCCTACCACGAGTCCCGCGGCAACCGGCGCAAAAAGGTGATTGTGCCGGATTCCTCGCATGGGACCAACCCCAGCAGCGCCCGCCTGGCGGGATATGAGGTCGTGACCATTCCCTCCGGCCGGGACGGATGTGTGGATTTGTCGGCTTTGGAAAAGGCCCTCGATGAGGAGGTCGCCGCGATCATGCTCACGAATCCGAACACGGTCGGTCTTTTTGAAAAGGACATCCTCAAAATCCGGGAAATGGTGCATGCAAAGGGAGCCCTGCTGTATTATGACGGCGCCAATCTCAATGCCCTGCTGGGTCTGGCCCGTCCCGGTGACATGGGTTTTGACGTCATCCACCTCAATTTGCACAAATCCTTCAGCACACCGCATGGCGGTGGCGGACCCGGCGCGGGACCCGTCGGTGTCAAAAAAGAGCTGGAGGCCTATCTGCCCACGCCGCGACTGGTCCGGCGTCCGGGGAGTGATCCCGCCCAGTTTCAGTGGGATGACAACCGTCCCGATTCCATCGGCAAGGTCCGCAGTTTCTACGGCAATTTCGGGGTCCTGGTCCGGGCCTACACCTACATCCGGGCCCATGGGGCGGAGGGGCTGCGGCGCAGTTCCCGGGGGGCGATCATCAATGCCAACTATTTGAAGGCCAAATTGCGGGAGGTGTACAACGATCCGTATCCGGGGCCGTGCATGCACGAGTTTGTGCTCAGCGGTGAAAAACAAAAGCAGCAGGGGTCCAGTGCGCGGGACATTGCCAAGCGGCTGCTGGATTTTGGATACCATGCCCCGACCATTTACTGGCCGATGATCGTGAAGGAATGCCTGATGATCGAGCCGACCGAGACTGAAAGCCGCAAGACTCTCGACGGATTCGCCGAGGCCATGGTGCAAATTGCCCGTGAGATCACCGAGGACCCCAAGAAGCTCGCCTCCGCCCCCTACACCATGCCTGTCCAGCGCATGGACGAGGTCAAGGCCGCCCGCCAGCTGGATGTGCGTTTTGACGGTCAGTTCGGGGGTTAGACCGTTTGACTGTCAATGTTTTTGCTCTGCACCCCCTTATAAAATGACTTCCCATGCCCGGGGAGACGGGCCAGACTCTGGGGCGATGAACGAGGTCATTCTCTATCATAATCCCCGGTGCTCCAAAAGTCGCCAGGCGCTGGCCCTCCTCCAGTCCAAAGGGGTGACCCCCACCATTCGGGAATATCTCAAGGCGGGGCTCACGTCCGCAGAGATTGAAGAGCTGATTTCCCTCCTGAAAATCAAACCCCATGGTCTGCTCCGGACCAAGGAAGACCCATACAAGGACCTGCGTTTGAGCGAGGAAATCACCCACTTTGAGGTTGTCAAAGCCCTCACCGCCCATCCGATTCTTCTCGAAAGACCCATTGCCATTTCAGGTCAGAAAGCCGTCATCGGGCGTCCCCCGGAAAGGGTTCTGGAAATCCTGTCGGCCAATCCCCAGATTCCCTGAGGGTTGCCCCGCGGATTTTTTTTGGAAACCAGTGACCATGTCGCCCAAAGGACTTTCCGATCGCGAGACTCATTCATTGTCAGGATCACGGCTTTTTTTGAGATCGGCAGGGCTGAGGGTCCGTTCCAAAATTTCCCGGTAGATTTTTTTGGCCTCACGATCGGAGACGGGCAGGTTGTCGGATCGGAGTGTAAAAACCAGGTTGTAGGGGGACGTCACCCCCCGTGTGGTGGAGGTCCATCCGATGACCGTAAAGGTCTTCAGAGCCGGATTGAAAGGTGCCGCGGAGGTGGTGATTCTCACCGCTGCGGATTTTTTGGTTCCCTCGCCAATGTTGGCTAGTGCCTTTTGAATCCGATCCTCCGCCCCCTGCAAGGTGAAATGGACCGTGCCATCCTTGAGGTTTTCGACCTGGCCGGCGAGATTGAGGTGGATGGCCTGCTTGAGGATCATTGCCCGGAAGCCGACCTTTTGAACCTCGCCCGAAACAATCCCCGAGACGGCCTTCACTTCCGTCTGCGCCTGGGAGAGGGTGAGGGATGGGAAAACAAGCAGCAGGAGCAGGGACAGGACTGAGGAGGACATTGTCTTCATAATGGGGATTGCAAGACAATCCAAATCATGGAAGGTACGGGCCATGACTGCAACGCCCAAATTCACCAACCGGCTTTCCCGGGAAACCAGCCCCTATCTGCTCCAGCATGCCCACAACCCCGTGGACTGGTATCCGTGGGGGCCCGAGGCCCTGGCCCGCGCCCAATCCGAGGACAAGCCCATTCTCCTGTCGATCGGATACTCCGCGTGTCACTGGTGCCATGTCATGGAACACGAATCATTCGAGGACGAGGAAACCGCCCGGCTCATGAACCAGTGGTTTGTCTGCGTGAAGGTTGACCGGGAGGAGCGTCCGGATCTGGACCATATCTACATGATGGCCGTCCAGGCCATGACCGGACAGGGAGGATGGCCATTAAATGTGTGGCTGACCCCCGACGGACGGCCGTTTTTTGGCGGCACCTATTTTCCGCCCGACAACCGGTACGGACGGACCAGTTTTCCCGCGGTGCTCACCTGGCTGCACAAGGTCTGGACCGAGAAACGGGACGTGGTGGAAAAGGAATCCGCCGGCCTCCTCGAGGACATGGACCGGTTTTCCGGCGGGGGCATTTCCCGGGAGGAATTTTCACCGAGAGTCCTTGAAATCCTGGCTGGAAAAATGGTCGAGGGCATTGACCCGGTCCACGGCGGATTCGGTCAGTCCCCCAAATTCCCGCAGGCCATGAGCCTGATGTTCCTGCTGCGGCAGGTGGTCCGGACCGGCGAGGGGACCACGCGCGAACGGGTGAGACTGACCCTCGACAAAATGGCCCGGGGCGGGATGTACGACCAGATTGGCGGCGGATTCTGCCGATACTCGACCGATGAGACGTGGCTGGTGCCGCATTTTGAGAAAATGCTCTACGACAACGCCCTTCTGGCCCGGACCTATCTGGAGGCGTGGCAACTGTATGGCGACGCCTTTTATGCGGAGATCAGCCGCGGCATCCTGGATTATGTCCTGCGGGAGATGACCTCCCCCGAGGGCGGATTTTATTCCACACAGGATGCGGACAGCGAGGGGGTGGAGGGAAAATTTTTTGTCTGGCAACAAGGGGAGATGGAGGCCGCCCTCGGGGGTGAGGCCGCCCTGGCCTGCGAATACTGGGGCGTCACCAGACACGGCAACTGGGAGGAAAACAACATCCTGCATGTCCCGGTGGCCCATGATGAGTTTGCCCGGGCTCACGGAATCCCGCCGGCGGACCTGCATCTGCGGGTTGGCGCCTGGAAACAGAGACTTTTTTCCCTCCGCGAGGGACGGATCAAACCCGGACGCGACGAAAAGATTCTCGCCGCGTGGAATGGCATGATGCTGACGGCTTTTGCCGGGGCCGCCGCCGTCTGGAACGAGGAGCGGTACCGTCAGGCCGCCCTCAGCAACGCCTCCTTCCTGCTGGGCAAAATGCGCCGGGAGGGAAGGTTGTGGCGCAACTTCCGGGAAGGGCGTGCCACACTCAATGCCTACCTTGAGGATTATGCCCTGGTCGCGGAAGGTCTGATCGCAGTCTATGAGATGACTGGCGACCAGACCTGGCTGCACGAGGCGGAGTCCCTGACCGAGGTCGTTCTTGCGCAGTTTGCCGATGAGACCGGCGGTTTTTATTTCACCTCGCGGGATCATGAGACCCTTGTGAAACGTCCGAAGGAAATTGATGACAACGCCACACCCTGTGGGAACAGTGTGATGGCCATGGTCCTGCTCCGACTCGGAGCCCTGCTCGGACGGCAGCCCTACACGGAGCGGGCCCGCCAGTCCCTGGGATTGATCCGGGACCTGGCGCCGCGGATGCCCACCGGACTCGGGTACTGGCTTTGTGCGGCGGATTTCATGGTGCATGGTCCCACGGAAATTGCACTGATCGGAACCGCGTCGGAACTGGGTCCCTTCGAGTCCGTCCTCTCCCGGCGGTTTTTACCCGCAAAACTCGTCTGCAAAAGTGCGGAGGAAGGGAGTCAGCTTCCACTGCTTCGCGGACGCGGACGGGTGGGGGACCGGGCGACCGTGTATCTCTGCCATCAGCAGACCTGTCTGCCCCCCATCACGCATGCGGAGGAATTCGACCGGGAACTTGAAAGACTTTCGCGGTCCGGAAAATCATGAACGGAAAGTCCATCGCGTTGATCCTCTTTTTTCCAGATTGAGGTTGAATTTTTTTGAAAGTTGTTTCCGGTGAGGACATTATTATTAAAAAAATTCTTCACGTTTCAAAATCGACGCGATAGGATGAGCCCATGTTCTCGCTGACTCAGCAGGAGAAATTGATCGTCTCCCTCGTCATCGCCGCCGCTTTGCTCGGTGGAATGGTCATGGTTGTTCGCAATCATTGGCGGATTCCCCGGGAAATCGGCCCTTCCCACCAGACGGTCCCATGAAAAAAATGAGTTTTAACGAGGCGCTCGGGCTGATCCTTTCGGAGGATCCGCGTTACCACACTGAGGCCTATGTGTTTGTCCGTGAGTCCCTGGATCACACCCTCAAATCGCTCAAACGAGATGCCGAATCCAGTGACCGCCATGTCAGCGGACGGGAGTTGCTGGAGGGAATCCGGGATCATGCCCTTCAGGAATACGGGCCGATGAGCAAAACCCTTCTGAATTTCTGGGGCATCCAGACCTGTGAGGACTTCGGAAACATTGTCTTCAACATGGTCAACAAGGGCGTCCTGGGAAAAACGGAGAACGACCGCCTGGAGGATTTTCATGAGGCCTACGATTTTGAGGAGGCCTTTCTGAAGCCCTTCCGCCCGACGCCCCCTGACTTGAAGCCCCCCCCGCCCAAGGGGCGTCTCAATCTCAAGACCGCAACGGAGTGACGCCCGGCGCGTGTGCTGATCGGGCGCCCGTTTTTCCGAGAATCTCCCGGCTCCGAGACCCATCACCACTTCCTTTCCGGTGAGCACCCCGTCAGACCATGGATTGATGTCTCTCCGTCCCAGATTCTTTTTCCGGTCGGCGGCTGAACCGATGGCTTGAAAGGCCCTTGCACGACAGAAGACTCCATGCCGCTGCACGGCATAAAAAAAGCCCGCAGGGGATCCTGCGGGCTTTTGGGAAGTTTTTGCCGGAAGGGAACCGGTCCGGCACAAACGGTGATTATTTTTTGCCCTGACCGGGACGGTATTCCTCCTCGGCCTGATCGAAGGCGTGTTCGAGGGAGGTCAGCTCGTCGCCGGGCTTGAGATTTTCCATGATCTGGCGTTCGCGTTCGAGCTGGGTTTCGTCGTAGTTGGCCGCCTTGACGGAGAGACCGATGCGGCGATCCTCCTTGTCCACCTTGATGACGCGGGCTTTGACATCGTCGCCGATCTTGAGGATGTCCTTGACCTTTTCCACGCGGTCCTCGCTGATCTGGCTGATGTGGACCAGGCCGTCGATACCGTCATTGAGTTCGACAAAGGCGCCGAAGGAGGCGATTTTGGTGACCTTGCCGGTGACCAGGTCGCCGATTTTGTAGTGGGTTTCGATGCTCTTCCAGGGATCGTCATTGAGCTGTTTGAGACCCAGGCTGATCCGCTGGTTCTGGCGGTCGATTTCAAGGACCACCGCCTCGACCTCATCACCCTTTTTGAGGATTTCGGAGGGATGATTGATTTTGCGGGTCCAGGAGAGATCCGAGACATGGACCATGCCGTCGATGCCCTCGGTCAGTTCCACAAAGGCGCCGTAGCTGGTCATGTTGCGGACCTTGCCTTTGACCTGGGTGCCCACCGGGAACTGGCTCTGGATGTTGTCCCACGGATTTTCCTCGAGCTGGCGCAGACCCAGGGAGACCTTCATCTCGTCCTTGTTGATCCCGAGGACGACCGCCTTGACCACCTGGCCGACCGACAGGACGTCCGAGGCGCGGGCGATGCGTTTGGTCCAGGAAAGTTCCGACACGTGGATGAGACCCTCGATGCCCGGCTCCAGTTCGACAAAGGCGCCGTAGGGGGCGAGACTGACGACCTTGCCCGAGATCTGGGTGTTGACGGGGAATTTCTCCTCCACACGTTCCCAGGGGTTGTTGTCCTTCTGTTTGAGACCCAGGGAAACCCGTTGTTTTTCCTTGTCGATATCGAGAATGACCACTTCCAGCTCGTCCCCGTTTTTGACCATTTCGGAGGGGTGATTGATGCGGCCCCAGCTCATGTCCGTGATGTGCAGCAGACCGTCGATGCCATCCAGATCGAGGAACACACCGAAATCCGTGATGTTTTTGACACGCCCCTTGATGCGGGTGCCCTTGGTCATCTTCGAGAGGAAGGAGGAGCGTTTTTCCGCGCGTTCCGCCTCGATCAATTCGCGGCGGGAAATGACGATGTTTTTGCGTTCCTCATTGATTTTGACGATCTTGAACTCGAAGGTTTTCCCCACGTATTCGCTGAGATTTTTCGGGGGGGCGATGTCAATCTGGGAGCCGGGCAGGAAGGCCTCGACGCCGACATTGACCATGAGCCCGCCTTTGACAACACTCTTGACCTTGCCCAGAATCGTGCCGCCCTCGGTGGAGGTGGCCGTGATCTTGTCCCAGTTCTGCTTCTGGGCGGCCTTTTCGCGGGAAAGCACCACGGTGCCGTCCTCGTTTTCAAGGTTTTCGAGAAGGACATCGACCTCGTCGCCGATTTTCAGCGCGTCCGGTTCCTCGAATTCATTGAGAGGGATGATGCCTTCGGACTTGTACCCGATATCCACCAGGGCTTCCTTGCCGCGGATTTCCAGGATGCGTCCCTTGACGATGGAGCCTTCGGTGAAATTTTTCATCGAGGCGTTGATGAGTTCTTGCATGTCGACCATGGGGGTCTCCGATTTCTTGTTGATTCAAACCAAACGAAGTCTGTCTGTTTTTCTGAGCGCTTGTGGCACGGGCCCGTGGGGACATCCAGGGGCCGGAGTGTAAAAAGGCTGGGATCGAACAGTCGTACATTTCACGCCGATGCACATGGGCAACAAATGTACTGCAGGTTTGGTTAAGGGTTTTTCCCGCAGACCAACCCCGTGAGGGATTTACCAAGTCTGAAAGGAACGGAGAGAATAGGACAGCGCCTCCCCGAAGGCAAGGCAATTGTTTGGATTCCTACAGATTGGCCCCCTGGGCGATAAACTGGCGGTATTCGTCCAGAATCGTGCGCAGCATCAGCACATGGGCCGAAACCCGCGACGCCACGGAAAAAAGGTTCGGCACCTCCAGGGTGATGTCAAAGGGTTCCCGTCCGTAGGCCCGGGTCGAGACCAGACTCAACGCCCCCGGGAAGCTCCCCTTGATGATGCCTTCCCGGGCCTCGTGCCCGTCAATGACCGCATCCATGTTGATCGGGATGAGTGTCGAGGCCACGCGGAGGGCCGGACGGACCAGGGCCTCGCTCAGCAGGGTTCCGTTGGCATACCCATAGAGGCCCTGGGTGTCGTCATCACTGTGCAGACAGATCAGTCCGTCAAACCGGCGTTCGGTAAACTCCCGGGTCAGCAGCAGGGACTCCGTCTGGGTGGGGGCCCCGGTGAAATCGCGGTTGAGATCGACCCCGTGGGGATTGTGCCGGGTGAAGGTCTCAAACCCGCCCGGGTTGAGCAGCGGATACAGGTGGAACGTGTAGTACCGGAGCAGTTGCGGTTTTGAAAGCCACAGATTCAGCCAGCGGTAAAGCGCATAAACCCCCTCCGCCTCGTCCCCGTGGATGCCGGCGGTGATTCCGATCTGGATCTTTTCCGGGTCATCGGGAAACGATTCCGAGACCGTGATCCGGGCCATGTCCACGGAGGTCTGGTGCACGTAAACCGCCCCCAGGGAACTGTACCGGGTGATCTCCGGGTTTTGGGAGCAGAGAAGACGGAATTGCTCGAGCAGCTGCGGGGCCGACCGGTGACGCTGGCCGGGGAGGCCCGTGAACCCGGGATCGCGCAGCAGACGCACCGCGCACTGTTGGTTGGACCAGACCAGGGGATCGTTGTGGGAAACGGCCACCGCCGTCGCGTAGGTTTGGATGAGCGGATGGAGCAGATCGCCCATCAGTGGCGCCGCCGCCTCCCCCCATTTGCGTCGGACGCACAAAAGCACCCGCAGCACCTCGTCGAGATGCGCCAGCTGGATCCAGAGCTGTTCCGCATTCTGCGCCGCCTGGATGCCCACGAAGGATTCTTCACGGAGGATGTTGAGGACACTCACATTCACAGGCCGTAAGGTAGTCGGGTCCCGAAGGACGGGCAAGAACGCAGTTGCCGATCGGTCAAACCCTAGAAACGGCTGTAGATCCAGTTGTTGAGCCGGGCCCAGGCCCGGATGGGGATGTGGAGGAGGACATGCTCAAAAACCTCGCCGGGCCGGGCGGTATTCTGCTCCCTGAGTGTGCGGATCAGCAGCAGGCACAGGACCATGGTCCCGGCCAGAATCAGATACAGAAGACTGAAACGGTTGAGTTCAAAAATGGAAACCTGGATTTCCCAGTCCCCCATAAAATCCAGCATCATGCCCCAGACCACCGGCATGAACCCGAGCATGAGGTTGTTGGACACATTGAAGAGGGCGAAAAAATGGGTCCGTCCGGTGGGGGGAACCGTGTGCATCATCAGACGGGCCAGGGAGATCATGAATGTGTTGAAGGCCAGGGCCGAGGTGATGGCAATCAGGGCCATGGTCAGCCAGTAGAAGGGAAGGGTGCCGGCGGCAACCAGTCCCCACAGCAGCAGATGCACGACGGCCATGGTCAGTGCAAAGTAAAGAACCGGTCGGCTCCCGGTCCGGTCCAGAATGTGGCTGAAAAGATTCATGGTTCCGATCGCGCACAGCTGGCAGGAGGCGACCATCAGCAGGATCGTGGACTGGCTGCAGCGCAGTTCGTCCCGCATCAGGGGCATCCAGAACACGATGACCGCCGAGAAGGCGAAGAAAAAAACCGCGCTGAAAATGATCAGTTTCTGGAACGGGCGAAAC
Source organism: Verrucomicrobiia bacterium (assembly GCA_033764445.1). Taxonomy (GTDB): domain Bacteria; phylum Verrucomicrobiota; class Verrucomicrobiia; order JAWXBN01; family JAWXBN01; genus JANRIZ01. Next base: position 12,351 of record JANRIZ010000015.1, on the reverse strand, counting down.
CGGAGGATGGCCAGCCATGGCACCGGTTGCGGGGAGGCGGGGGTCACATCCACCGGCACATCCGGGATGGACCGGAGGGTGTCCCAGGACTTGAAACTCAGAAGGCTGGCGAAGAGAAAAAAACACCCGTAGATGTGGGTTTGGCTGTCGGCCTCCAGCGCCAGGGCCGCCAGCAGCATCATCACCAGACCCGCGGCATTGCCCACGATCTGTTCGTGGGAGAGGAATTTGCCGCGCTGGCTTTCGGGCATCAGCTGCATGATCCAGGCCCAGGCCCCCGTGCTGCTGACCGCGCGAATCGAGTGGAAGGTGCCGATGCCCGCAATCAGCAGGGCCAGACGTGTGGGGGCGTCGATGGCCCGGGGCAGAAAGGGCAGCACGGCGATGAACAGACTGGCAATCCCGGCGAGGAAAAATCCCGCCACAAAAACCTTTTTGTAGCTGTAGGATTGCAGCAGTGTGGCGGCCGGAATCTGGAGCATCACCGCCAAAGGGGGCAGGGAGGCGATCAGTCCCAGCACCGTGTTGGACCCCTCCAACTGTTTGGCAAAAAGCAGCATCGGGACACCGGCGAGGATGCTGACGGCGGCATTGTTATAGCATTGGAACCGGAGATATTTGAGGACCGGTCCGGGCAGGGGTTGGTTGTGGACCGTGACAGGGGGGGCCTGAAGGGGTTGCATGGGTGTTGCCCACGCAGTCTCTACGGCATGCCCACCTGAAGGAAAGTCTTATTTTTTGAACTGGTCCTGGTACTCGGACTCGCTGATCGGACGGCCCTGCGGGTCCCAGTACTGCCAGGTGTCCTTGAGCTTGACGCTGTCGCTGTGGCGGCCGTTGAGCAGGATCACCCGTTTGTAGACGCCTTTGCAGGCCGGTTTTCCATCCTCGTAGTAGGCGGCCACATTGATGTACTTCCCGTCGGAATTGAAGGTGGCCATGTCCTTGACCCGTCCCGAGGGATAGTAGCGTTTCCAGACGCCCGTTTCGGTGTCATTCTCAAAATTGACCGCCTTGTGCAACTGGCCGTTGGGGTGCCAGTGGCGCCATTGACCGTGACGTTTGCCCATGACATAGGTGACCTCGGATCGGCAGGACCCATCGGTGAAATAGGTGCGGACCGGTCCGTTTTCGACCCATTCACCCTTGCTGTTCTGGCGCAGGGGCACTTCCAGACGCACTTTGCCATCGGGGTAACGGACCACAGCCACCTTTTCGGCGGGGGAGGAATCCGACTGGGCTGCCAACGGCTGGGCCAGGCACATGAGCAGACCGAGCAGGAGTGGAACCGGGGAAAACGGGGCGTATTTCATGAAGCAAGGGATATTAGCCAAACAGGCCGCAGAGTCAAAGCAGACTTTCATCCGAAAAAAGCCCGCCCCCCGCAGACTTGTCCCGGATGGATCGGGATGTCACAGGGGGGTGCAGATTGCGGGGCGATGGGTCTTTTGCCTGGAAAGGCTGCTGCAGCAGGCCCCCCAGATGACTCCCTGTCTGATTCTGCGGCCCTCTGCGACATCTGCGGGGAGAGGAATCCCTGTTGCGTGTGGGGGGACTATTGCATGAGGTCGTTGAGGAGACGGATGTAGCCCAGAAAGAGGGAGATCACCAGAACGGCGACACCGAGGACCACCAGACCGTACACAAGGGCGGGAATCAGGATCGAGAGCTGTTTCAAGGAACGCTGGCCCTCCTCCGCATAATATTTCTGGAGCCTGATGAAGGTTTCGTCGAGTGTGCCGGACTGTTCGCCGGTCCTGTAAAGATTGGTGAATGTGGAGGGAAACGCCGACAGGGTGGGGAGAACGAAGGAGGGGGGATGACCTTGGATGACAGAATTGCGGACCCTTTCACAGGCATGCATCAGAGACGCCGACCCGCAGGCTTTTCCGGCCTGAAGCCACGATTCAATGGGGGGAATGCCCGCCTGTGTCAAACCTCCCAAGGCCGCGGAAAGACGACTGAGTGATTGTGAGCGCATTCCATGCCCGAGGAACGGGACACATCCAAAAATTTTTTCCACAAAAGAATTCCTGCTTTTCAGGAGCAACACCACGATCACCACAAAAATGTAGAGAGGCAGCAGCATCCCCATCAGTGTGAAAATCCCAGTCCAGACATTCTGGGCAATCACTCCGAGGACCAGTGCGAGCATCGAGACACCCACATGGATCAGGACTGTCGGATAGACGAGACCTGCATAAAAAGTCCGGAGCATGGAAGCTTGGGACTCATGGAAATCCGCCAGGAGTCGAAAGACCGGCTCCATTCCTCCGCTTTGCTCCCCGGCACCGATCAGATGCAGGTCAAAATCCGGCAGCCAGTTTCCGGCGCCCAGTGCGAGGGTCAGACTCTCCCCCTGGGTGATCCGGACCAGTGCCGTCCGCAGGGGTGGCCCGAAGGCCCGTGAGACCGGGTTGGCCGCCAGGGTCTCGATCATGGTCCGGGCCGGGAGTCCGGCGGCGGTCATGCTGGCCATCTGGCTGTAGAGATGGCTTTTGGCCGTGTGTGAGGAGGGCAGAAACGACATGGAGGAGGGGATTGGTCTGGGTTTGGGCCGATCTTACTGCCGTTTCCCGAAGAGGGCCGTGCCGATGCGTACCAACGTGCTGCCCTCCTCGATGGCGACCTGATAATCCCCGCTCATACCCATCGAGAGAACCGGCAGTCTCAGGCCCAGGGTGGACTCCAGATGATCGCGCAGCTCGCGCAACCGCGCAAAATGCGGACGGGATTTTTCGGGGTCCTCGGCATAGGGTGCGAGGGTCATCAACCCGTGACATTCGAGCCGGGGGAGGGCGTTGATCATTTCCGCCGTGGCGGGCAGGGTTTCGGGCGGGAGACCGAACTTGGAGGATTCTCCGGAGACATTGACCTCGAGGAGGATTTTGGTGGTTTTGGAAAAGTGATCCGCCCATTTGTTGAGGTCCCGGGCCAGGGCGGGGGAGTCGACGGAGTGGATCATGTCAAAAAGATGGACCGCATCCCGGGCCTTGTTGGATTGCAGGTGGCCGATCATGTGCCAGCGCAGGTTGGCGGGGAGTTCCGGGATTTTGACTTTGGCTTCCTGCACCTTGTTTTCCCCAAAGAGCAGCAGCCCGAGGTAACGGGCCTCGCGCAGGACCTCCAGCGGCACCTTTTTGGTGACCGCCAGCAGGGTCACCGCGTCCGCCTCGCGTCCGGACTTTGCGGCACTCTCGGCGATGCGCTGACGGATTTCGCCCAGACGTGTTGAGAGGTTCTCGTGCATGCCCCGTGATTATAAGCGGCAAGCCCGCCCCCAGGCCAAGGGGAAATTTTTCCCTCCGGAATACTTGAAATGCCCTCCGCATACTTTAGGTTCCCCTTCGTCATGAGCCATGCCCTTGCCACGATCACCCCTCCGGGGGAAGTGACCCCCCCCTCGGTGATCTCCCGGGGTGTGGACGGGTCCGCCCCGGCCTCGGTGCAGTTCCAGGCGGCCATGGAGTGGCTGGGGGCCAACAGCGACGCCGGGCGCTGGCTTGTCTTTTCCCTGTTCCTGCTTGCGGGCCTGGCCACCTCCTGGCTGGTGTTTCATTTTCTGCGCCGTCAGGCCCGGAAGGAGGCCACGCTTCATCCGGGTTCATTGGTCCCCGCACTTCTCAAAACCTTCGGTCTGCCCGCCTCGATCTTCATTGTCACCTATTTTCTGAGCATGGGGGTGGACACTCTGGGGCTGCCCGGGTGGCTGTGGCTGAGGGTCGATTCCACCCTGTTCCCGGTCCTCTACGGTCTGGCGGCGCTGGTGCTGATTTTTCAACTCATCGACCTGCTGGTCATTGTCATCCGCAACTCGATGAAAAATGACCACCCGCATTTTGAGAAAAAAATCATTTCCCGGGTCCTGAAAGTCCTGGTGGTCACCTTTTTCCTGAGCATGGCCGTCGATTCCATGGAGTTGCCCGGGTGGCTGTGGGAGAGATTCCATTACACGCTGTTCCCGATCATCTACGGGGTGGCGATCCTGACGCTGATTTTCCGCTTCATCGACATCGCCGCGCTGCTCTTCAAAAACAAGATCAGCAACACCCAGTCCCATGTGGATACCAACCTCACCAACCTCATTTCCCGGGTGCTCAAGGCGGTGACCATTCTGATCGCCCTGGTCGTCATCCTCGACAACGTGGGCATCAAGGTGACGGCGATGCTCACCGGGCTGGGCTTTTTCGGGGCGGCCATCGCCCTGGCCGCCCAGCACACGCTGGCCAACGTCTTTGCCTCGGTCAACATTCTCATGGACAAAATGTACAAGGTCGGCGACCGGATCAAATTCGGCGAGTACGACGGCTTTGTCCAGGACATGGGCCTGCGCAGCACCAAGATCCGGGCCCTGACCGGAGAGATGATCATCCTGCCCAACAAGGACATTTCCGACCGGCAGATCCGCAACATGACCCGTGACGGGGCCTCCCTGATCGAGACAACGGTCAGTCTCACCTATGCCGCCTCCCGCAGCCGGATCGAGGAGGCCATGGGCCTGCTCTCGGGGATTTTTGAAAAGTGTCCGGAGGTCGTCAGTCACAGCATTGTCTTCAAGACCTTCGGCGCCTACAGCATGGACCTGAACTGCTATCTGATGGCCCGGTACACCAATGCCGGGGAATACAGCCGGATTCTGACCGGGCTCAATCTCCAGATCAAGGAGGCGTTTGATGCGGCGGGCCTCGCTTTTGCTTTCCCCACCCAGACCATTGAGGTACAGTCTTTGCCCGGCAAGCCCTCCGCATAACCCCATCCCAAAGGACATTATGGCCAAACAAATCGTTGAAATGACCGTCACCGAGGTGACCCAGGAACCGGGTGATACCAAAAACTTCAGACTCGAGTGGCCTGCGGGGGTCGATTACGAGTTCCGCACCGGCCAGTTCATCACGGTCTATCTGCCCGAGGACCCGAAAACAAAGCGGGCCTATTCACTGTCGAGCTGCTCCCTGGACCGCGGTTTTTTTGAGATCACCGTCAAACGGGCGGGGCACTTCGGGACCCGGCTCAATGAGGTGATCCAGCCGGGCTCCACACTCATGGTCATCGCCCCCGTCGGCAAATTCACCATGCCCGAGGACCGGACCATGGACCTGGTCATGATCGCCGGGGGCAGTGGAGTGACCCCGTTCCGCGGGTTTATCCGCGAAATCAACCGGTGCGGGTATCCGACCCATGCCACGATCCTTTACAGCGTGCGCAACCCCGGGGAAGTGATCTTTGACGCGGAGTTCCGGCAGCTGGCCGCGCAAAACCCGAATTTCAAATTCAAGGTGACCTGCACCCGGGCCACGGCCGAACAGGGTTACACGGGCCCCGAGTGGACCGGGCACCGTGGCCGCATCAATGCGGAATGGATCCGGGAACAGATCCGGGACCTGGGCAGAACCGTTTTCTACGCCTGTGGTCCGACCGATCTGGTCAATGCCACCGAGCATCTGGTCGTCCACGAGCTGGGTGTGCCCAAAGAGCAGATGCGCACCGAAAAGTGGGGGTGATGGCCCGCCCCGGGGGGGGACCGCGAAGAGGACGGATTCCCCGCAGATTTTTTTAACCGCGGATGGCACGGATGAACGCGGATATTTTTTAATTCAGCCCGTCCAATGCCCAACCCGCAACGCCCAACGGGTTTGTACTTCCGGGAACCAATTCCCTCCCCGGACGTGAAAAGACCGTCGATAGTCAAAGAAAATCACAGATTTACCGTGGTCTGAAATGGACTTTTATCCTGCCCTGTTTTTTCTTCGCTGCCGCCATTCCTGCAATCCGAGAAAAATGACCGGCGTTACAATAAGGATGTGCAGCAGGCTTGAGGCCATCCCGCCGATGACCGGGACCGCAATGGGACGCATAATTTCCATGCCGGTGCGTTCCCCGCTGAAGAGGGGGATCATGATCAGGCTCAGGGATGCAAGGATCGTGGCCACGGTCATGACCTTTGGACGCAGCCGCAGTGCGGCCCCCTCGATGACCGCCGTGCGGAGGTCGTCCAAATTAAACGCATCCCCGCGTTCAAGCCGTTTGCGATGGACCGCCTCCTCGAGATAGAGAACCATGATCATACCCGTCTGAACTGCCGTTCCGAAAAGGGCGATGTAGCCGACCCAGACCGCCACGCTGAAGGGATACCCAAGAGCCCACTGGAGAAAAACGCCGCCAGTGAGAGCGAAGGGAACCGCCAACAGCACATGGGCTGCTTCGAGAAAGGAGTGGTAGGTGATATAGAGAAGGATGAAGATGATAAAAATGACAATGGGTACGACCAGCAGGAGCCTTTGACGGGCCTGTATCTGGTTTTCGTATTCCCCGCCCCAGCCGATGTAGTAGCCCGGGGGCAATTTGAGCTCACGAGCCACAACCTTTTTGGCCTCCTCGACAAAGCCCCCTAAATCCCGTCCGCGTACGTTGCATTGGACATAGACGCGCAACAATCCGTTTTCGCTGGTGATCATCGACGGTCCGGAGGTCAGCCGGAGATCCGCGATCTTTTCCAGGGGAACAGATGTGCCATCCATCGAATTGACCAGAATGTGCCGGAGGGCCTCCGGGCTGTCGCGCAATTCGCGCGCGTAGCGGACCCGGACCGGGAAGCGCTTCCGCCCCTCAATGGTAGTGGTCAGTGTTTTCCCGCCCAGTGCGGTTTCAATGACCTCCAAGGCCTCGCCGACATCCACCCCAAATCGGGCCACATCGTCGCGGCGCAGATCGATTTCCAGATAGGGGGAACCCGTGACCCGTTCCGCGTAAAGGTCCGCGACTCCGGGAATATTGGTCAAGACCTTCTCAACCTCTAAGGCGAGCGTTTGGAGTTGGTCAAGATTTTCCCCGAAAATTTTCACCGCCACCTGTGTCCGCACCCCCGTGGAGAGCATGAGAACACGGTTTTCAATCGGCTGGAGAAAGGCGGGGGTGAAGCCGGGAAACTTCAGCATTTCCGACAGCATTTCTTCCCGGAGTTTTTCAAGGGTCATTCCCTTGCGCCATTGTTCCGGGGGTTTGAGCATGATCGTGGTTTCCAGCATTGAGATCGGGGCGGGGTCTGTGGCCGTTTCGGCACGGCCCAATTTGCCCACGACCGATTCCACTTCTGGAAACCGTGACAAGACAGTGTCCTGGGCGGCCATCACCCGTTTGACTTCCGTGATCGAGGCGCTGGGGAGAGTTGTGGGCATGAAGAGGATCGCGCGTTCGTTGAGCGGGGGCATGAATTCGCTTCCCATGCGCGTGGTCAGGAACACGGCGGCAAGGAACAGGACAATCGCCCCGCCCAAAACCAATCCGCGGAAACGCAATGCCCATTTCAAAACCGGCAGATAAATCCCCAGCAGCAGCCCCATGATCACGTTGTCGTTCTCATCGTGGAGTTTTCCACGGATCAGCAGCGTACACAAAACCGGTACCAGGGTGATTGCCAGGAGGGTGGCTCCCACCATGGCGAAGGACTTGGTGAAGGCCAGTGGCGCGAAGAGTTTTTCAGATTGGCCGGTCAACAAAAACACCGGTAGAAAAGCCAGGATGATGATGGCCATCGAAAAGAAGATCGGGCGTCCGACCGTGGTAGTGGCCCGCAAAACGATCTGAATCAGATCCTCGGGGTATTTGAGTCCGGGAACCCCGCCCTGTTGGACCTTTTGCGCCTCGCGTAGCACCGCCTCGGTCATGACAATCCCGGCATCCACAAGGACACCAATCGCGATGGCGATGCCGGAGAGGGACATGATGTTGGAGGTGATCCCGAATTGTTTCATCAGGATAAAGGAGATCAGAATCGACAGGGGCAGGGGGATCGTGACGATCAAAATGCTCCGGAAATGCCACAGGAATAGGATGTGGGCGAGTGTCACGAGAATCATTTCCTCAATGAGGGTCACGCGCAGGGTGTGGATGGCCCGTTCAATCAATTCGCTCCGGTCGTAGAAGGGCTTGATCTCGACCCCCGCCGGGAGGGCCGGCTGGATTTCCTGGATTTTATTTTTGACCCGTTGAATGACATTCCGGGTGCTTTCCCCGTACCGCATCACAATGATGCCTCCCACCACTTCCTGTCCGTCCTTGTCCAGCACACCGCGCCGTGGTTCGGGTCCGAACGTGACCGTGGCCACCTCCTCCAGACGGATCGGCTGGGTGCCGGACGTTCCCACGACCAGTTTGCGCAGGTCTTCCGGGGATTCAATGAGTGCCAGTCCGCGCAATGTGAATTCGCGTCCGCCCTGTTCGATCACACCGCCGCCGACATTGCGGTTTGCGTTGGCGACCGCCTGGCTGATTTTTGCCATTGGGATTCTGTAGGCGCGCAATTTGTTCGGGTCCACATCTACCTGATATTGGCGGACAAATCCGCCGATGCTGGCGACCTCGGCCACCCCCGGGACGGAGTTGAGCTGATAACGGACCAGCCAGTCCTGAATCGCCCGCAGTTGGCCCAGGTCCTGAGGTCGTCCCATTTTGCGGGCCTGCGAGTCGTCGAGGTAGTACTGGTAAACCCAGCCCAAACCCGTCGCGTCCGGTCCGAGCATCGGGACCACCCCGGCAGGCATTTTGAAAGGAAGAGAGTTGAGCCGTTCCAGAACGCGGGCCCGGGCAAAATAGACATCTATCCGATCCTCAAAAATGATCGTGAGCATCGAGAATCCGAAGGCCGAGGAGGCCCGGACTGTTTTGACCCCGGCCAGCCCCTGCATGGCGGTGGAGAGTGGATAAGTGACCTGATCCTCCACTTCCTGCGCGGAGCGGCCAGGCCATTCGGTGAAAACAATGACCTGGTTTTCGCTCAGGTCCGGGATCGCATCGATGGGTGTGTGCCACATGGACCACACACCCCAGCCGGTGATCCCCAGATACAGGGTGATCACCAGGAAACGGTTTCGCAGGCACCATTGGACGATGGGGTTGATCATGCGGGGAGGAGTGAACGGTCAACAGGGAACGGCCAGAAGATGTGAACAGTAAACAGTAAACGGTAAGAATGGGGAATTTGGAAGTGAACGGAGGGAGTGGGTAGATTTTTTGAAAAAGGTGTAACCGTTCGCAGTGATGAGAGAAAGGAGGGAAGAATGATAAATGCCAAGCCCTCATTTGCGGATTGCGGCGCAAACTCTAAGGGTCGGATGAGGGCCGGTTTCATTTCTGTGTCTGTTTCCCCATTCTGGCCGTTCACTGTCCGCTTCCGCCGCTGCCTCGGAGTTGGGCCTCGGCGTCGATGAGGAAGGCTCCATTGATGACCACCTCCTCGCCGGCTTTCACCCCGTCCGTGACGGAAATGAGATCATTGAGGCCAGACGGACCCTCTCCGCCGGGGGAGGCGGTCGTGACGTCACGTTGTTCAAATGAATCCGGGGCGATTTTGACAAAGACAATTTTGCGTACCCCCGTGTCAATGAGGGCGCTGGCCGGGATCACAACATATTTTTTTCCATCCTCAACGTTGAGAGTGGCCGTGCCCGACATTTCTGGAAGCAATTCGCGGGCGGGGTTTTTGACTTCAAAGCGGGCCATGACCGTGCGGGAGGCCGGATCAAGGACCCGGTCGATGAATACGAGTTTACCCCTGTAGGATTTGCCGGGCCGGGCCTTGGTCTGGATTTCGGCGGATTGACCGAGTTTCAGTGAGGAGAGGTCCGCTTCAAACACCTTGGCCGTGAACCAGACCATGTCCAGAGGGGTGATATGGAAGGCGACCGTTTCCAGGTTCAGACGTTCCCCCACGTGGGGAATGGGACCAACGATGGAGCCGCTTCGGGCGGCCCGGATCGTCACGTAGGGATTGGGTTTACGCTCCTCCAGCAGCCCCTTCAGATCCGCTTCGGTCAAGCCACTTTTGAGGAGACGCTTTTTGATCGTTTCAATCTGTGCCGACACCACATCGCGTTCGTAAAACGTTGTCAGATAACGGTCCCGGAGGGCCTGCAGATATTTTTCCTGGTCGGCCAGCGCCTCCTCGGAATAAAGTACAAGGAGTGTTTGGCCCTTTTTGACTTCTGTCGTGTTGAAATCGATCACCACTTTTTCAACGCGGCCCGGGTAGAAGGAAGTCAGGTCCAGGTGGTTGTTCTGAATGTATTTGATTTCACCGTAAAGCTGGAGGTTCTGAGAGATGGTTTTTTCCTCAGCAGGAGCTGTTTTGATGCTGGCCACTGCGCTCTGGCCGGGCATGAGTTGAACCACGGTGTTGTTGGTGGAGACATTGAGGGCATCCACCGCCCGGAGAGGAACGAGGTCCATGCCGCAGATAGGACAGTCGCCGGCTTCTTTGCGGCGGATTTGAGGATGCATGGAGCAGGTCCATTCCTGTTGGACTGTTTTTTGCGGGGTCGTAGGTGCCATCTCCGCCGCATCGTGTCCGGCATGCGGGTCTGCCTGAGAATCAACCTTCTTGCACGAGGTCAGTCCAAGGATCGGGAGGGCCAGGAGAATGGCCGTCAGTGGGAGGTGGGTGGATCGGTGCATGGGTCGGCTTTGGGTGATACGACACTGGGAAAACAAAAACCCCTTGAAGTCTTCCTGCAAGGGGTTGAAAGCGGAAATCAAAAGTGTGGATTAACAGCCGCCGGAGCCGCACTTGCGGGATTTTTTCTTGGTGGGGCAGGATTTCTTTTCGCCACATTTTGCGGCTTTGGAGTCGCAGCTTTTGTCGGACCCACAGTCCTTCTTTTTGGTGCCACATTCCATGTTGTAAGCCTTGCTGGGGCAACAGCACGTGTCACACGGAGTGCAACTGGTACCGAGAGTCAGACGTCCGCCCTTGGAGGTTTCCAGGGAGCCGGCAAATGCAGTGCTTCCGAGGGTGAGGATGGCCATGAGGGCCGTTGAGAACAGAAGGTTTTTCAGGTTCATTGAGAGTTCCTTTTTGATTGTTGGTTATGGGGAGTCTAACACCGGAAATTGAAAAATCCCCTCAATTTTTTTCAAATTAAAATCCGAAGGACACGGAAACCCCGACCACCGGGGTGGTATTGAGGTTCCCCATCGAGGACCATTGATCGTCACGCATCCCGTAGAGTTCAAAGCGTGTGGCCTTGTTGAACTGGTAGGATAACCCCACCTGGGCCCGGTTTTCGGAAAGAAACCCATTCCGGATATCGAAAAACCATTCGTCCGCCAGAAAGGGTTTGAGGCGTCCCTGAAACCATCCAAAATCATAATCGGCCACGGTGCGCTGACGGAAAAAGAAGACGTCGCGTTCATCCTCATATCCGGCCTGGAATCGCTGACGACTTTGAAGGTTGAGACGTTTGAGGGGCAGCTTGATATTGACCGCGACAAGCCCCGTGTTTTCATCGGTCTCCTCTTCCATGGCATCCCAGGTTTTGGAGCTTTCCACCCCCACGATGAAATCGTAGCTGGGGGAGTAGTGCCAGATCAGCTGCGGGGTCAGTTCGTAATGCCGATACACGGGCGAGTCGGAGGCCAACCACTGTTCGGCTTCGAACGCGGCTTCCAAGCCATAGTCCAGACGCTGGCTCACAGAGGTGTTGATCCACGTTTGCGGTTCGCCCGCGCGGAGTGGAGCCAGCAGGCAAAAAAGGATCAGGGCCGGGATGAAATGCCTGGTTAATACCATAATGAAATCAACATGCCTCCGCCGACGGTCAGGACAAGCCAGGCTGCCAGATAAATGAGTGTCGGGGCCCAGCCAATGATACGAAATGCCATGGCGGTGGTGGGAATGCAGGTTCCGACGGCTCCGAGCAAAAAGGTGAACGCGGGACCGGGTCCGACCCCGGCCTCCATCAGGGCATAGGTCATCGGCACCTCCGACCCCTCACATACATAAAGGGGGATACCGATGAGTGCGGCCAGGACGTAGGCCCCCAACCCCCCCCGCAAATGGGCTTCGATCCAGCTTTGCGTCACAAAATTCTGGAATACACTCACCAGAAGCAGTCCGATCAGAAGATAGGGGGAAAGCTGTACAAAGATGTTCAAAACGGATTTCCAGAACGGGACGTTGGAATCCGCACCCTCCCTGTGACAGTGGTCGGTTCCGGCTTCCTCCTCGGGCGCGGCTTCTGGATGAGAACAGCAGCTTTTGTGGGCGGGTTTCGGCGAGGTTTTGAATCCCGGAAATTGGAAGTGTTTCCATCCGCGTGTCTCAAGCGTGTTGAGGATCCATCCGACAAAAAAAGTCATGATCACCGGCAACAGAATGCGGCCCAGCGTGAACTTCCATCCGAGCATGCCCAGGGTGAGAATGACCGTGTGGGGGCTGAGGATCGGGGCGATCATGATAAAACAAGTGAGGGTGCCCAGACGCGCCCCGCGTTCGCGGAGACTGGCGGCAATGGGCATGGTGGTCATTGCACACCCCGGCAGGAGGGAGCCGGCGGCGATGGCCGTGACCAGTGAGCC
>JANRIZ010000149.1:0-4547 GCA_033764445.1 Verrucomicrobiia bacterium | reverse complement strand
GTGTGGGGCCTGGGGAAGAAGGCCGGCAACCCAACCGGCGCCGCATCAGGCGGCGATGTCTTCGCCGACCTGGAACCGGGCGAAGCGGCGGATCGAGATTTCCTCGCCGAGGGTTTTGCCGGTGGCGGCCATGTGATCCTTGATGGTGGTGTCCGGATTTTTCACAAAAGCCTGTTCGAGCAGGGCCACACCCGAGAGGAATTTATTCAGTTTCCCCTCGATGATCTTGGCAATGGCCTGGGCGGGTTTGTCCTTGACCTGTTCGGCGTAAATTTCCCGTTCGCGTTCGATCAGGGAGGCGTTGACCTGGTCGCGGCTGACGCACAGGGGGCTGGAGGCCGCGATGTGAAGGGTGACATCCTTGACAAAATTGCGGAAGGCCTCCTCGTTGACGACCTTGCCGGACTGGCTGCCGACTTCCAGCAGGACCCCCACCTTGCCCCCGAGGTGGATGTAGGAGGCGATCAGACCCTGTCCCTGGAGATCGTACCTGAGGGTGCGGCGGACGACGATGTTTTCGCCGAGTTTCTGGACCGCCGTCTGGGCTTTGCCCTTGAAATCCGCGGAGGAATCCGCAAGGGCCGTATCTGCGACATCCTTGACGAAGGCGACAAAGTCGTTGTTGCGGGCGACAAAATCGGTTTCGCAATTGACCTCGGCGAGGACCCCCGAGGAGCCGTCGGCCTTGAGCGAGGAGGCGATCACGCCTTCCCTGGCATCGCGTCCGGATTTTTTGTCGGCACTGGCCGCGCCGCGTTTGCGGAGCTCGGTGACGGCCTTTTCCATGTCGCCCGCGACGGCGATGAGGGCCTTTTTGCATTCCATCATGGAGGCATTGGTGGCCGCGCGGAGTTCGGCGACCTGCTTGGCGGAGATTTCAACGGTGGCTTCGGACATAGGGGTGTGTTGTCTTTGACGATTGATCGTATGGGGGGGAAGGTGAGTGTGGGATCAGGCCGAGATGGCTTCGATCTCATCGGCTTCGGTGACCTCCACCGAACGTCCGGCGGCAGCATCCGGGGTGGAACCATCCGCGGCCTTGCGGGCGGGGCGTTTGCGGGTGCTGGAGGCACGGCCCTCGACGATGGCGTCGGCGAGGATATTGACGAGGATTTTGATCGAGCGGATCGCGTCGTCGTTGCCCGCGACCGGGTAGTCGACAAACTCGGGATTGACGTTGGTATCCACAATGGCCACCACCGGGATCTTCAGGCGGCGGGCCTCCCGCAGGGCGATGTCCTCGTGATTGATGTCGACAATGACAATGGCCGTCGGTGTGGAGGCTTCCATTTCACGGATGCCGTCGAGGTTGCGGTGGAGCTTGACAATTTCGCGGTTGAAGGCGGCCAGTTCCTTTTTGGGGAGGTAATTGACGCTGCCGTCCTTCTGCATGTTTTCCATCTGGGCCAGGCGGTTGATGCTTTTGCGGATGGTTTTCATGTTGGTGAGCATGCCCCCGAGCCAGCGCTCGGTCACGTAATAGGACTGGCTGCGCAGGGCGGCTTCCTTGATGGCTTCCTGGGCCTGCTTTTTGGTGCCCACAATGAGGATGTCCCCGCCGTTGAGGGCGGTGTTTTTGAGAAATTCGCAGGCCTTGACCAGCTGTTTGGCCGTGTCGTTGAGATTGATGATGTGGATGCCGTTGCGTTTTTCGAAAATGTAACGCTTCATGCGCGGATTCCACCGGCGGCATTGGTGTCCGAAATGGACCCCGGCTTCGAGGAGTTCCTTGACGTCGATTGCTTTCATCGTGATGGTGCTTTCCAGGTTGATGCCCTCGGTTTTTGTGGGAGGGTTCGGTTTCTACCGAATCAGGTTTTTGTTGTTGTGTCCCGTGTGACCGGAACATGGGCTTTCCAGGGGAAAGTGAAACCGTGGGTTTCCGCTCCAAGGGAAAGAGGGTGGAAAGTATCAGTCCGCCCGGAATTCTCAAGAACAAAAAAACGTAAAAAAGTGGATACGGACTTTTCGGCAAACGGCAGGGGCTGGCAAATGGATTGTCAAAGGCCTGAATTTGATCCGGATTGATGAAGAAAGCCCGATAAACCCATCTTAAAAGCAGGTAAGGGATTCCAAATGAATAGAATTGACATTTGAGCGTCTAAATTTATAACCACATGATGACTTGTGAGTTGCAAGCAATTTACAGGTGTTCTTGATGAAAAAACGCACAACACTCCTTGTTGTCCTATTCAGCCTCGTCGGGGGCCCGGGCTCCTTCGTCTTTTCGTCCGAACAGCCCTCCTCCGAAAACAAGCAGGTCATTGTTGACGGGAAAGTTATCGAGATTATTTCAAGGCCCGCCACCGCAGAATCCGAGACGGTGACCACCTCTCTGGATAGCCTCCTCAAGGCCCCGACAGTCGATCAGCGCCCTGAAACACCGGTTCCGGTCGTTACAGAATCCAAACAGCCGCCCCCTGCCCTGGAGCCTGAATCCAAAGCGGCTCCTGTGAAAGCAGAGAAAAAGGCTGATGTGAAAGTTTCAAAAAAGGAAAAAATCGCCTCTGCAAAAAAATCAAAAAAAGCGGCGGAATCCGCCAAGGCAGAGGGGCAAAAACCCGCCCCCGCCCCAGTCGCGTCCGTCCAGACTCCTTCCCCAGTGCCGGAGCCTGCGCAAGCCCCAGAGCCCTCAGTGCCCACCCGGGTTATTCCGGCGGAACCCAAGATGGAGCCAGCGGCAGCCCCCTTGCAGGCTGGCCCGCCGGAGACTCCCACCGTGGCCACTCCGTCTGAGATCACCCCGGTTGTCGCCGCTCCGGTGGTCGAGCCCCCGTCAGTGGTTTCCCCGCAGATGACGGCCCCGGAAACGGCATCCGCCCCCGTTGCGGAACATCAGTTTGTCGTGGCCCCGGTTCCCACCAATGTCGCGCCGCAGGTGGAGACGCCGCTGATGCTTACCCCCGTCACCGTGTCCGATCCCGTTGTGGCCGCCCCTGCGAAGCCATCCGGATCCAAGCCTTCCAAAGCCGTCACCAAGGCGCCTTCCAAGCCGGCGGCGGCGACAGCCAAAGTCGGGATGATCAGCCCCACCCTTTCACTGCTTTCGGAGGGTCCGCGTTACCCTTGGCGCAAGCGGATCGCCACGACGGTTTTCTGGGTGGGGGAACCGCCCATTTACAGTGTCAGCGACGCCACCAATGTCAAAAGCGCCTGGGACGCCAACTGGATGAAAAATTTCGGCGGTTATGACGATCCCGATCCCCGCAACCGCAAAGGGTATTTTCCAAAACGCTTCCAGCCCAAGCAGAATCCGTTTTATGTCGCCCTACCCTTTAACGACATGAAAAACGGACGCCACAAAACCATTTCCAAAAAAATGATCCCCTGGTTCCATGACGAGTTCATCGCCCAGAATGTCTCCGTGTGCAAAGGCCGGTGGATTGCCATCCGCCGCGGGGGCCGGACCTGCTACGCCCAGTGGGAGGACGTGGGACCCTTTGAACACGACCATCCCGATTATGTGTTTGGCACCAGCCGTCCCCGGTCCAACCAGAACAAGTCCGCCGGTCTGGATGTATCCCCGGCAGTGCGTGATTTTTTGCGTATGGACAGCGGTTTTGCATACACGGACTGGCGGTTTGTCGATGATGATGAGGTGCCGAAGGGTCCATGGCTGGAGATTGTCAATTCGCGCATGTCCGAGGTGGCCCTCTTCATCGAACAGAGCAAAATTGCCGCTGCAAACCGTCAGCAGGAAAACTGAATCAAACAATGCGCGGGAGCGTGTGAAGTGTTGTGATGGCCTTGGAGTTTCCGCCGCACACATTCCTGATGGCTGGAAAGTCAGTCCACGGACACTGCAGTTTGAAGCTTCCCTCCAAATCCGTGTTTCATCGGTGTTTGATCCATGGCTCTCAAAGAGTCTGGTGAAATCGGAAGCCACGGACTTGTCCCGGATGGTTCGGGATGCACACAGATCAAACACGGATGGGTTCGTTCCTTTTGAGAATTAAAATATTCCTCCCAAACCCGCTTGGATGATGGAGCGGAGGCGGGGGCGCCTCCTGATGCACGCGGGGGCGCGTGCGCTCCCCGGGCGGTTCAGAAAGAATCCACCCTTTTGTGGCCAAAATGCGGCGTTGACATATGATCTCAACGGGAATCAAATATCCAACGTGACGTCGACTTCCCCACGAAACACTGAAGAGCCATTAAATTATGAGTATGTTAAGTTATTATGAATTCAAAGAAATTTTTCAAAGAAATTTTTCTAAAATTTTATTTGAAAATAAAATGCATTTTATTCGGGAAGAGCAAAAAAATTATGAAATTGAATATGCAAACAATAATACTGGGATTTCAACATATATTGATACTAGAGATCAATGTTTAGGTGTTTATTTGTCTAAAGTAGGGGGAACAGACAGAATGGTGATTCATGTAGAGTCTCTCATGATGACTCTTACTACCTAGTCATTTAGATAGGCTACACTTTTGGCTTGAAAAAAGGAGGCGACAAGGGTCTGGTCGGCGTGGAGGGCGGCCAGATCGTTTTCGACCCGTTGGCGCAACGACTCGTTCTTTTTCAATGGCTTCTTGGAAAC
>JANRIZ010000146.1:0-42369 GCA_033764445.1 Verrucomicrobiia bacterium | reverse complement strand
CTTTTCGGCCAGTGCGGCGGGTGCCAGTTCCAACAGTGGGACTATGCCGCCCAGCTTCGCTGGAAACACGCGCAGGTGAAAAAACTTTTTGAAGCCATCGCCCCCGGTGTGGACGTGAATTCCGTCATCGCCTCGCCCCGGACCTACGGATACCGCTCCAAGATCACGCCGCATTTTGAGCCGCCGCGGGTGGGGGACGCCCCCGTGATCGGGTTTCTCCGGCACAATTCGCGGACCCGCTACGTGGACGTGGAAAAATGTCCGATTGCCATGGAAGAGATCAATGCCGCCCTGCCCGCAGCCCGTGCCGGGATCACCGACACCATTGCCACCTTCAAACGCGGGTCCACATTGCTGATGCGGGTGGCGGAAGGCCGGGTTTTTACCAACCACAAGGACATCATCACAGAAACTGTTGGGGATTCACTCCGGTTGAAATTTCCGGCGGGGGGATTTTTCCAGAACAATCCCTTTCTCCTGCCGCAATTTGCCGCGTATGCCGTCGGGGAGGCGCGGAAGGGAGGCGCCACCTTTTTGGTGGATGCCTACTGTGGGAGCGGACTTTTTGCGCTTTCCGCCGCTCCCTTTTTTCGGAAGGTCGTCGGGGTGGAACTGAGCGAAGCCTCTGTTGTGCAGGCCCGCGAAAATGCACAGCTCAACAATGTGGCCCATGCCAGTTTTGTGCTTGGGGATGCCGCGAGGATATTTGACGGACTCGCCCTGCCCCCGATGGAGACGGCGGTGATCATCGATCCGCCGCGCAAGGGCTGTGACGAAAACTTTCTCGCCCAGCTCGTGCAATTTGCGCCGGTGACCATCGTGTACATCTCGTGCAATCCGCACACGCAGGCGCGGGATCTGGAGCCGCTGCTGCGGGCGGGGTACCGGGTCAATGCCATCCAACCCTTCGACCTCTTTCCGCAGACCAAACATCTGGAGTGTGTGGTGACGCTGTGCGTTGTGCGTTGAGCGGCGTGGGTTCTCGGTTGTCGGTTGGGCGTAACGGCTTTGTAATGGAAAATTGAAAATGGCAAATGGAAAATGAATTTCCACTGGTCCCTATTCGGCTGACAGGGCGACGACGGGGTTGAGTTTGCTGGCCTTGCGGGCGGGCCAGAAACCGAAAATCACCCCGGTGACAAAGGCGCAGGCAAAGGCGAGGATCATGGGCAGGGGCGTGATGACCACCGGCAGTTTCATCAGCGGGGCGATGTAGCTCAGCCCCACTCCCAGCCCCAGCCCCAGCACACCACCCAGCAGACAGACCACCACCGCCTCGGCGAGAAACTGCATCTGGATATCCGAGGAGCGGGCGCCGCAGGCCATGCGGACCCCGATTTCGCGGGTGCGTTCAACCACGTTGACAAGCATGATGTTCATGACGCCGATGCCGCCCACCAGCAGCGAGATCGCACCGATGCTTCCGAGCAGAATGTTCCACATCCGGGCCGATTGCCGGTAGCTTTCGAGGATGGCCGCCTGGTTGAAGACCCGGAAATCCATGTCGCCATGGGCCGATTTGAGCGCCTCTGTGATCTGATCCTGCAACGGTGTGACGTCCTCGATGCGGCCGATCTTCACGGAAATCTGGGAAAGACTTTTGTTGCCATACAATCGGGCAATCCCCGTGGAAATCGGGATGCAAATGACATCATCCTCGCGGTCCTGACCTTTGCCCTGTCCGCCACTGACCGTCATCACACCGATGACCTGGAACGGCGTATTGCCGACGAGAATGTATTGGCCGAGAGGGTCACTGTCGGGAAAAAGGGTCATGGCCGTTTTCAGCCCCAGCACGGCGACCGCGGCGGAGTTCTCGACATCCTCCTGCGTGAAAAAGGTGCCGCGCAGCATGATGCGGTCCTCGGATTCCTGGAATTTCCTGCCCACTGCGCTGACCGTAGTCTGGGTGGACTGGTTGCCGTGGCGGATCAGTTTCTGTTCGTAGATCATCGGGACGCTGTAGAGAACGCCCGGAATATCCGCGATGAGTTTGGCGTCGGAGAAATTCAGGGCCCCCCAGGCCCCACGGCTGTTGGTGCTGGGGCCGATACGCATGAGATTGGTCCCCATTTTTTTGAACCATTTTTCCTGTTCCTGCCGCGAAGCCACGCCCAGATTGAGCATCGCCACCACGGATCCCACCCCGATGATGATGCCCAGCATCGTCAGAAATGTGCGGAAGATATTGGCCCGCAGGGAACGCATGCCCATTTTGACCGCCTCGGCAATGTCGCGCAGCGGCAGCAGGGATCCGCGCGACCAATGGAGACGGATCGGTTCCAGAACCGGCGCAGAAGCCATGGGAGGAAAATCCGTGGGGGAAGGTTCGTCACTGATGATGCGTCCGTCGTGGATGCGGATGATGCGGCGTGCTTCGGCGGCGACATTCGGATCGTGGGTGATCAGGATGACCGTCCGCCCCCCGGCGTGCAGAGTGTGGAGAAACTCCATGACATCCCGTCCGTTTTTGCTGTCGAGCGCCCCCGTCGGTTCGTCGGCCAGAATGATGCGTCCGCCATTCATCAGGGCGCGGGCGATGGCCACACGCTGCTGTTCGCCCCCCGACATGTGGGAGGGCCGGTGATCGAGCCGGTGCCCCAGACCAAGCTGGGTGAGCAGTTCCTCCGCGCGGTCGTGGCGTGAGGCCGCGCTCAAATTGCTGTAAAGTGCGGGCATCCCCGCATTTTCCCGGGCGGATTCATTGGACAGAAGGTTGTAGCGCTGAAAGATGAAGCCAAAAAGTTGTCCGCGTGCGATCGCATGTTCGTCCGGCGACAGGTGGGTGACATCCACACCGGCCAGTTCGTAGGTGCCGGAGGAGGGCGAGTCCATCAGACCCAGCAGATTCATGAGTGTGGATTTGCCGGAGCCGGAGGGCCCCATGATCGCGACAAATTCACCCTCGCGGATTTCCAGGTTGATATCGAAGAGCACCTGCAGATCCGTGTCGCCGGTTTCGTACACCTTGTTCAGACCGCGCAGACTGATGATGACGGGCGCCTGCAGGCCGCGTGGATCGTGCCCTTCCGCCGGTGCGGCGGGGGACACGTCCGGGGAAGGGGGGGGGACATCGGACATGGGCGAGCCTATTTGAACCGTTTGGGTCTGTTCCGTGTCGTGTTGGCCGGCTGACCCTGGGCGGGCGGTTGCGGCATGGGACCGACCACCACCTCGTCCTTTTCGGAAAGGCCGGAGACGATTTCGATGCTGGCACGGTTTTTACGACCGACCTTGATGGACTTTTCGACCAGTTCCCCATTCTTGAGGACATAAACCTTTCGGGAATCTTTGTCGCCTTCTTTGCCGCCCTTTTTGGAGGGTCCGTCGAGCGCCTTGGTCTTTTCAAAAAAATCGAGGGCCGCCCCCGGCATGAGCAGGACGTCCTTCGACTCGGAGAGAAGGAAGTACACCTGCGCCGTCATGGTCGGTTTAAGGGAGCCCGCCTCGTTTTTGACCTCGAAGAGCGTGCTGTAAAAGATCGGGGCGTTCGTGCTTTCGGGAGTGGGGTCCACGCGGGAGACATTGCCGTAGTAGCGCTTTTCCGAGTCACCGAGAGTGGTAAAATACGCGCGCATGCCCGGGGTGATTTTCTGGATATCCGCCTCACTGACCTTGGCATTGACGGTCATCATTTCGAGGACCGCCAGACGGATGAGATTGGGGGTGGTCTGGTTGGCGTTGAGCGTCTGCCCCTCCTTGGCGAAAAGATTGACGACCGTGCCATCCATGGGCGCATAAATTTTGGTGTAACTGAGATTGGCCTGACTGGCCCGGATTGTCCCTTCGGCGGATTCGATCTGGGCTTTGAGCGCCTCGATATCCGCCTGGGCCTTGAGCAGTTCGGACTCCGTCTGCTGGAGCGTTTCCTGACTGACCGCGTCCAGTTCGATCAGACGCCGGTTGCGGTCGAGTTTTTGTCGGGCCAGTGTCAGGGACGCCTGGCGGGAGTCGAGCTGGGCACGGAGATTTTTGAGGTTGGCCGTGTCCTGCTCGACCCGGGCCGCGAGGACCGTCGGGTCGATTTCCGCCAGCAACTGGCCTTTTTGGACACGGTCACCCATCTTGACAAAAATCTTCTGCAAAATGCCCGAGACCTGGACGCCCACATCGACAAATTCCGTGGGCTGGAGCGTGCCCGAGGCCGTGACCGATTCCTCCAGATCGCCCTTTTTGACCTCGGAGGTGAAATATTCCGGTTCAGTCCGGGTCTGACCCTTGAAGTACCACCAGGCCCCGCCGCCGAGACCCCCTAGAATGAAAAACCAGATGAGAAACGTGAGCCATTTGCGTTTGCGTCTGGGGCGGGAGGGGTTCATGGGAATTGGGTGGAACGTCAAACACGGAAGCCTTCCACAAGTTCCCCCGAGGGGCAATGGCAAAGACTTTGTGCGGGCGGGTTCAATGCCCGGCAACGGCATCGCCGAGGAAATTGCCGTAGGTCAGGACCAGAACCGCCGCGATCAGGACACCGATGGCCAGTCCCAAGGTCATCCAGGTGCGGGGGCGGCAGCCGGACCATTCCCGCAAAAAGAGTCCTGAGAACGCACTGAAGAGAACCAGGAGGATCATGTGGATGGCCCAACTGCTGAATTCGTAGGAACCCATCCGGACATGGCCCAAACCGTAAAAGAAAAACTGGCCGTACCACAGGCAGCCGGTGAGCAGAGCCATGGCAAAATTGCGTGCCAGTGCCGATTTTTCGGTTCCGCCGGGAAGCTCGACATACTCTCCGAGGGTTTTGTGTTTTGTATGCAGCCACAGGCTGTAAAGAGCCGTGGTCAGGAAGGCGCCACTGTTGGAAAAAATGTAGATGATATTGCCCTGGAAAACCCCCGCCCCGTGTCTCGCCGCCTCATCGGCGATCGGTTGGCCGGCGGCCAGTGCCATGCCGTAAACAGCGGAGAGCACTCCGGCAAGGATGACCAGCGGAAGACCGCGGCGCAGATCAAAGCCTGTGGAGACTCCGCCCTGGGCTGCCAAGTCCAGTTCCTTGAGCCTTCCGGCCCAGCCGGAAACCAGAATGCCGAGCACCCCGATGGCAATCCCCGACAGGACCCAGCTTGCACCGGTTTTTTCGAAGATCAGCAAAAGCTGTCCCGACAGGAGCGGCGGAACAAGCGTTCCCAGCACGCAGGAAATGCCGATGGCAACCGCGTAGGTCAGGGAAAAACCGATATGCCGGATGGCCAGACCAAATGCAGTGCCGCCGACCCCGTAGAGTGCCCCGAGCAGGAACGCATGGACCATGGCTCCCCGCGGGGCCAAGGACAGGACCGTACCGATTTCAGGGATTGTCAGCCAGGCCACCAACACCGGGAGAATGATCCAGCAAACCGAGGCCTGCGCGAGCCAATAAGTTTGCCAGGACCAGAAACGGGTCGCCTTTTGGGGCGTGTAACACAAGGCGGCGGAAATGGCACCCACCGCGTGGAAGGCGATGCCGAGGAGCGGGTTGGCGGGAATCATGGGTCCCGATCCTAGAAGTGCGTAATCCGGGGTGCAATCCGAATCCCGCTCCCAGCGGGGGCAATAGATTTGTCCCGTGCCGTTGGCCCCGACCCTCTGTCATTCCCTCCCTCCCTCCATCCTCGGCGAAGTGTTTTCTCTCCACTCTCTGGTCGGTATGGGTCAAGGCAGTCTAGAAAAATAAAATTTACCATCGAACCCTGTAAGCGTATGCTGTCCCCATGCTCAGCCACGAAATGCACAAGGCCATTGCGACGAAGCTGGAACAGAATCCGGCCCTTTTGCAGATCGCCCTGGACAACATCGACCACTGGATGTCCCTGAGTGATGATGGAAAACGGCATTTGTTGATGTGGCGCGAAAGAATACTCCGGGCGCGGGAAAATCCCGAGGAGTTTCGAAAATTGATGGATTTTCTGAGGTCGCCAAAGGAGGACGCACTCGAGATGCAGGGTTATACGCCGTTTCCGGGGGTGTTGGACAAAGAGGAATCGAATAGGATCATTGACTTATGCGTTTACAGTCATTGACCACTCTGGTTCAGACCATCAAGGCCATGACCAATCTGGAACGCGTGGTGATTTTCGGATCTGCTTCGCTTTTCGCCTCATTTCCCGATATCGACACATGCTGCAAACCCATTGAATCCTCACTGGATGCAGATTTTATCCTCACTCCCGCCGAAGAAAAAACGGCGAAAATGATTTTGGATGCGATCGGTGTTCGCAGTGTTTTTTTTCAGGTCAAAGGATACTACGCCGATGTGGTGAGCCCGGGTCTCGCCGATACCTTTCCGGGCAAATGGGAAGAGCGGTTGGTGCCATTTCCTGGATTTGATCGAGTCTATGCGCTTCATCCATTGGACTTGGCACTGGTCAAACTCCTGATAGCCCGGCCCAAGGATTGGGCCCTGCTTGAGGCGATCATCGGCCAGAAACTGGTTTCCCTGGCAGACATCAGAAACCATTTTCAAACGGCCCTGCTTGGGGAAAGGGAAGCAACGACCATTGGCCTCAATTTGCACGAGTTGGCGAAAAAGGTGTCTGGTCAGTAAAAAGACTGTTCACTGATCCCTGTTCCCTGTTCACTTCACTCCATGACAGCAGTGGATTATTATGATGACGCCAGTGCCGAGGTGGCGATGGGCAATCTCGAGGCCGCCGTGGCCCTGTATCGGAAGGCCGTGGAGACGGACCCGGAGTTTGTGGATGGGTGGCAGGCCCTCTGCATGGCCTGCATCAAAACGGGGCATTTTGCGGAAGCCATCGAGGCCGGGAAAATGGCCACCCATTTGCAGCCCAATGATCAGATTGGCTGGACGAGCCTTTCACTGGCCTATGTGCGGAATGACCAGATCCCCGAGGCCGAGGCCGCCGGGGCGAAGGCCAAGGTCATTTCCTGGGGTGGGAAAGTGGCGGCAGAGGGTGAACGGTTTGATCACAGCAGACTGATGGGGGAAACCTGACCCGCAGAGGTTTTTTATGCTGTTTCGTCAATGCTTTTACTGAACACAAGGCATTTTATTTCTCTGGCTCGGCTACCATTTCAGAACGGCAGAATAGCGGAACAAACCCGGTCGGGCTGCCTTTGAAAAACCAAAAAAAGGAATCTGCGTCCATCTGCGGGCAACCTTCCGCGGCTCCTAATATCCGCCCTTGGAGAACTCGACCTCGTTGGGGACCCACTCGTTGTTGCGCTGACCCGGCGGGGCGAACATGAAGAAACTGCCGCCATTGGTGCCGCCGGGGATGTACCACCATGTGGGCGTGTTGCGCTCGCGTTCGAGTTCGATTTCCCGGTCCAGCGTGCGTTGTTTTTCCAATTCGATCTGGGCCTGGGCCTGGAGTTTGCGGAATTCCTCGATTTCGCGGTTGACCTGGGCCAGTTCTTTCGAGACATCCAGGTCCGGGAAAAAACGGACCAGCCGGCTGAGGTCATCGAGTTTGTCGAGAGGTTTGGCCGTGGCGTATTCCCGGCTGAGAACCAGTTTTTTGAGGGCATCCCGGCCGGAGTTTTTTTCCACTTTGCCCACGGCCGCATCGTTTTTTTTGCGGAGGGATTCCCAGCCCACGCCCCCCGGAAGAATTTCAATGAGGATGACCTTGCCGGCGCGGAGGGTGATTTCGCCCGTATCATAACTGAGCACCTTTTCGCCCGAGGCCAGGGTGATCGAACCGCGCGGGGCCCCCATCAGTTTGCGGACCTTGTCCTCGGAATCCCCCGGGGAGATTTTTCCGGTGGAGACGGCGGCCTTTTCCGGGGCCGCCGCCCGTAACGGGAGGGGAGACCCGCCGATCATCAGAGGCAGCAGAAGCAGAGCCGGGAAAAAACGGTGGAAATTCATGGAGCTTGGCATTATGGTTCGACGCAACATCTCAAGAAAGCATTCAACCATGGCCGTCACCAAGCTACTCCACACCCGTTACCGGGTCAACGACATCGAAAAGACCGTAACCTTCTACCGGGAGGTTCTCGGCCTGGAGGAGGTCAGCCGCCACAAATCGCCGCGCGGGTCCGAACTGGCCTTTTTGAAGGCACCCCAGAGCGAGGAACTCATTGAAATCTGCCACTACCCCGCCAGCGGCCCCGTCCAGGTCCAGGCGGATCTGACCCATCTGGCCTTCGAGGTCGAGGACATGGCGGCCTTTGTCCGTCACCTGGAGTCCAAGGGGTTGAAACTCTCCGACGGACCCACCACCTCCCAGACCAGCGGCACGACCTTTGCCTTCATCGATGCGCCGGAGGGTTACGAAATTGAGCTGATCCAGAGGAAGCAGAAGTGATCCGATGCGACTGACCAATCTGACCCGTGCCACCGAAATCGGGGCCAATTCGTATTGCGTGACCCTGGACGACGCGCGGTTTGTTCTGGACTGCGGACTGCATCCGCGTGGGGCCGGTCGGGACGCCATGCCGAGGCTCGATCTGATCAAAAATGAGAGCATTGATGGAATTTTTCTGAGCCACTGTCATCTGGACCATCTGGGCAGTCTGCCGGTGCTCATGCGGGCCCACGCGGAGGCCGAGGTGTACATGACCTCCGCCTCGGCGGAGCTGGCGGACCTGATGCTGCACAATTCGTGCAACGTCATGATGAAGGAGCGGGACGAGCGGGGCATAGCGGATTATCCCCTTTTCACACACAAACAGGTTGATCAGCTCAAGGAATTCTGGCGGACGATCCGGTATCGCCGTCCCTTTTGCCCCACCACCCGGGAGGCGGAGACCGAGATTACGGCCGAATTTTATGATGCCGGGCATGTGCTTGGATCCGCCGGCATCCGGTTGAGCAGTCCGCGTGAGACCCTTTTTTATACCGGCGACGTGAATTTCACGGCGCAGACACTCATGCCTGCGGCCGATTTTCCCGAGGAACCCGCCGATGTGCTCATGATTGAAACCACCCGGGGTCTGCATGAGAGCCCCGAGCCCTATTCCCGGCAACGCGAGGTGGAGCGGCTGGCCGCGTCCATCGCCCGGATTCTGGCGGCCGGGGGAAGCGTGCTGTTGCCGTGTTTTGCACTGGGCAAACAGCAGGAGGTTCTGGCCATCCTCTGGCAGATGATGCAAAACCACACGATCCCGCACTCGACAGTCTTCATCGGCGGCATGGGCAAACAGGTGACCCGGCTGTATGACCGGCTGGCGATGGACACACCGCGCCAGTGGCCGCGGCTCAACCTCATGGAGGCACTCGACCTCAACGTGCTCGAAATGAGTGACTCCAAGGCGATGAAACTGGGCGGCGGACGGATTTTTGCCGTTTCCGCCGGGATGATGACCGAGCCGACCCATTCCTTTGTCCTGGCCCGCCGGTTTCTGGACAGCCCCCATGCGGGAATCTTTTTTGTCGGCTACGTTGATCCGGAGTCGCCGGCCGGGTTGCTGAAGGCCGCCGCCGCCGCGGGCACCGAGGTGGCGCTCAGTCCCGGGCTCCGCCCCCAGCGGATCCGTTGCGAGGTGGACAGTTTTGATTTCACCGCCCATGCACAGCGGGAGGATCTCCTGAACTATGTGCTCCGGGTGAAACCGCGCATGACCGTTCTGGTTCATGGGGACGAAGGGGCGCTGCACTGGTTTGCCGGGAAACTCGACGAACACCGGCTGCGCTGGCTGATCCCCGAAAGCGGGAAGGAATACGAACTGTAGGGGGAACCTTTGCCAGCAACCCAGGAAAGCAGGGGCGTCGATGGTTCCTGTCTGGAGGAGCCGCCGCCGTCCAATCATTTTGTTCATTTTATATTGAACTAAATGGGAAACCTGCTAGGGTTTTGGTCGTGGCAGCCCTTTCACGCACGACGGGAAAACCAACGGCCCCGGAGCCGGGTCTCAATGAGCTTGAGCATGAAGTCATTGAGTTCTTTGTGCGCCTGGCGGATTTGCTGGGCCAGCCCCGTTCCATCGGGGAAATCTACGGTCTGCTGTTCATCACCGAGGAGTCCCTCGCCTTTGACGACATCATGACGCGTCTGAATTTGAGCAAGGGGGCCACCAGCCAGGGGCTGCGTCAGCTGAAGACATTTTCAGCCATCCGCACCGTCTATGTGCCCGGGGACCGGCGGGACCATTATGAGGCCGAGGTGGAACTCAAAAAGCTGGCCACGGGATTTATCAAGGAGCATCTCCAGCCGCATCTGGATACCGGCGCCGCCCGGGTCACGCGTATGGAGCAGATGGCCGCGCGCATGCCTGGTCCCGGCAGGCGGCATGCCCAGTCCCGTGTGGTCAAACTCAAGAACTGGCAGAACAAAGGCCGGAAGTTCCTGCCCTTTGTCGTCAAACTCATCGGAGGATAAACACCATGGTCTCATTCAATTACGACAGTGAACTGCCCTGGTTTGTGCTGCATACAAAGCCCAAGCAGGAGCACATCGCCGCCGCCTATCTCCGCACCTTTCATCACGTCCCGGTCTTCGCCCCGCGCATCCAGTTCCGCCGCATCCAGCGCAATGGCACCCTGTGGGTGACCGAGGCGCTCTTTCCCTCGTACATTTTTGCGCAGTTTGACCCCGTGCAGGACCTCCTGCGGGTGCGTTCCTCCAATGGGGTCACCAACGTCGTCGGGTTCGGCGGCAAACCCTCGACCCTTTCCCCCTACGAGATCGAGCAATTGCGGGAAAGCCTCGGGCCCGACGAGGTGAAAGTCATCAATCCCGAGCTGCGGGTGGGGGACGAAGTGGCCATCAGTTACGGACCGATGAGCAATCTGCGTGCGGTGGTCACCGCCCTGCTTCCGGCGCGGGACCGTGTGAAGGTGCTTTTTGATTTTCTCGGACGCGAAACCGAGTTGGAAGTGGCCCCGGAAAAACTGATTCCCCGCCAGATGCATCCTCTGGCCGAGCCGCCCGCAGTCAAACAGGCGGAGTGATCGCAGAGGGGGGGGGAAACGTTCCTTTCCCACGATCGAAACAGGGTGTGCAAGGGTTTCAGGGACGCCTTTTTGCGGTGAGACCGACGCCCCGCCACTGGCCGGGCAGCAAAGAAGGCGTCCGACCATCAGGGATGTTGTGCGGCCTTCGGATTCCTGATCCAACCCGGGGCCATGGCCACCGTGGTGCCGGCGGAAAGCATGACCAGCAGATTGAGGACCATGCTCATCCCGTGCAGGGCGCGGAAGCGGGGTGGGTCCGTGTGTCGGACCTCCTGCATGGCCGGGCGCAAACCGAACTGGGCGACGGCCGTGCACAGCAAAATCAGGAGAGCCAGGCCGGTCAGGACCGCGGCGCGGGGCAATGTGAGCGGGCGCAGTGCCGTCAGACCACAGCCGAGCAGGACCGATCCGCATGCCAGGGCGAGGAGATAGTAGTTGTCAAAGAGGACCGTGGTGATTTTTCCCGCCTCCTCGCGTCCGAACGCCCGGAAGAGGACCGGGGCCATCAGAAACGAGAAATAGACCGTGCCCCCCAGAAGCAGCGAGGAGGACCAGAGCAGGAGCTGGTTCCACAGGCATTTCATGGTCATTTTGGAAGGCGGGATTTCAACTCCTCCTCCCGCAGTTTGAGGACGTCCTTGAAGTAGGGATCATGGATTTCCCTGAGGGCCGTCTGGAGGAAGGCCATTGCCTCGGCCGCCTTGGTGGCATCTCCCGCCCCCTGGATGAGGGCCATGGCTTTTTCGTAGGATGCCATGTCGCGGAGATACTGGTTGGAAAGGTCGTCCATCCGGTTCATCCAGGCCTCACTGGCCGTGATGGAAGAGGCCAACTTGAACCAGCCCGTGGCGCGTTCGTAATCATTGCGTCCGATCTCCCGCAGGGCCGTATAGAAGAACCCCATTTTGCGGATATCCCCCGGCTGGGCCGCCCAGAAGGACTGTTCCTCCTGGAGTTTCCGATCCGGGATCATCAGGATCCGGGCCATGTCCCTGGTGAGGTTGGCGGGGGAGATTTTGGAGGGAATGGGGGTCTGCCCGCTGATGCCCAGCTCGATGAAGGCGGCCGAGGTTTTGGCCTCCTCGCGGTCAACAAAGACCGTGGCCAGAGCCTGGAGCGGGACCCAGGGCTTGAAGGGGATGTTGTCCTTGCCCGCCAGCCCGGCCTGGAGGGTCTTGAATTCCTCGCGTGCCTCCGGGAACTGGCTGGTGACAAAAAAGTCGTTGGCCTTTTGCCAGGACTCGAGCAGGGCCGGGTCGATCCCCGAGAGGAGCTGTGCCGCCTGCTGCTGGGCCTGCTGCTGGGCTTGCTGGACCTTGTCCTGCCCCGTTGCAAAAATCTTTTTGTAGTTGAAGGCCACAAGGGAGAGGACAATCAGCAGACCCAGGCCGAAGACCGCCCCCGACCACATCATCCAGGCCGAGGATTGCTCCGTGGGGATGACCACATGCTGGGAGGCTTTGGGGGAGAGGGGTTGTTTGAGCCGCTGCTCGACCTGGTTGTGGGCATACTGGAGGTGCTGGACCAGTTCATCGTAGCTGCCGTAACGGTCGTAGGGATTTTTGGCGAGCATTTTGTTGATGACAAAGGCCGTCTCCCCCGAGACATGGGGGGCGAATGCCTGGATGGAGACAGCCTGGGAGCGCATGTGTTTGGTGACGATTTCCGTGGCATTGGCCCCCTCAAAGGGGGGGCGTCCGGCCAGGGCGTGGAAAATGGTGGCGCCCAGGCTGTAGATATCGCTGCGGAAATCCTCCTGCCCGCCGCTGAGTTTTTCCGGGGCGATGTAGTAGGGGGTCCCCCAGATTTCGCCCGGGACACTTTCCTGCGAGGAAAAGATCGCCAGTCCGAAATCCACGAGCTTGGCCTGGCCCTGGGTGTTGAAGAGGATGTTGCCCGGCTTGAGATCGCGATGGATGAGACCCTGATGATGGGCCGCCCCCAGACCCGCCGCAATTTGCGCGCCGATGAGCAGACCCTCCACCTCCGTGATGCGGCCCTGGCGCATGATCAGGTCGTCGAGGCTCCCGTTGTCCATCAGCTCCATGACCAGATAGTATTGGCCGTCATCCTCGCCAAAGGTGTACACCTGCACGACATTCGGGTGGACGACCAGGGCGGTGGCCTGGGCCTCGCGGATGAAATTGGTGATGAATTCCTCGTTGCGGGAGAGTTCCTTTTTGAGCAGCTTGACGGCGATGACCCGCTGGAGGGAGAGATCGTACCCGCTGTAAACCGAGCCCATGCCGCCCTCTCCCAGAAGATTCATGAGCTGGAAATGGGCCACCAGACGCGGGACGATATTCAGGTGGCCGCAGTGGGGGCATTGCACCTGCGAAAAGGCCGCGATCCCGGAAACGTCCATGGAGGTGGCGCATTGGGAGCAAGTCAGCTGGTGGACCTCTTGTGGCATCTGGATGAAAACTACCAGTTGCCGGGGGGGGCGACAACGATGTAATTTGAGTGCGTGAAAAAAATCAGCGGCACGGTTTCCCAGGGCGGTCAGCGGCTGGATGTCTTTCTGGCGACCTTCTGTGCCGGGGAATATTCCCGCGCCCGCATCCAGCGTTGCATCCGCGAGGGACATGCGACCCTCAATGGAAAACCCTGCACTCCCGGACAACTGGTTCGTCGCGACGATGCGGTGACCCTGACCGTGCCCGATCCCAGGGTTCTGGACCTCACACCCCGGGAGCTGCCCTTGGAGATCCTGTACGAGGACGCCGATCTGCTGGTGGTCAACAAAGCCCCCGGCATGGTCGTCCATCCCGGCGCGGGAAACTGGGACAACACGCTCGTCCATGCCCTTCTGGCCCATTGTGGCGGATCGCTTTCGGGTATTGGCGGGGTCGAGCGGCCCGGGATTGTCCACCGTCTGGACAAGGATACGAGCGGATGCATCCTGGTGGCCAAAAACGATTTCACCCACCAGCGCCTCACGCGGCTCTTTCACGACCGTGAGGATGTGGAAAAATACTATCAGGCCCTCGTGCTGGGGCGGCCCACCCCGCAGAGTTTCCGGATCGATCTTCCCATCGGACGCCATCCGGTTCACCGCAAAAAAATGGCCATCAACCCGACGAACGGAAAAAACGCGCTCACCCTCGTGCGGGTGTTGGCGCGTTTCCGGCATCATGCCCATCTCGAGTGCCGGATCATGACCGGGCGCACCCACCAGATCCGCGTGCATCTGGCCCACAAGGGCCTGCCCATTCTGGGGGACGCCGTGTACGGACGGGCGAAGGAGGGGGATATGGGGGCCGTGCCCGCACGTCAGATGCTCCATGCCCACCGGATTGTCCTCCCGCATCCGCGCACCGAAAAAAGGCTGGAGTTGACCGCCCCCCTGCCCGCAGACTTCCGGGAAATCCTCGAGAAAATATCATGAACCACGATTCCTTCCAACACGGACTGGCCCTTGTCACCGACCATCTCCGGGCGTTGAAAGACGACGGGGTGCGCGAGCTTCAGGTTTCCGCCGGGACACTTCGGGCCCTGAAATCCGCGCCGTCCCGGACACCCCCGGCGCGGGGTCGGGAGGCCGCCTCCGTTCCGGCGCGTTCGGTGGGGGCGGAGGGATGGGAGCATCCGCAGAAAAGTCCTCAGGCCCGTGAAGACAGACCCAGGATCGTGGAGAAAATCCCGGTTGTCGCAAAGGGCCTGCCCGCGGCAGCCGACAAGGCGGCGGAACTGGAGCGGCTGCAGGCCCGGGCGAGGGAATGCCGGATCTGTCCGCACCTGGCCCGGACCCGCAAACAGGTGGTCTTCGGGGTCGGCCCCGTGGAGGCCGCGCTGATGTTTGTGGGCGAGGCTCCCGGCGCCGATGAGGACGAGCAGGGGGAACCCTTTGTCGGACGGGCGGGACAGTTGCTGACCAAAATGATCCAAGCCATGGGCTTGGACCGTGGGGACGTGTACATTGCCAACATCCTCAAGTGCCGGCCGGACATGCCCCCTGGTGACGCGGGAAACCGCCCCCCCACCGCCGAGGAGATCGCCAACTGCAAGCCGTATCTTTTTGCGCAAATTGACCTGATCAAGCCTCGGGCGATGGTGGCACTGGGATCCTCCGCCGTCAAAGGGCTGTTGGGCGCGGAGACCCCGATTGGCAAGTTGCGCGGGCAATGGCAGGAATTCCGCGGCATTCCGCTGATGCCGACGTATCACCCGAGTTATCTTCTGCGCAAGGCAGGGCCCTCTGGGATCGGGGAAAAGCGCAAGGCCTGGGAGGATCTGATGGCGGTCATGGAAAAACTCGGCATGTCCATCAGTGAGAAACAGCGCGGATTTTTCAAGAGTGCGATGTAGGGGGCGCTGGTCCTCCCCTCAGGGAGAGCTGCGGGGGGATACTCCGGCATATGTTCCCAGAAGGCCGGAGGTCGTGGATTGACTTTTATTCGTGTATGCTTACGGTCAGACATTCACAGGGGAGCCCCGGATTGCGGGGCTGAGATCCCGGGTCATGAACCCGGGGAACCCTTTGACAGGCCACCAGCGCCTGTCGAAACCTGATGCGGGTCATGCCGCCGGAGGGAGCTTCAGATGGTTGACGGAAGGCCGCAGACTGTCTCGTGATTCCCGCCGCCCGTGATCCGCCGCAGTCACCTTAGTACACCCCCCACAGACCCCATTCCTATGATCGCACCCCAAGGCTCCACCCAACCCCACTCCAGCGACCAGCTTCCCGCCTCCGAACGTGTTTACGTCGAGAAGGAGGTTTCCAACGGTCCGGCCACGATCACGATCCGGGTGCCTTTCCGGGAAATTTCCCAGGGTGAGACCAAAAAATACGACGGAACCGTGCATCCAAACCCGCCGGTGCGCGTGTACGACTGCTCGGGTCCGTGGGGCGACCCGGCGGCCGTGTGCGACGTCGCCCAGGGTCTGCCGCCGGTGCGCATGGAATGGGTCAGGGGCCGTGGTGATGTGGCCGAGTACGACGGACGCTCCACCAAACCCGAGGATGACGGTTATCTTTCCCGCGTCCATGCCGAGTACGCCAGCACCTCCGAGCGCAACCAGCTCAAGGAGTTTCCCGGTCTGAAGCGTCGCCCATTGAAGGCCTCCGCCGGACATCCGGTTTCCCAACTGTGGTATGCGCGTCAGGGCATCATCACCCCGGAAATGGAGTACATTGCCATCCGCGAGAACCACGGACTGGCGAAAGTGCGCGAGATTGAGGCCGCCGAGACCGACCGTACGGCACTGCACAACCAGCACCGGGGCCAGTCCTTTGGGGCGGCCATTCCCCGGGAAATCACGCCGGAATTTGTCCGCAGCGAGGTCGCGCGTGGACGGGCGATCATTCCCGCAAATATCAACCATCCGGAGCTTGAGCCGATGATCATCGGGCGCAATTTTCTGGTCAAGATCAATGCCAATATCGGCAACTCCGCCGTGGCGTCCTCCATCGAGGAGGAGGTCGAAAAGATGCGCTGGGCCACCAAATGGGGCGCGGATACGGTCATGGACCTTTCCACCGGCAAAAACATCCATGCCACGCGCGAATGGATCCTGCGCAATTCCCCCGTGCCCATCGGCACCGTGCCCATTTACCAGGCGCTTGAAAAAGTCGGCGGCAGGGCCGAGGACCTCACCTGGGAAATCTACCGCGACACCCTCATCGAGCAGGCCGAGCAGGGCGTGGATTATTTCACCATCCATGCCGGGGTGCTCCTGCGGTTCATCCCCTGGACGGCCAAACGCATGACCGGGATTGTCAGCCGCGGCGGCTCGATCATGGCCAAGTGGTGCCTGGCGCATCACAAGGAAAATTTCCTCTACACCCACTGGGATGAGATCTGCGAAATCATGGCCGCCTACGACGTGAGCTTTTCGATCGGCGACGGCCTGCGCCCCGGCTCGATTGCCGACGCCAATGATGCCGCGCAGTTTGGCGAGCTGGAGGTCCAGGGCGACCTCACCACCCGTGCGTGGGAACGCGGCGTGCAGGTGATGAACGAGGGCCCCGGCCATGTGCCGATGCACATGATCCAGGAGAACATGGAAAAGCAGCTCGCGTGGTGCCACGAGGCGCCCTTTTACACGCTCGGACCCCTGACCACCGACATCGCCCCCGGCTATGACCACATCACCAGCGGCATTGGCGCGGCCATGATCGGCTGGTACGGCTGTGCGATGCTCTGTTATGTGACCCCCAAGGAGCATCTGGGGTTGCCCAACAAAAAGGATGTCAAGGACGGGGTGATCACCTACAAGATCGCCGCCCACGCCGCCGACCTCGCCAAGGGCCATCCTGGGGCGCAGTACCGGGACAATGCCCTCTCGAAGGCCCGGTTTGAGTTCCGGTGGGAGGATCAGTTCAATCTCGGGCTGGACCCCGAGACCGCGCGGGAGTTCCACGACCAGACCCTGCCGCAGGAGGGGGCCAAGACCGCCCATTTCTGCTCCATGTGCGGTCCGCACTTCTGCTCGATGAAGATCACCGATGACGTGCGCAAGTACGCCGCCGAGCAGGGCCTGAGCGAGGAGGAAGCCCTCAAAAAGGGGATGGAACAGAAGTCCCAGGAGTTTGTGGAAAAGGGTGCGGAGGTGTATACGAAGGTGTAAAACCGGCCTAAACATTTTGTCGGGGGTTACCCCGTAAATCTCCTACCGACTCTACGAGAATGGAATGAAAAACCATGAAAACAAACCTGACCAACTGGCTGTGCGGACTCTGCGCAATTCTTCTGATTGCTGTTCTGGTTATTCAGCTCAAGCAGCAAAGCCAACTTGACGCCTTGCAACAGCGGCAGGTTAAAGAAAACGTCGCCGAGATTAAGAACGCTGTCCAGCAGCAAACTGCGGTTATTCACCGTGCGCTTGGCAAAGTGATTTCGGTCGAGTTGCCAGATTCGTTGATCAAGAAGCTTGGGGCTTTGGAGACGCGCGTCACAGATAAAAAGTCATGGCCGAAAGATGCAGTCGAGACCGATGCGATGCTAACTGAGTTGCGCGACTTGGTGCGCCAGATTCCGCCGTGGGCCGAGGAAGATTTGCTGCCGCGCTTGAACGCTTTGCGTTGGGGAATATCGGGAATCGTTCTCATTGTCAGAAGCCAAACCGTGACAAACGAAGTACTGGCTGATTTTTTGGACAGTGTGGATACAGCACTCGAAGCCAAGCCCACGGGCGCTTCTGAACTCGTCGCAAGTCAACTGTCCACAATTCAGGGAAAGGCTAAAGCGCAATCCGATTCATTCCGGCGCGACAACGCGATTGCTGACGCAGAACGGTTAATCAAAGACGGCGGCACAGCCACCGAGTTTTTTGAAGTTCAAGAGAGATTGTCGGAGTGGGCCGCATCTCCTGAATTCAAAGAGCGTGTTGGGAGATTACAGCACGATGTCAAAGCCCGCGCGCTTTTGGATGACACAGTCAAATTTACTGCCTCCGTAGATAAAAGTCTATCGCGCGTTCGCAGCGAGCCAAGCTTGGTGGTTCGCCAAATCTCACTTGGCCAACTTTTGGATAGCGTTGTTTCACAGCGTCAGATGCTCGCTGAAAACCAAGACGCGCCTGAATCTTTGGATCGAAAACTGGCAGAGCTTTCGGCGCAGATTGACAAAGTCATCCAAGCAGAGGCGAAAGATCAAATAGCCGAACAGGAAAAGAAATTGCGCAATTATCAAGGCTGGGCACTGGGTCAAATCCGAAAGTTCAACGACGACATGCTCATTGCTGAGAAAGCCGACAAGGGCATGTTTATCAATTCGGCTGATTACACGCGCATCAAGAACAACATGGTGAACTATCTTGTCCCCATTTCCGTCGGCTTGCTCGACCCAGCGGTGGCCCGTCTCTACAACGAAGCGTTTGAACGAGGATGGAAACAACTCGACGGCAAAGACCAAAAATACCTGCAGACTGAGGTCGCAAAGAAGGAAGCCGTTGTGGAGAAGCGCAAGCCCTAGAATTTATGCGCCCGAACTTTTTGTCATTCATTTTGGCTGTACTCACGATGGTCGCTACCGTTGAGAATTCACAGGCCGCGACTCCCGTTGGCCTCCTGACTGCGCGTGAGCAGGCGTTGATGCTCCAGCGTGTAGGAATGACCGGCGGTCGGGTCGCGAGTTCGCAAGGTCCGTTTCTGGCCGATGTGGAGAGGGCAATCCGCCGCGCAAACCCCGGCGTGAATGCCCAATCCCTGCGCCAGCCAGTTTCCGAAACAGTCCTACGAAACCTGCAAGTCCGCCTGGAGTTGCGCGGAATATTTATTTCGCAATCGGAACTTCGGGCAGCCACAGACTATGCTCATGCGTTGCTGGTCGAAGGGAACGGAAAAGTCTCCCTTGCGGAAAAGGTCAATAAACTTCCAGACCAACTTCGGAAACCGTTTCATGGGAAAGTTGCGGAGATTGCAGAGGCGCGGGAGCGCGGAATGGTCTTGAACAAGAGCGCAACGGCCACGACGTGGGATTTGACGGAGCCGAAATTTCAGCCGTGTAATTTACAGATGAAAATCTATGCACAACACGACAACGCGTTGACTTCGATGATTAATGACTTGGACAGGAGACTCGACTTCAACAAGCGCGGCATCTTGACCAAAGACACGCTCGAACGCAACGTTAAGGCCGGTCGACTTGTGCGCGAAGGAAATGTTTATCGGCCCACTGGGAGGTCTGACATCAGGCTCGAACCGTCGAAAGTTTTCGCGCGTCCTACCGATTCTCATCTTTATGCAAAAACTGGCCGAGAAAGTTTGATTAAAAGGGGCCTGGCCACCAAACCTGCTTCAACCGGATTTCAAACTGCCGGGAAATGGCTCGGGCGGGCGGGCATCGTCTCGCTGGTTGCAACCGAGGGATACGTCATTCAAGGTTTTGCCTCAGGCCAATTGTCTGAAAGGGAATTTGTCACCGCCCAAGGCGCAATCGTAGGCGGCGGCCTCGGTGTATGGGGCGGAGCAACGGCTGGAGCAGCTCTCGGCGCGTTCGGAGGACCATTTGCGCCAATCACAGTTCCTGCGGGAGGGGTGATTGGTAGCCTTGCCGGCGGATTTGGCGGGGCAAAGCTTGGGGAAATGGCGGTTTCCGGTTTCTATGGCCGAATGGATGAAAAACAAAAGCGCGAGATTCACGCTTTCATTTACCAACACTACGGTGTCAGCGAATAACTTATTTCCCATTTCCATTCATCACGTAAATGCCATGAGCAAGCCCAAGAAATCCACGATAGAAGTTCAGGGCACGGCCATTGCCGTCCTCACCTACAAGGACGAGGATTACATTTCCCTGACGGACATGCTCAAGGCCAAGGACGGCGATTTTTTCATCTCGGACTGGTTGCGCAACCGGAACACGGTCGAATTCCTCGGTGTGTGGGAGTCGGTTTACAACCCGACTTTTAATTATGGCGAATTCGCCATAATTAAAAGTCGGGCGGGTCTGAACAGCTACAAAATCAGCGTGAAGGACTGGGTCGAGAAGACGAAAGCCATCGGCCTCAAAGCCAGCGCCGGCCGCTACGGCGGCACTTACGCGCACAAAGACATCGCGTTCGAGTTCGGCATGTGGATCAGCGCGGAATTCAAAATCTACCTGATTCGTGAATTCCAGCGGCTTAAAGCCGACGAGAACCGACGGCTTTCGCTCGCTTGGAATCTCAACCGCACGTTGTCGAAGTTGAATTACCGCATCCATACCGACGCAGTGAAGACGCATCTGATTCCACCGGAAGTTACGCCCGCGCAGGCGGCCATCACTTACGCGTCCGAAGCGGATTTGCTGAACGTTGCGCTCTTCGGCCACACGGCAAAGCAATGGCGAGACGCGAACTCCAAGTTGGAAGGCAACGTCCGCGATTATGCGAGCGTCGAACAATTACTCGTCCTCGCAAACATGGAGGGAATGAACGCGGAGTTCATTCACATGGCATTGCCGCAGGGCGAACGGCTAAAGCGACTCAATCAAATCGCCATTCGCCAGATGCAGGTTTTAACTTCGCCAAATTTGAAAGCATTGTCAGGCACGAAAGAAAAATAAGTTTGATGAGAGTGAAGATGGTTTCGTTATCAGGCTTTTGATCGTGTTCACAGAAAATTTTAACGCGAGTTGAGTTTCAAAAGTTTTGGCCACGTTGCCGCCACCATTTTTCCGGCAGACCGCATGCGACGATCTCCCGGGTTGCACCTCCCGAACTACCGGCCGTGGGATGCGGTGCCATTCGGAATTAACGGATTGAATGCGCAGGGAAAATTGGTGACGCTACCCCGACTTGAACGGGGATGCGCGGTTTAGGAAACCACTGCTCTATCCAGTTGAGCTATAGCGTCGGAAAAGACGGGGGGATCATAGAACACGCGGCGCACCGCGGGCAAGCCTATCGTGTCCGGGGATTCCCCCGCAGACTTGTCCCGGATTGATCGGGGTGACGCAGAAAACCGCAGATTTTATGAGGGTTCGGGATGACACGGATTTTTTGGGCGCCGCATCGGGAAAATGACATTTTTGGTGAAGACGTCGTCGGTTTTTGGTTGTCTGATGGATCGCGATGCAAAATGCGGAAGGAAATTTCGGGCCGGGGTCGATGATGTGGAAAATCAACCGGGAGCAGGTCGTCCTTGTGGGCGGACCCGCCGCCGCGATCCTGCAGGTGGCCCATCCGCGCCTCGCGTTGGCGGTGGCCGAACACAGCCGGTTCCAATCCCATGCCTTTGACCGGCTCCGGCGCACATTGGACGCGGTGTACACGGTGGCCTTTGGGACACGCGAGGAATCCGACGCCGTGGCGCGGCACGTGGAGGCCGTTCACCGGAAAGTCGTGGGGGAGGCCGCGGCGCACGGCATCGCGGGCCCCGCCCGCTACAGTGCCTTTGAGCCCGACATCCAGTACTGGGTGCTGGCGACCCTCGTGATGACCGCCGTGCGGATGTATGAGCGTTTTGTCTGCCCGCTCACGGGGGAGGAAAAACAGCGGTTTCTTTTGGAGAACCGCGAGTTTGGCCGGTTTTTTGGCGTGCCCGAAAATCATGGGCCGGAGACATGGACCGGGTTCGAGGAATATTACGAGGCCATGGTGGGCGGGGATATGCTCGGCAGCCATGCCCTGTGTGCGGAGATGTCCGCCGCCGTGGCCTGTCCGAAAGGCCAGCCCGGCGTGCGTCTGCTGGCGTGGCCCTTTGCCAATCTGGTGCCCGAGCTGATCCCCGCCCCCCTCAACGTCCGGCTGGGTCTGCCCTCCACCGCGCTCAGCCGGACTTTGGCGCGGGTGTATGACCGATGCCTGCCTCCCCTGTTGCGGGCCCTGCCGCCGCGGCTGCGGTATGCGCCCCGGTACTTGCAGGCGTGCCGGAGGTTGGGGGTCAGTCCGGTTAATCCTCCTGTCCATTGAGCGTTGGGCGGAGTGGGTTCCCGGTTGCCGGTTTGCGGTTCCCGGCGGGAAATTTTTTTTGAATATCCATCCGTGTAATCCGTGGCCGATTTGAATTGCCGATTGAATCCGGAACGGAGGCGAGGGCGCCTCCTGATGCACGCGGGGGCGCGTGCGCTCCCCATTCCGCTGCCGGGACCCGCTCGGAGATCGGGTGCCACCCACACCCTGAAAAATTTCCTTTGCGCGGGGCCCGAGTTTTCGGCTTACTTTCCCACGGACGGCGGAGTGCAGGCTCGCAAACCCCGCCAGGGCAGGAATGCAGCAACGGTAGTCCTGTCCTGCATTGTCGCCGTCCTTGAATTTTTCCCCGCGCCGCCCACACACCGCCCTTTTGGAACACGCACCCATGGCCTCCTACCAAGTCCTCGCCCGAAAATACCGTCCACAGACCTTTGACGAGGTCATTGGCCAGGACCACATTGTGCAGACCCTCAAAAACGCCATTTCCCAGAACCGTCTGGCGCACGCCTACCTTTTTGTCGGACCCCGCGGCACGGGCAAGACCTCCACGGCCCGCATATTGGCCAAGAGCCTCAATTGCAAGGGCGGGCCCCGGGTTGATTACGATCCGGATGACGAGGTGGTCCGGGAGATCACCGAAGGCCGCTGTCTGGATGTCATTGAGATCGACGGAGCCAGCAACAACGGGGTCGAGCAGGTGCGCGACCTGCGGGACAACGTGCGGTACGCGCCCGCCCACGGGAAATTCAAGGTGTACATCATTGACGAGGTCCACATGCTGACCACGGCGGCCTTCAACGCGCTGCTCAAGACCCTGGAGGAGCCGCCCGAGCATGTGAAGTTTGTGTTTGCCACCACCGAACCGCAGAAGGTGCTGCCGACGATCCTTTCGCGCTGCCAGCGTTTTGATCTCAAACCCATCCCGGCGCGGCTGATCGTCGCCCACCTCGCCCACATCTGCACCCTCGAAAAGGTCACCATCACCCCCGAGGCACTGGAGGCCATCGCCCGCGGGGCCGAGGGAGGGATGCGGGATGCGGAAAGTGCGCTCGACCAGCTCATCTCATTTTGCGGAAACACCATTGCCGAGGAGGACGTGTTGCGCGTCTTTGGTCTCGCCTCCCAGCGGCAGATTGCGGATTTGAGCGCGGCGATCCTGCGTGGGGAGGCCGCCGCCGCGCTGGACGCCCTGGAGGCCATCTGCGCCTCGGGCAAGGATCTGATCCGTGTTTTGGGGGACCTGCTGGAGCATTTCCGGCATCTGCTTCTGATCAAGGTCACCGGGCAGGATCCCGAGGGTTTGCCGGATGCGACCCTCTCCACGCTCAAAACGCAGGCGGGCCTGGCGGATTCCGACACGATCCTCCGGGTGGTGGACATCTTTGTGGCCTCCGAGTACCGGATCAAAACCGCCCTTTCCAAAAAGATCTTTTTTGAGATCACCCTCATCAAGGCCGTCAAAGCCCGGGAATTTGTCCCGCTCGAGACGGTGCTCAAGCAGCTCAACGAACTCAAGGATGGCACCTTCACCGCCCCGTCCGCGCCCCCGGCGCCTGCCGCGAGTGCCCCCGTCCGGGCCGCCGCACCTGCGGCGGCGGCGACCCCCGTTTCCAGTGCCCCCTCTTCCCCCACGCCCGCATCCTCCGAACCCTCCCCGCAAAATGCGCCGGAGGGGACCGGGTCGGGCGGCGGGGATTTTGCCGAGGCCTGGGCCAGGGTAGGCGAGGCCTTTGCCGGATCGAGACCCCTGCTCAAAACCATTGTCCAGGAGGCGAGGCCCGTTTCCCTTGAAAACGATTGTCTGACCGTCTCCTTTGCCAGTGCGCAGAGCTTTCACATCGACCAGCTCAAGAGCGCGAGCAATTCGGAATTCATCCGCAACACCCTCTCCACCTATTTTGCGCGGCCCATCACGGTGAAATTTGTGCTGCGGCCTCCCGAAGACTCCCCCGCCCCTGCGGCGGCCCCGACTGTCCCGGTCCGGCCCAGGGAGGCGGCGGCTCCCGCTGCAAAACCGCCGGTGCCGACCAAACCCGATTTTATCACGGAGGCCCCCCCCCGGACCACGGGACCGCGCACGGAGGAGGAGCTGAAAAGTGATCCGCTCATCCGGAAGGCCCTGGAGCTTTTCCGCGGACGCATTTTGGAAATCAAACGCACGGAGGCATGAAGACGATGGACATGATGAAAATGATGCACAAGGCCCGCGAAATGCAGGAGCAGATGCAGAAGGTGCAGGAACAGCTCAAATCCACCACCGTCGAGGGAAGCGCCGGGGGCGGGGCCGTCACGGTCACCTGCACGGCCGACGGGAATGTGCAGGCCCTGAAAATCAAACCCGAGACACTGACCGGTGGAGACGCGACGCTCGTGGAGGATTTGATTCTGACAGCCATCCGTCAGGCCCAGGAAACCGGGCGTCAGGTCATGGCCAGGGAAATGGGAAAGGTCACCAAGGGCCTCAACATTCCGGGGTTGAATCTGGGACTCTAGGGCCATGTACGAGTATCCCCCGTCCGTCCAGAAGGCCATCGGCGAGGTTGCACGACTGCCGGGGATTGGCCGGCGCAGTGCGGAGCGGATAGTGCTGGCCTTGCTGCGGGAGGAGGAGCGGGTGACCGGGGATCTGGCGGAGGCGCTCATGGGCGTGCGATCCAAAATCCGGCATTGTTCGAGGTGTGGGAACCTGTGCGAGACCGACCCCTGCCCCATTTGCACGGATTCCCGGCGGGACCAGGGCCTCATCTGTGTGGTGGAGGAACCGCGGGACATCATTTCCCTGGAGAAATCCGGCAGTTTTCGCGGCGTGTACCATGCGTTGATGGGCAAGATTGCGCCGTTGGACGGGGTCGAGGCCGAGGATTTGCGGATCGGGGCCTTGATCCGCCGGGTCAGGGAGCAGAAACCCGAGGAGGTGATTCTGGCCCTGGGCACCGATATTGAGGGGGAGACGACCGCCCTGTACACCGGAAAATTGCTCAAGGAGGCCGGGGTGAGTGTGACCCGCATCGCGTACGGCATTTCGGCGGGCATGGGGCTTGAACATGCCGACAGTGTGACCCTCAGCCGGGCTCTGGAGGGGCGGCGCCATTTTTGAGGACCCGGATGACGGGGAGCGACACCATGAAACCACCGATCAACGCCGCATTTTTCGATCTGGGCAATGTGCTCATCAACTTTGATTTCACCCTCGCCAAACAGCGGATGGCCGACCGGTCGCCGATGAGTCTGGAGGACATTGAGAAGGCGTTTTTCCGGATGCCCGAGTTTCTGGACTTTGAGTGTGGACGGATCACCGCCCCGGAGTTCTTCAGGGCGTTGGCGGAGGCGGTGCGGTTTGAGGGGGAGCCCGGGGAACTCCGTCCGATCTTCTGCGAGATTTTCCATCCGAACACGGAGAACATCGCCCTGGTGCGCGAGCTGCTTCCACAGATGCCGGTTTTTCTGGTTTCCAATTCCAACGAGGCGCACATCGAGTAC
This sequence comes from Verrucomicrobiia bacterium, assembly GCA_033764445.1. Classification (GTDB taxonomy): domain Bacteria; phylum Verrucomicrobiota; class Verrucomicrobiia; order JAWXBN01; family JAWXBN01; genus JANRIZ01. The sequence continues at coordinate 16,709 of JANRIZ010000146.1, read as the reverse complement.
ATCGAGGCCCGGTACGACTTTCTGAAGGAACTCAACCACCTGTTTTATTCGCACCGGATCATGGCGCGGAAACCCGAGCCGCGGTTTTACGAGATTGTGCTGGAGCGTTCGCGCCAGGTGGCGGCGCATTCGGTTTTTATCGATGACCTGGAGACCAACCTGCGGGCCGCGGCGGCGGCGGGGTTTCACACCGTGCAGGTTGTTCCCGGCAAAACCGATCTCCGGGCCGAGCTGCGCAAGCTTGGTTTGGGGGTTTGAGAGCGGGGAGTTTTAACCGCAGATTTCGCAGATGAACGCGGATTTTTTGGGAGAAGAACAGGGATGATGAAGGAAAATGGGATTTTACAATGATCAACCAACCCTTAATTTAAAATCATTCCCATGGGGACCTATGGCAATACGGATCAATCAACGAATGTATAATTTTTTGTGATGAGACAATCCATTTTAGAATCTGCACTCCACAGCCAACTCGTCCATTGTGATGTCTGATTCTTTTCCCATCCTTGAAGTGACGTCTGAAATGCGCAGTGATGTGGAACAGCTTGGCAGCAAGCCAAAGTTTTGGTTTAAGAGGAATGGAGAAAACTGGCTCTTCAAAGAAGCACGAAAGAATACCGGCGAGGATTGGTCTGAAAAAGTGGCTTCTGAGATTGGGCGACTCTTGGGGCTGCCCACTCACTACACGGAACTGGCCGTTTGGCAGGACAGACGTGGTTGCGCAGTCAAGTCTTTTTTGCCTTCAGACCAAAGCGTTCTGGTGCATGGCAATGAATTGCTGGGCGGTTTGATTACGGGTTACGACAAGGAAAAGGAGTGGGGTCAGTCGGATCACACATTCGACAATATCGTCACTGTTATTGAAGCGCTGTTCCCTGTGGGGCCCAAACGATATGAAGCGTCCAACAGGATGGTTGGATATCTTGTCTTTGATGCCTTGGTGGGGAATACAGACCGGCATCATCAAAATTGGGGTGTTTTGATCGAAAGGCATTCAGGGAAAGTATCCCAAGCTATTTACACTTTACAACTTGCCCCCACTTATGATCATGGATCCACACTCGGAAGAGAACTCACTGACGAGACCCGAGAACGTCATCTGAAAGAAGGGACACTCGACCATTACATTTTCAAGGGACGCGGGGGCATTTATAAGGATGCCATTTCGAAACACGGTCTCAGTCCAATTCGTTTGGCTGAAATGCTGTCCGAAAGATATCCAAAATACTTTATCCCCTGGCAGAAACGAGTCAGTGAGTTATCGGGAGAGGCTCTTTGTGAATTTTTGACACGTGTACCGGATACCCGGATCACCCCTGTGGGTCGTAGATTTGCCCTCGCTTTTTTAAGCAGAAGCCGTACATTGATTTCACAAATCGTATGAAAAGTTTGTTTCTTGCCTGGCAAGCCCCTGCCGATTCGGAGCAAAGCCGTGCGTGGTTTCCGGTTGGACGGCTCGATGCCGATACGGTAAAGCCTCACTACCGTTTTCGCTATACTCAGGGAGCGTTGAATGCCCAGAGGAATCTGGGGTTTGCTCCGCTTCTGGCCTTTCCAGAATTCCAAAAAGCATATCAGTCGGATGACCTTTTCCCACTTTTCAAGAACCGGGTCATTTCTCCTAAAAGAACTGATTTTGAGGAGTATATTCACTGGCTCGATCTCGACCGGGGCCATGCAGACCCGGTCACCATTCTTTCCGTTTCGGGCGGGGAACGCGTGACGGATAATCTGGAAGTCTTTCCTAAGGTGACGACAGATAGCGAAGGCTATTTTCATGTCCGCTTTTTCCTCCATGGCCTGCGCCATCTTGGTGAAAAGGCCATTGAACGCGCTTCCCATCTTAAAGTGGATGAGAAGCTCCGGATTTTAGTGGAGCTAAATAACCCCGCCACACGCCTGGCCGTGCCCTTACTGACAGAGGATTATCAGATGATTGGATGGGCTCCACGTTATCTGGTCGATGACCTGATCAACTCCGTCCCCCATGCTCCTGAGATGTCCGCACGTATCGCACGTATCAACGCTGATGGAGCCCCATTGAATCAGCGCATTTTGATTGATTACAAAGGTCGAGCCCCTCAGGGTGAGCAACCGATGTCCTCGCCCGACTTCAAGCCGTTAATGGATTGAAATTATTAAAACCGACTATTTGAGACGTGCCTAGAATTCCGAGAGACCGCTTCCAGGACAGAGCGGAGATGGGCTTCGTCAAATTGCGGGTTGAGGGCGAGGGCGTGAAAGAGGAGGATTTGCCGCGGTTCATCCAGGGAATCGAGCATCGCTGTCAGGGTGCGGGGACGGCGGCACTTCTGGGTGACCCTGCGGATGCGGGCCTTGAGTCGGGTGATCCAGCGGGGGAGCGGCTTTTCCATGGAGGCTTGCATGTGATGCACCACCCTCGCACACGCACATTGAAATCCCGTGAACGATTCGGGGCAATTTGGAAACAAAACACCCGCCGGGGGGCTCGGACTCAGAATTTCGTGCCGAAGATGACCACGTCGTTGGGATCGGAGGTCTTGTAGGCGTCGGGAATCAGGGCGTTTTGTTCGTCGAGGTCCAGATCCGTGATGATCAGGTAGACATTGGATTTTTTGGATTCAAAGAAGGAGGAGATTTCCGGCCGGTCAATGACGTTGTCCTCATTGAGATCGATGAAGGTGAGCAGCTCGTACATCCGTTTGCGTCCAAAGGCGGCCTTCAATTCGGCTTGGGTCAGTTTTCCATCCCTGTTCAGGTCCGCATTCTTGAGTTTTTCAATCGCCTGCGCGCGGGCGGCGGTCGTGACCTTCGGGGAGGCGGCGGGCAGGGTGGAGGAGGACAGGAGCAGACCCAGTGTGAGCAAAAGCGGGATTTTCATGACCGTCAGATAGCAGGGATCGCGCAAAATGACCACCGATTTTAAACCCTGCGTAATGGGGACTCGGGGGGGCATTCTCAAATTGCAAACAGGGCACCGGGGCGGTAGGCTCCGGACATGTCCCGGCTGCCTGTGATTGTTTCGGCACTGACCCCCCGCATGACCGAATCGGCGATGCGTGTGGTCAGCTACACCGTGATCATTGTTTTCACCTCGCTGGGGTACCAGATGGACAGTGTGGTGATGCAGGGGGCGTTGGGAGGGGCGATTTTTGCGGATTTTACAACATGGATGATCAAGGGACTCATCCAGCTTCCGCGGTACGGGCTGTGCCTGACCTTTGACAGTTTTGTCAATGCCCTGGGCGGCTACATGGTTTTCAACATGAACGGCGTGCATATTCCCGACCATCCGGACGGACTTTCCGTCGCCTTTCTCGTCTATCTGTCGGTGGTGGCCGTGAAATTTGTCTTTTATTCCGTGCAGGCCCACCTGGATTCCCCCCTCTGAGTGGGTTGAAATGCAAAACGTGCCTTGAAGCAGGGGGCGATTGAAGGTAGCTTTCTGCCGCATGTCCAAGAATGTTGCGGCGTCAGGTTTTTTGCTCAGCAAATATGAGGAGTCGAAAGTGGTCGATTTCTGCCGCAGCGTCTTGGCGGGCATGAAGGGGGCCAATCCCACCCTGGGTCTGGTTTTCATGTCCCCCGAATACTTCAGCCAGTCCGCCGAGGTGCTGGAGTTGATTCGTCTCAACGCCCATGTGCCGACGCTCATCGGATGTTCCGGCAACAATCTGGTGGGGCGGCGTGCCGAGGTGGAGGGATTGCCCGGTCTGAGCCTGCTGCTGCTGTCACTGCCCGAATCAAATCTGACCCCCTTCCGGATCGAGCCCGATCAGGTGGAGGCGTGCGCGGATCCGGATTTTTGGCGTCGGGCCACCGGGGTTCCCCCCGGGAAGGACGGGGCCTGGCTCGCCTTTGCCGACCCGTTTCATTTCAACACCCTCAAGTGGGTGGGACAATGGAACGGGGCCTTTCCCGGAGTGCCGCTTTTTGGCGGACTGGCCAGCGGACGGTTGCAGGAGCAATCCACCCAGATCTATCTCAACAGCGAGACCTACACCGATGGCGGACTGGCCCTGGCCCTCCGGGGCGGGGTGGAGGTGCAGCATGTGGTCAGCCAGGGCTGCATGCCCATCGGCGAACCGCATGTGATCACCAAGTCGGACGGGAACTTCATCTTTGAGCTGGGGTCACGTCCGGCCTATGCGGTGCTCGTGGAGACCCTGGATGCGCTGCCCGAGGAAATGAAGCCGCGGATCCGTGGAAACCTGTTTCTGGGGGTGGTCATCAACGAGTATCTGGATGACTTCAAACGCGGGGATTTTCTGATCCGGAATCTTTTTGGGGCCGATGAAAAGTCCGGGGCGCTGGCCGTCGGCGACCTGCCGCGTGTGGGGCAGACCGTGCAGTTCCACCTGCGGGACAAACACGCCGCCACGGAGGATTTGAGGGAGATGCTCTCCCAGAAAAAGCAGGAATTGAAGGACCGGAAAATCATTGGAGGCGTCCTTTTTTGCTGCAACGGCCGGGGCCGGGCATTATTCGGCCATGCCAACCATGATGCGGAGGCGGTGGCGGAAATTCTGGGGGATTTCCCCCTGGCGGGTTTTTTCTGCAACGGGGAATTCGGTCCGGTGGGCGGAAAAAACTACGTACACGGGTACACCGCCTCCCTCGCGCTTTTTGTGGAGACAAAATAAAGGCGGCACCGACCGGGTGCCGCCTGCGGGGAAAGGGAAAAAAACCGGACCTATTGTTTTGAGGGAACCGTCAGGGTCTGGCCCGGCTTGAGTTTTTCGGAGGTCAGGCTGTTCAATTCCTTGATTTTGCTCACCGACGTATTGTGTTTGCGGGCGATTTTCCAGAGGGAATCCCCGGAGACGACCGTGTAGGTGATGGTGGTGACGACAATTTCCTCAACCGGTTTGGCGGGGATGACCTGCTCCGGTTGTGTTTCCGCGGGGGCCGTGGCCGGTTTCTTTTTGGCCGGGGCGGGAGGAGGGGTCGTGTCCAGATTGGTGGGCAGCGGCTCGGCGGCGGCGGTTTTTTCAGGCGCGGGGTCTTTGGGCGGACCCCCGGCGCAACCGGCGAGCAGGAAGGCGGTGAGGACCAGGAGAGAAGGGAGAGGGACGTGTTTCATGCGGGCGAGAAATAGCACATCCGCATGCACAGTAAAGCCTAAGTTCAGGCAGGCGCAGGATCAAGACCTGGTCCCGGTCTTTGGCAGCGGGGTCCCTACATCAATGCCAGGACCTGTTCCAGTTCCGCCTGTGTGTTGTAAAAATGGGGCGAGAAGCGGATGACAGGCGTGCCGTCTCGCAGCGTGCGGGAGGAGATTTCGACCCTGTTCCGGAGCAGCGTCTGGGCGAGAGCCTTCAGGTCTTTGGCGGGATGACTGACGGTGAGAATGGCGCTGAGCGATTCGCCCGTGGCCCCGCCATCAATGATGTCATAACCCCGCTCCCGCAGACGCGGGGCCAGGAAACCCCGGAGGGAAAGCAGGTGCGAACGGATCGAATCCACCCCCAGATGAAGGATCAGCTCCAGGGCCGCGGTCATTCCCGCAATCCCGAGCAGATTGACCGCGCCGGGCTCGTACCGGCGGGCGGTTTCCTCAAAATCAATCTGTTCCTGCGTGATGAAGTTCGGTGACTTCACATTCCAGGCCCCGAGCAGGGTGGGTGTGACCCGGCCAAAATGTTTGCGTTTGATGCAGACAATCCCCGCCGCCAGGGGGCCGAGCATCCATTTGTGGGAATCCGCCGAGAGAAAATCCGCATGGCCCATCGTCGTCGGGGCCTGGCCGACACTCTGGATGCCGTCGAGACAGAACAGGATGTTCCGGCCCTGGAGCATCGTCCCGATCGCCCCGGTATCGATCCGGTAACCGCTCAGATAATTGACCGTGGCCAGACAGACCATGCGGGTGCGGTCCGTCAGGTGGGCTTCGACAATTTGCGGCGTGAGGGCGCCCAGCTTTCCGGTCCGGATCCGTTGGACGACAACCCCCCTGGATTCCAGGGCCGCCCAGGGATAGACATTGGCGGGGTAGTCGTCGGCATAACACACCAATTCGTCCCCGGGGTTCCACTCCAATCCGTTGGCAATCAGGGAAAGGCCCAGGGAGGTGGGGCCGAGCAGGGCGATTTCATCGGGGTGCGCGTCGATGAGGGTGGCCGCCGCAAGGCGGGCCCGGGCGAGGATCGGCCAGAGGCGGTCCATTTCCTGGTTGCCCCGGGTGCCGTGGACGGCCAGCTCCGTGACGGCCTCCGCCACCGTGCGGGGCAGGGCCGTGACCCCCGCATGGGCGAGGAAGATTTTTTCCTTCGTGACCGGGAATTCCCGATGGCGCAACGTTTCGCTGGCGAGCAGTTCATCCAGGGAGAAGGTCATGTGTGGAATCTCAGGCGCAAAATGTCCCCGCGGCAAGAAGATTCCTGCGGATGGATTTTCTCCGGAGCCGGGCGTGTGCACACCCGCGCTTGTCAAAACAGTTTTCCGGGCTACTGTGGGACCCGATGCAAAAGCCCGCGCCCTCCTATGACGAAGAAAAAAGGCTAGTCGCCCTGCGCCAGCTCGGGTTGCTGGACACCCCGCCCGAGGAGCGGTTTGAGCGGATCATCAATCTGGCGGTCCTGATCTTCAAGGTGCCCATTTCCTACATTTCCCTGGTGGAGGCGGATCGCCAGTGGTTCAAGGCGGCCCGGGGGCTGGATTTCCGGGAAACCGCCCGCGACATTTCCTTCTGCCAGTATCCCATCCTGACCCTGCAACCCCTGGTGGTTCCCGATGCCCTTTTGGATGAGCGCTTTAAAAGCAATCCCCTGGTCCTCAATCCCCCGAAGGTGCGTTTCTACGCCGGGATGCCCATCATTCTCAAGGAGGGTCTGCCCGTGGCGACCCTGTGCCTGATGGATGTGGAGCCGCGCACCCTCTCCCATGAGGAAATGGAAATCCTGCGGGAGCTTTCCCACATCGTCCGCCGCGAGTTTGAACTGGGCGAGGCACTGACCCGTCTGCGCTGATCCCGCCCGGTCCTCCGGCACAGTCCCGATTGGTCATTGGAAAAATTTTTTTACCCGGTATCATCACCGGTCATGGCACACGGACCCACCATTGGCGCATACCTCATCGACCAGCTCCATCAGCGTGGTGCGCGCCACGTTTTCGGCATCCCCGGGGATTATGTCCTGGGCTTTTACGATGAACTGACCCGGAGCAAATTGCGGATGGTCAACACCTGCGACGAACAGGGGGCCGGATTTGCCGCCGATGCGTATGCGCGGGTCAGCGGCCTGGGGGTGGTGTGCATCACGTATTGTGTCGGCGGGCTGAAGGTGGCCAACACCACCGCGCAGGCGTTTGCGGAAAAATCCCCCGTGGTGATCATCAGCGGTGCGCCGGGGGTGGGCGAACAGGTCAAAAATCCGCTCCTGCACCACAAGGTCCGGGATTTTGACACGCAGCTCAAGGTCTTCAGGGAGCTGACCTGCGCGGCCACCGTCCTGGACGATCCGCACACCGCCTTTGCGGAAATCGACCGGGTGCTTCACGCCTGCCAGCGGTACCAGCGGCCCGTGTACATCGAGCTGCCGCGGGATGTGGTCCATCTGCGCGGACCCGCGCATCACAAACCGCGGAAGCACCGCGAGGAAAGCGACCCGGTCACCCTCAGGGCGTCGCTGGAGGAGGCGGTGGAAATGATCAACCGGGCAAAGCGTCCGGTCATTCTCGCGGATGTGGAACTCCACCGCTTCGGGCTTCAGGAGGACCTGGTGCGGCTGGTCAAAAAAACCAATTTTCCCGTGGCGGCGACACTGATGGGCAAATCCGTCATTGCCGAGCATTATCCGCAATACCTCGGCATCTACGAGGGCGCGATGGGCCGCGAGGAGGTGCGGCGGGCGGTCGAGGGCAGCGATTGCCTGATCATGCTCGGGGTGTTCATGACCGATATCAACCTGGGCATTTACACCGCCCAGCTCGACCCGGGCCGCTCGATCTACGCCACCAGCGAGAGACTCTCCATCCGCCACCACTCCTACGATAACGTGCGGTTCACGGATTTCCTGCACGGCCTGCTGCGGGCGCGTTTGCGCAGGCGCCCCCTGCCCCGGATTTCCAGGCCCGCACCCGTCTTCAAAGGCCGGCCGGCCTCCGGGCCGACGGGCATCCTCAATTTGTGCGAACGGCTCAACGCTTTTCTGGATGACCGGACCATTGTCATTGCCGACGTCGGCGACTGCCTTTTTGGTGCGGCGGACCTCACCATTCACCATCGCACGGAGTTCCTGGCCACCGCCTACTACGCGTCGCTCGGGTTTGCCGTGCCCGGGGCCATCGGGGCCCAGATGGCCTCGCCGAAATCGCGTCCGCTCGTGCTGGTGGGGGACGGGGCCTTCCAGATGACCGGGATGGAGCTGGCGACGGTGGCACGGTACGGGCTCAACCCGATCATCGTCGTTTTTAACAACAGCGGCTACAGCACGGAGCGCCCGATGAAGGACGGACCGTTTAATGACGTGTGGAACTGGCAATTCCACAAATTGCCGGAGGTGCTCGGGGCCGGACGCGGGTTTCTGGTACGGACCGTCGGGGAACTGGACACTGCGCTGGAAGCCGCACGGGCGGACACAAAAACCTTCAGCATTCTGAACGTCATCATTCCCAAGGATGACCGGTCCCCCGCGATGCGGCGCCTGACCGAGCGCCTGGCCGCCCGGATCAAGTAGGAGGGGGGATGCCCAATGTCCCCATGAAAAATCCCACATGCAACCCTCAAGAGCCAATATTCTTTTACACATGCGTAAAATGGAATCACCGAAAAATTTTTGCGGTGATGTATCTGATTGTTATGCTGTTTTACGTGGCGACAAAAAAGAACAGCGGAATAGGCTCGGTGGAACATGGATTCCATGTCAATCTTGGTGATATGATGATTCTTTTTCCTTCTTCATTTTTCATGGCGGGCATTGTTCTGTCAAACTTTGTCCTGTTATGTCTCGGAAGTGAAATGTGGCGTAAATACAAACAGCCCTGAAGGCACTTGTGAGGTCCGCCTGACCGTTCCCGCTGCCTCGGCCAAGGCAGACGGCGGGTCCCCCTACTTTGTGTTATCGGCGCGGCGGCCGGATTCGGCGGATTGGCGCAGGGAGAGCAGGGAGTCGGAATTGGGAAATTCCTTCAGGGCGGCCATCGCCTTGTCCGCAGCGGCGGCAAACTCGCGGTTGGTCAGGTCCTCCCGGATTCGGGCGACGATATGGTCATGGGAGTCGATGCGTTTCTGGAGACTCTGGGCCAGGGCGAATTTTTTGTAGTCGCCCTTGGCCAGTTCCGCCCGCACCTCCTCGATCTGGCCCTCGGCCAGGCGCGATTCGAGCTGGGTCAGTGACCGGGCTGACCGGTTGATCTGTTCAAAGGGAATGGCCGCCAGGCGGGTCATGTGGGCCTGCAGGGACTCTGACAGGGCCTTGAAGTCGGCCACCTGTCGGGAAATACGGCTGTTTTCGGCATCGATCTCGGCGATATTCCCCTGCATGGCCGAAATCTGGTTTTTGATCGAGGCCGCGGCGTCGGGGGCCACGCTGCCCAGACGGCCCTGGGCCTTGCCCAGCCGGTCCGCGTACTGGGCGCGGGTATTGTTGTTTTCCAGGAGTTTTTTGGACAGGTTGTCGGACTTGATGGCGAGATTGCGGATTTTCCCCTCAAGGACCGGGCGCACCTGGGAACCGGCCAGACCGTAGGAGATCGAGAGGGGGTACTGGGTTTCCAGATTGAGAAACGATTCCCAGGCGTTGTCGAGGAACTGGTTTTGGAGCGCCTTTTGAAAATCGGCATAGGCTTGGTTCGCCTTGAGATCGTAGGCCCTGTCCCGGGCCTGGTCGGGGCTGTACCATTGGCCGGCGGATTTGACAAAACCCTTTGAGACCAGCTCCTGTTCATCCATCCAGAGTTGGAGTTTCTGTCTGAGAGCCGGGGCGAGTTCCGAGGTGGGGAATTTTTTGAGAAAGGCCTGTGCCGCCCGGGCCGGGGCGGCGTAGGAATCGGGTTTTCCCGAGAACAGGGAATTGATGTCAAGGGGGGGGAGTTTGCGAAAGGCGTCCTCATCCGCCGGAATGGCCACGATTTTTTTGATGGACGCCCGGGGCAGGCGCATCTGGCCGCTGACGCCATTGACCGGGTCGGTCTGGATCAGAACCGAGGCGGAATCCTCGGAAATTTTTTCCCCGACCATTTCCGATCCGTCCAGGAGCAAATACCGTTCGGAACCCGGGCAGAGGGAGGTGAAGAGGATCAGGATTGAGGCCCAGAGGATGGGGGCGGAACAGTTCAGGTTCATCCAATGGCCCATTCTAACGGGATTTGGTCCGGCGGGAAGGATAATTGAGGGGATGCCCAAGATGGCGGCGCAACCGGGCACAGGCGACCTGGCCCGGAGCCGCAGGCCGGTCGTAGTAGCCGTAAACGAGGGCGGACCCGGCAGCGGCCAGTTCCAGACGGGAACGGGTGGCCAGTGGCCCCATGCCCATGAGGGCGGCCCGGCCTTTCCAGGCGGCACACAGGGACAGCAGCCGGGACAGGTCCTGTGCGTCTGCAAGGAACAGGGCGGCTTTGGCGATATCCGCCCCGGCCTTTTGCAGACGGCGCAGCCGGGATTCCAGTGCGGACGACGGGGGGCAGGTGCGGAAGTTGTGGTGGGAGAGAATGACCGTTTTTCCCAGAGCCCGGCATTTTTTGATCAAGGGGGCGTAGTGCCGGGCCAGTCGGCCTTCAAGGTCCACCCCCCAGATGTGCGGAAGGATTTTTTCCAGAAATGCGATTCTTTGCGGGAGCTGCCAGCGGCAGCCGCCGCCCTCCGAGGGGGTGCGCAGCGTCGCCAAAATCGGGGTCTTGTGGCCTCGGAGGATTTCCGGATCGAAGGATTCCAGGATGACGGGGGGGAACCGGTCAAAACGGATTTCAAAAATGTCACAGGGGGGGCGTGTGTCCACCAGGGCCCTTTTGAGGCCGGTGGGAGTGATGATACTCCCGACCAACCGGCAGGGAGAGGGCGGCGGGGTGATATTTTGCTTAACAAAGCGGCGGGGAAGACGTTTGATCATGGGAATGTCGGGAAAAAAATCAGGTTCTGCCTCGCGTCCGGTCAAACGGGTTCATTCGAAATGGATCCGGCGCAGGCTCTTTCAATACACCAGAAACCTGATCGCTGTCATTTGTTTAATTGGCGGAGGCATTTTTTTGGCCTACCACAGCCGGTATGTTTTCAGTCCCCAGGCCCCGCCCGCCTATACGCCTGCCGTCCCCACCGCCACCCCGACACAGGCCACCCAGGCGGAGGTCATCAACTACGGTGACCCCATCGAAGTCGCCCCCGGCATCACCATTTCCCTTCGGGAGGTCACCCTGGTGCGGGATAGCGCCAAGATCACCATTGATGCCTGTTTCCAGGTGGAAAACAAAACCCCCGAGGACTACAAGGTCGATCCCCGTCTTTTTGACATGGTGGACGAACGCGGCTATTCCTATTTGCGCGAGAGTGACAAGGTCATGCTCGAACAGAATTCCAGCCGCTACAAGATGTTTGCGGGACGGACCACCGATGTGGAGATCGGATTTTTTGTCGACCGGGAGGCCTCCTTCCAGCAATTCTACATCCTCCTCAACAACAAACGCATTTTGATCAAGAATACCGGCCCCATCCAGGCCCAGATGCTCATCGGCGAAAAGGTGAAAATGAACAGGGCCGACTGGTAAACCCGCCGCAAAACGGGTCCGATACAGCATTTTGTGTGCCATTCGATTGACTTTTTTTGATGCCCCGGTAAATTGACTGCCATTATGGCAGGAATGGAATTCGGATTTCAGCAACGGTTGCAGCAGTCGATTGCCCCGCAGATGCAGCAATCCCTGCAGTTGCTCCAGGCTTCCGCCATGGAACTCCAGTCACTGGTCCAGCAGGAGCTCCAGGCCAATCCGGTTCTGGAGGAGTCCCTGGAGGAACCCGAGTCCGCCGAGGAAAAGGAGGACAGCTTCGACGAGGAATTCGAGACACTCAGCCGGCTGGATGATGACTGGGACAGCACCCAGTCCCTCTCCCGCAACAGCCACGGCGACGACGAGGAAAAACGCAACTTCATGCTCGAGTCCCTTGTGGAACCCGAGTCGCTCCAGCAGCACCTCATGGGCCAGCTTCCCCTTTCGCCCCTGTCGGCCGACCAGATGCCTGTGGCGGAGCTGATCATTGGCAACATTGACGACCGGGGTTTTCTCCAGACGCCCCTGGAGGAATTGTACGCGTCCTCCGGCACCCCCATCGGCATCATCGAGGAGGTGCTCCGGGTCATCCAGGGGTTTCACCCGGTGGGCGTGGGCGCCCGGGACCTGCGCGAATGCCTCCTGCTGCAACTCGACCGGCTGGGCATGGGGCAGACCGTCGAGGCACGCATCGTTTCAGGCCATCTGGAGGCGCTCAGCCAGAAGAAGTTTCCCGAGATTGCCCGCGCCCTGAAGGTGCCGGTGGGGGAAATACAAAGGGCCGCCCATTTTATCGCCACGCTCACCCCGCGCCCGGGCGCCCTGTTTTCAACCGATTCCAACCAGTACGTGATACCGGACCTGGAAATCCGCAAGGTCGATGGCGAGTACATCATCCTGCTCAATGACCGCCAGATCCCGCATCTGCGCATCAGCAACACCTACAAGGACCTCATGGCCGGGGAGCACCGGGCCGAGGTCAAGGAGTACATCCGCGAAAAAATCCGGGCGGGCAAGTTCCTGATCAAAAGCATCCACCAGCGCCAGCAGACCATCGGAAACATCGCCCGCGAAATCCTCACCCGCCAGCGCGAGTTTTTCGACCAGGGCATCTCCCGGCTCAAACCCATGACCATGGCCCAGGTGGCCACCGCTGTCGGGGTCCACGAGACAACCGTCAGCCGCGCCATCGCCAACAAATACATCCAGACGCCCCACGGGGTTTTTGACCTGAAATTCTTTTTCACCCCGGGTTTCAGGTCGGACTCCGGGGAATCCGTCAGCAACTCCAGCGTGAAGGATGCGATCGCCGACCTCATCAAAAACGAAAACACGCACACGCCCCTTTCGGACATGGAGATTGTCGACATCCTCAAGGACCGCGGCATTCCCATTGCGCGACGGACCGTGGCCAAGTACCGCGGGGAACTGGGCATCCTCCCGAGCAATCTGCGGAAGGAATATTGAGACCTTCGGCCATTTGACGCCGCGCGGCTCCGGTGCTACTGAAAGCCCAATGAAACCATTCTTTCAATATGCCGCCTTCATGACCCCCGGCCGTGCGGGGTTGTATGCCGATGCGGGACTGTTGCTGCTGCGCCTGTGGCTGGGTCTGTCAATGCTGCTGTTGCACGGGGTGGGCAAAATGCAGAAGCTCCTGGCCGGGGGCGAAATCAAGTTTGCCGATCCGTTGGGAATCGGCATCCGCAACAGCCTGATGCTGGCGGTTTTTGCCGAAACCCTCTGCGCGGCGGCCCTGATCGTGGGGCTGGCCACACGCCTGGCGCTCACCCAGTTGATCGCCACAATGGCCGTGGCCTTTTTCATCGTTCACAAAATGCAGCTGGCCATGGGGCCGGGCAGCGGGGAACTGGCCTTCATCTATCTGGGGGGATTTCTCACATTGCTGGTGGCCGGACCCGGCCGGTTCTCGCTGGATTTCCTGGTCCTGAACCATTACCGCAAGGCCACATGATCCGGCGGCGCCAATCCCACGAGCGCGGCCATGCCAACCACGGCTGGCTGGATTCCCATCACACCTTTTCATTTGCGGATTATTTTGACCCCGCCCACATGGGGTTCCGGAGCCTGCGCGTGATCAACGAGGACCGGGTCAGCCCCGGGGCCGGGTTTGGCATGCACCCGCACCGGGACATGGAGATTCTCACCTACGTGCTGGAAGGGTCCCTCGCGCACAAGGACAGCCTGGGGCATGGACGGACCATCCACTCCGGAGAGCTTCAGGCGATGAGCGCGGGCACGGGCATTTTGCACAGTGAATTCAATGCCTCCGATGCGGACCCGGTCCATTTTTATCAAATCTGGATTCTTCCCTCGCAACCGGGCGGCCTCCCGCGTTATGCCGAGTGGACTCCGCCGCAAAATGCGGCGGAACAGACCCTGACCCTGCTCGCGTCACCGGAGGGGGCCGGAGGATCCGTCGCCCTCGGGCAAAACGCACGGGTTTCCCTGCTCAAACTGCGCCCCGGGGGACATCTGGACCATGCCATTGCCGAGGGGGCGGGCGTATGGTTGCAGGTCATGCGCGGAAATGGTGCCCTCAACGGGCAACACCTGGCCGCAGGCGACGGGGTGGCCGTGGAGAAGGAGGCAAAAATCATTTTCACCGCCTCAACCGACACGGAAGCGCTGTTGTTCGAACTGGCATGAGAGGTGAGGACGAACCGGGCCTGACCGGGGCAGGAATCATTTTTTCGGTTTTTTCCCGGGGGGAGTGGCCGTGGTGGGAAGATTGGTTTCCGAGAGGATGTTGGTGGGGATGGCCACGCGGACACGGCGTTCAACCGTGCCGTCGGGGTGTCTGATGGTTTCCTCCGCCGTGGCATCCAGCCAGAGTTGCTGTTCCATCTGGCGGCGGCGCTCCTCCCTCTGCTTCTGCATCGCCTCGATATGGGCCGGGTACTGCACCTGAAAGACTGTAATGAGACTGAATATCCCCATGAAGACAAAGGCGTGGAGAACAATCGAAAGGGTCACCAGCACCCAGGTATCGGTGAGTCTGATTTTCACGGGGGAGGATTTTAGACGGGTTCCGGAGGCAATGCAATCCGCGGGTCGGACTGGAGGGGGGTGGTTTCAGGGGAATGGCCGGCCGTAAAATCGCCTGTTGTCGTCCGTTTCAATCCTCTGGTAGGATGAGCCCCTTCCTCTGTGGAGGTTTTGGATTGAATCATCACACAAAGTCAAAAAGGAGAGAGAGCCTGAATGAAAGTGGGAATCATCGGATGTGGAAATATTAGCCAGGCGTACTTTGACGGGTCCCGCACATTTGACATGCTTGAGATTGTCGCCTGCGCCGACGTCAATCCGGGGGCGGCACAGGAGAAGGCGGACCGGAACGGAGTCCGGGCCCTGACCGTTGACCAACTGCTCTCGGCCCCGGAGATCGGGCTGGTCATCAACCTGACCATCCCCGCTGTCCATGCGGAGATCGCCTTGAAGGCACTTGAACAGGGCAAACATGTTTATGGGGAAAAGCCCCTGGCAATCACCCGGGATCAGGGGCTGGCCCTCATCGGGAAATCCCGCGAGACCGGACTTCGGGTGGGGAGCGCGCCGGACACCTTTTTGGGGGGCGGCCTCCAGACCTGCCGCACACTCATTGATGATGGGGCCATTGGCCCGGTGGTGGCGGGAACCGCCTTCATGATGGGGCACGGACCGGAAGGCTGGCATCCGAATCCGGGATTTTTTTATCAAAAGGGGGCCGGGCCGATGTTCGACATGGGCCCGTATTATCTGACCGCACTGGTGCACCTGCTCGGGCCGGTCAAAAAAGTCGCCGCCATGACAAAGGCGTCCTTTCCGGAGCGCATTGCCGGTTCCCCGGAATTGAAGGGCCGGAAGATTCCCGTGCATATTCCGACGCATTATTCGGGGACACTGGAATTTCACAGCGGGGCCTTGATCACCCTGGTGATGAGTTTTGATGTCTGGGAGCATGCCCATTCACCCCTCGAGGTCTATGGAAGTGAAGGGAGCTTAAAGGTCCCCGATCCGAACACGTTTGACGGACCCGTGACGCTTCACAAAGCCGGGGTCAAGGGCTGGCAGACAGTGGCGTTATCCCACGGGTACACCGGGGGGATGCGCAGCATTGGCGTGGCGGACATGATCTGTTCGATTCGGGACAACCGTCCGCACCGGTGCAGTCTCGAGATGGCCTTTCATGTGCTGGATGTGATGCAGTCCTTTGAGGAATCCTCCGACAGCGGACGCGCCCTGGAGATTGCCAGCACCTGCCGCCGTCCGGACGCATTACCCCTCGGACTCAAACCAGGTCAACTGACTCTTTAGCCCGCGATCAATCCCCCGACACCCCTGAGGAAATTTATGAACAAGCCCCTTTCCGTCCAGCTCTACACCCTGCGGGATGAATCCGCGAATGATTTTATGAACGTACTCCGGCGGATTGCCGCGATGGGATACCGGGGGGTCGAACCCGCCGGGTTGTATGGGATGGACCCCGGCGATTTCCGCAAGCGGGTTGAGGACCTCGGGATGGTCATTTCCTCGAGCCACACCCCGTGGGTGAATCCCGGCAACATTGCGGAATGCGTCGAAATAGCCGGAAAACTGGGCCTGACGATGGTCTGCAGCGGGTTTGGTCCCGATGACTTCCGGACCACGGATGCGATCCGGCGGACCGCCGACCAGACCAATGAAATGGTGGCGGCCCTCAGACAGCACGGGTTGAAACTTTTTCTGCACAATCACCAGTGGGAATTCCAACCCGTCGACGGGGTGCTGGCCTATGACCGGTTTCTGCCACTGGTGCCGGAGGTGCTTTTTGAGATTGATACCTATTGGGCGTCCAACTTCGGGGCCAATGATTCCGCTGAGCAGGTCGCGAAGTTTAAAACCCGCGCGCCCTTGTTGCACATCAAGGACGGGATGTTTGTGGAGCATCAGCCCAACGTGGCCGTGGGATCGGGAAAGATGGATTTCCCGAAGGTTATTGCGGCCGCCGACCCGGAGGTTTTACAGTGGCTGGTCGTCGAACTGGACGC
>JANRIZ010000142.1:0-8761 GCA_033764445.1 Verrucomicrobiia bacterium | reverse complement strand
CCTTCGGCCCACAGAAAATCCATGTCATTGTATTTTTCCTCGTTCCAATCCCCAAACTTCGCGGAGGTCACATGCTCCCTGATGTACTCGTTGACATCCTTGACCGCCACCTTCAGTGCCGCCAGGGCACTGGAGGAGACCTCTTTCTGGGGCAGACGCCACAGCTCGTACTCCACCTCTTCATCCGGGGAGGCCGCGTAAATTTCACCTTCGGGAGTGACCTCCACCTTCCAAGAATCGGGAAAATCAATCGTAAAGGAAGGGCTGTTCTTCGGATGGGAAACGGTCTTTGCAGTCAGGGGGGCCGCCGTCACAAGCACCAGCAGAATCGTCAGCAATCCAAAAGTCCTTGTCATGATAAAATCCCGGGGTTGAAAGGTTGATGGATGAAGCTTTTGCCGCAACGGGTGAGAACGTGCCAAACGCCGGTCAAAAAAACAAGGATGAAAGGAGGCCGGTCAAAAAATCCTGACCATGCAAAGGACCTGGTTGGTGTTCGTTTTTCAGGAAACATCCCCCCTTGCCGACCCCGGCTCCCAATCGGATTGTGGGAGGGGATTCCAGGAGCCGACAGACACGGTCGCCTCCGCATTCAGGAACCTGTCGGCTGCGAGGAGAGGCGGGAGGGAGGCGTGCCGAATTTCTTTTTGAACATGCGGGAAAAGTGGAAGGGACTGGAGAACCCGAAGTCCGCGGCGATTTCCTTGACAGAGGCGCCCATGCGCAGCCGGGCCGCCGCCTCGGAAAGACGGAGATGATCGTAGTAGGCCTTTGGGGGCAGGCCGGTCATTTCCATGAAAAGGTCCCGGAAACGACGCGGACTCAATCCGGCCTGACGGGCCATTTCCTCGACGGTGAGGCTTCCATCCAGCCGCAGGCGCAGGTCTTCGACGATCCGGGTGAGGCCCGGATGGGTGTGACGGGGCGATTCGGGAAGCAGCGCGGTGTAATGGCAGATGAGTTGGGAGAGCAGCGCGGAGGCCTCACGTTGTCGCCATTGGCGGGGGGAGACGAGGTTTCGGAGACATTCCCGAAGCAGCCGTCTTTCCGGTTTGACCAGGGGACAGGAGGTGGGAGTCCGGACGGGCAGGGCGAGTTTGCCCGTGCATGAAAAATCAAGCCACCAGAACAACCACGGGGCCGTGACCGTTTGGAATTCCCGGATATCCGCCAGACTCAGGAGCAGCAGCGTGTTCCCGGTCAGGGAAATCGGGGTGTGGGACGGACGCAGGACAAACCGGCCTTCACCCGAAAAGGTGCGGACGAGCACCCAGAGTTCGCGGGGGGACTCTCCCCAGCGGACATGATATTCCGGGCCCGCCCGGACGTCGTAGAGAGTGCGCAGCAGCACCGGCGGACAGGGCGTTCCCCCGGACGCCTGGGCGGTTTGGTAGAGGGTGGTTCCCATCCGGATCATGGTTGATTTATAGATGCGTTTGACCGGAAGCGCCATTCCTTTCGTCCCGTTGGTTTCCGTCCTGCCGCAATGGCTTTTGCAGACGTGCGGAAGGTCTGTCCCCGGGGACGGATGATCCGGACAGAGGCAACCAAACTTTCTTGCCCAAAGTGCGGAACTTCCTACAGTGACCCCCAAGATGACAGACCCGAAGCTGACCCCCGAACTGATCGCCAAACATGGCATCACCCCCGACGAGTATGCGTTGATCCAAAAAATCCTGGGGCGGGAACCCAATTTCACCGAGTTGGGGATATTTTCGGTGATGTGGAGCGAGCACTGTTCCTACAAAAACTCCAAACCAGAACTCAAAAAATTCCCGACCAGCGCCCCGCACATTTTGGTGAAGGCCGGCGAGGAGAATGCCGGAGTCGTGGACATCGGCGACGGGTGGGCCATCGCCTTCAAGATCGAGTCCCACAATCATCCCAGTGCCGTCGAGCCTTTCCAGGGGGCGGCCACGGGCATGGGTGGGATCATCCGCGACATTTTCACGATGGGCGCACGCCCGGTCTGCAATCTCAATTCGCTGCGGTTTGGCCCCATCGACCGGGACACTCCCGCGGCCCGCAACAACCGGCGCCTGTTTGCGGGGGTGGTCAGCGGCATCGCCCATTACGGCAACTGCATCGGCATCCCCACCGTGGGTGGGGAGGTGTATTTTGATGAGACCTACGAGGGCAATCCGCTGGTCAATGCCTTCAGTCTGGGCATTTTGCGGCACGAGCAAATCGCCAAGGGGGCGGCCAAGGGCGTGGGCAATCCCGTCTTTTATGTCGGGGCCGAAACCGGGCGGGACGGCTTGGCCGGGGCCGCCTTTGCCTCGCGGGAGCTGACCGAGGAATCCAAGGAGGACCGTCCCGCCGTGCAGGTGGGGGATCCCTTCAAGGAGAAACTTTTGCTGGAGGCCTGTCTGGAGCTGCTGGCCGTGCCCGATGCCGTGGCGGGAATCCAGGACATGGGGGCGGCGGGCCTGACCTGTTCCACCTGTGAGACCGCCGCACGCGGGGGGACGGGTGTGGAGATCGACCTGGCGCGGGTGCCCCAGCGCGAACCCGGGATGATCCCGTACGAAACGATGCTTTCGGAATCCCAGGAGCGGATGCTCATCATTGTCAACAAGGGCTATGAAAACAAGGTGAAGGAGATTTTTGAAAAGTGGGACCTGCCGTATGCGGAAATCGGAATGGTCACCAATGACGGCATGATGCGCGTGCGCGACCATGGCAGGATTGTCGTGGAAATCCCCGCCAGCAAACTCGCCGACGACGCCCCCATCTACCATCGCCAGTCGCGTGAACCCGCCTATCTCCAAAAAACCCGTGCCTTTGACTTCACAACCGTGGCCGAACCCGCCGACCACACGGCGACGCTGGTGGCACTTCTTTCCTGCCCCACCATCGCCAGCAAAAACTGGGTGTACCGCCAGTACGACCACATGGTCAGGGCCGGGGCGCTGGTTCTGCCCGGGTCCGATGCCGCCGTTTTCCGGATCAACGAGGCGGACAAGATCATCGCCCTTTCGGTCGACTGCAACGGGGGATACGTCTATCTGGACCCATACGAGGGGGGCAAGGGCGCGGTGGCCGAAGCCTGCCGCAACCTGGTCTGTTCGGGGGCTGTTCCGCTGGCCTCCACCGACAACCTCAATTTTGGGAACCCGCACAAACCGGAAAATTTCTGGCAGCTCCAGCGGGCTGTTGACGGTCTGGCCGAAGCCTGCCGGTTTTTCAACACCCCCGTGACCGGTGGCAATGTGAGCCTCTACAATGAGTCCCCCGCCGGGGCCATCGATCCCACGCCGACGATGGCCATTGTGGGCCTGATCGCCGAGGAAAAACACATCACCACCCAGTACTTTAAAAACGACGGGGATGTGGTCATTCTGCTGGGAAGGTGGGGTGGGGAGATGGGCGGTTCACAGTATTTGAAGGTCCTCCACGGGATCAAATCCGGGCGGCCCCCGATGCTGGATTTCGCACGGGAAAAAGCCGTGCAGGACGCGGTGCTGGCGTTGATCCGTGCGGGAAAAATCAATGCCGCCCACGACTGTTCCGAGGGCGGTCTGCTCGTGGCCCTGGCGGAGATGGGCCTTTCCAACCCGGACCGGCTCTGTGGGGCGGAAATTGATCTGGGCCATGTCGAAGGCCTGCGTCTGGACGAACTTCTTTTCAATGAATCCCACTCGCGGATTCTCGTGACCACCGCCGCACCAAATGCGCCGGAGGTCCTGGAGATGCTTGAGCAGCGGGGGGTTCCGGCCCGGAGACTGGGGGTCACCGGAGGGGCGCATCTGAAAGTGCAGGCCCAGGGCAAACGCCTGGAGTGGTCCGTCCCCACCCTGCATGAGGCCTGGTACGGGGCCATCGGCCGACTGATGGGTGCGTAGGAATCGAAGGAGCCGGGCCCGGCGGAAAAAGGCGCTTTTCAGGGGGCTGAAGGCATGTCCGGCTTGATGTACACCCCCGAGGGATTCATGCGTTTTTTGATGTAGGAACTGTAGTCGCCCGTATGGACGAGAATCGGGTCGGGGCTGATCCCGACAAAGCGGTAGTACTCGCCGTCAATGATCTCGCCCTTGCGAAAGATCATGGTTTTTTCGCGGAGAAACAGGTGGGGAGTCTGGTAGTGTTTGTCGAGCTGGGCGACGATATTGAGGCTGTTGATTTCGTAGAGGTCCCCCAGCACACGGCTGGTGATGCCGGAGGCTTTTGTGTCCTGGGTCGGGGAGCTGATGATGGCCGGGAAATCACCCAGATCGAAGAGAGTCGCCAGGACCGAGGCCTGGCCGCGGTGGGTGGCACGCATGGCAAGCATCTTGGCCAGCGGCTCACTCTCTGAAAAGTCCTTGCGCAATTTGTCGTAAACAAAAAGGAGAAGATTCATGGCGGGCGCAATCACTATACCCATCTTCCCGGGGATGCCAAGGGGGAAGTCCGTACGAGACCCGGAAGTGGCAGGAATGACCTACAGTCACGCCGCCGGAACAAAGGACCGGTTACGAGAGTTCCGCGAGTTTTTCGATGCGTTCGGAAAGCGGGGGGTGGGTGGAGAACACACGTTCGTGGTCGCCGCCCTTGGAGACCTTCAGCAATTTGAGGAATTCGAGCAATCCATTTTTGGCGAATCCGGTGTCGTAGGCCAGTTTGGCGCCGTAGGCATCCGCCTCAAACTCGATGTCGGGATCGAAACCCTTTTCCATGAGGGTATTGGTCACCTTGTCGATGCCCACATCAAACTGGGCGAAATCGCTGGAGGAACCGGAGGCCACATCCACCATGCCGGAAACGAACTGGCCGCGGGAGATGATCTGCAAGGCATGACGCCGGGTGATATGGGAAATCTCGTGGGCGAGGACTCCCGCCAACTGATCATCGTTTTTGACCGCCTCCACAAGACCCCGGCTGATGAAGACATATCCGCCCGGGGCGCTGAATCCATTCACGATATCCGTATCCATGATCGCAAAACGAAAGTTCAGGGTGGGGCGGTAGGAGTAGCGGGCCAGGGATTTTCCGAGAAGGGCGATGCGGCGGGCGGCCTCCGGGGTTTTCAAAAGACCGTTGTTGTTGGCGACAATCTTGGTGGCCACAGAGCCGCCGATGGCCATCTCCTGTTTGAGTCCGACCCCGCCTGCGCCTGATGCCATCTTCGTGCCGCCCTCGACAACCTTGCCCACATCGATGCCCCCGAAGTCAAAGGCGTGCAGGGAGGAGTCAGCCGCGGCGAGTCCCAGGGATCCGAGGGTGAGATTGCGGAGAAAGTTTCGACGGTTCATGATCATTCCTGTGGGGTTTATGAGCCTGCGTATTCTCCGAGCTTGTGGTCCTTCATGTACTGGACCACCTCAGTCGTGGAGATCTTGTCATTAAAGCTTTCCATCCATTCCACCAGTTCCACCGCATTGCCGACATGGTTGCGGCTGGCATACTGTTTGGAGGTTTCATCGATCCCCCGGGCCGCCGTGGCGGTGGAGACATCCCCCGCGTTGCCCGTGTTAAAATCATTTTTATTTTCGTCGGGTGGCTTGTCGTCGGAAAGATTGCCGCTGTAAACCCAGCCGGATTTTCCATTGGAACTCCCGACTTTCACCCAGCGTCCCTCGGTGGCCAGCACCTTGACTTTTTCCTGAAAGGCAATTTTGCCCGTGACGGCTGACGCGTTCGACTTTTCCGCGTAGAGGGCGAGGTCCGGTTTTTTGGAATAAAGAGTGGCCATGGGGAGGGGTGGGTTATTTGTCTTTTAACACATAAACCCCGTCCCAGTTCTGGGGCGGGGGGTTTTCCAGATACACACGGGTCCTTTCCAGATAAACCGTACTCAGAGTATCGGAGGGGAACGCCTGCAAAGCCAGTTCAAATTTTGCCCGTGCTTCCGCAAATTGCCGAGAGTGGTAATAATTGAAACCCTCGGTGAAAAGGGTGCGGAGCGTCTCCCGTGGGGGGGCCAGACGGCCGTTGTGCCCCATGAGTTCGAAGACACGCACCGGTTTCAATTTGCCTTTGACGCGCAGCAGATCGATGGGGCGGACCGAGAACCGGTCGCCTGTTTCCTGAAGCGTGGCCTCCGAGATCATGATGTTGGTCCCGTAGGGTTTGTTGGCCCCCTCCAGCCGGGAGGCCAGATTGACCGAGTCCCCCAGAACCGTGTAGTCCATGCGGCGGCGGGAGCCGATCTGGCCGACGACAACCGTGCCCGTGTGGATGCCGAAACGGACGGCGAGACGGATGCCGTATTTTTCCATGAATTCCTCATTGAGCTCTCCCATGCGGTCCTGGCTGGCCAGGGCGACGGCGCAGGCGCGGGCGGCATGGTCGGCCTGCGGTTCGGGTGCATTAAAAAACCCCATGATCGCGTCGCCGATGTATTTGTCGATGGTCCCCTCCGCATCGAAGACAAAGCGGGTCATTTCATCGAGATAATCATTGATGACCCGCACCAGCTCGGGCGGGGTCATGCGTTCGGACATGTCCGTAAAACCCGCGAGGTCCGAAAAAAAGACCGTGCAGACCTGTTCCCGTCCGCCCAGTTCGAGGGACTCGGGATTTTCGACCAGACGGTCCACGACCTTTGGTGAGACAAACCGTCCGAACATTCCCGTGATTTCCCGTTTGCGGCGGGCTTCCTCCGCGTAGTTGAGGGCCAGCCCCGTGAAGCTGGCCATGACCACCCCGCACAGGGGGGAGAGAAGGGGAAGCCACCAATGGCACAGGAAGAGCAGCCAGCCCCCCAGCAGAATCAACACCACGGAGAGGAGGAGGAGGGCGAGTTCCACATGGATTTTTTTGAAAAGAAGATGGGACCAGAGAATCAGTCCCGAGAGGAGAAAGGTCAGTGGCAGCACCGCCAAGCGGAGAGACGAGATGAAGTCTCCGTTGAGACCGTTGGCCAGTGCCGTGGCCTGGATGACCACCCCCGGCTCGACCGGCGAAAGCGGGGAGGCTTTGGTATCGTAGGTGCCCGCGGCAATGGTGCCGACAAAGACGATTTTGTCCCTGAACCGATCTGCCTGATCCGGCGGATTTTTCGCCGTCATTTGTGCCAGGGCCCGGTCCACGTGTCGGGGGTCAAATTCATCGCCACTGGCAGCCACCTGTTTCATGAGGGTCAGCCCCCCGAGAGCCAGGGCTGCGGCCGGGTAGGACCGTTTTTGCCAGCCCCCCGCGTAGGGGGCGTAGAACCTCAGGAGAATGTCGTCGCCGGGGAAACGGCTGGGGGAGGTCTGATGGACCGCTTCAAAAAGCAGTTGGTCCCTGCCCGTCCTCCGCAGACGGCGAATCACCCCGTCGGTATCGGTGTGCACATCCACATGGCCCACCGTGGCCGACTGTGAGAGGGAGTCGAGTGGACGGACCTGTTCCGTCCGGGCGATGAAGACATTGCCGGTCCCGAGGTAGGCCGCAAAACGGTCGTCATTGTCGATTTTTTCCGGGGCGGAGGGTTCGCTGAAGAGGATGTCAAAGACGATGGCACGGGCGCCGGAGGCCTTGAGGGTGGCGATCAGGGCCGAAAAGGCGTTGCGACTCCAGGGCCACCGGCCCAGTTCCGGATGGTCCGCCCCCTGTTTCATCGAGGCTTCGTCAATGAGGACCAGGACAATGTTGTCTGGTATCCGGGCCGGGTCGGCGGTCAGTCGCGTGAGTGTGTCGAAAATTTTCAGGTCCACCGAGCGGAAGGGTTTGGTGAGACCCAGCAATCCCACGATGGCCGAGAGGGCCAGGGAGAGCGCCAGACTTTTGCGGAGGGATTTTTGCCAGGGCTTGATCACAGGTCTTATCCGTTAGCAAAATGCCCGACCCGGGTCGATGGGGAAAACATTGCCAAGGTTGCGGAAGGGAGGTTCAATGGGGCAGCCTATGGTGACTCGGGAGAATACAACCCTTGACCCCCGCGTGGACAAGGTGAGGAAAATGGCCCAGGCAAGACTGGACAAGGCGGGAATTGCCCATCGTTTGACCGGGGGCCTGTTTCTCAATGAGCAGGGGGTGGGCCGACCCACATTTGATATTGACCTGATTGTTTCCCGCCGGGACTGGCAGAGGGCCGTCAGTGCCCTCGTCCCGATGAGCATCGGCAACGAAAAAATGGGACTTCCGGATGAACCTTTTCCCGCCGCCATTTTAAAATCAAAATCAGGCCCCTTTATCGAAATATTTCCCGAGGGATTGACCGCCGGAGAAATTGCAAAACTCCGCGGATTCCATCGGAGTCCTCGTGCGGAAAAAATCGCATTGACCCTCCAAGGCGACCCACGGGTCAATTTTATCAATTCAAAACTCGCATCTTATCTTTCAGCCACGGATCGAATCCAGGACCTGGCGGATATTCAGAGGCTGGTCAAACATCAAAAGCTGGACATGGTGTATTCAAAAAAGCTGCATCCATCTGTCCGAAAAAATTTTATATTATTAATAAAATCTGTTTCCGTAAAAAATAAATTAATTAGTTGACAGAAAACGATTCGATAAAGTCCGGTGATTTTGATTTTGTGAATTGCGCTGGGCACGGGCCATGCTAGATTTCAGGCCGGATGCGACATTTTTCCCGTAATCTTTACACGTCAGCCGCATTTTTTGTGTGTGTTGCAATTTTTCCCGCAGCGGCACAGGAAAATGAGGCGGAACTGACGATT
Organism: Verrucomicrobiia bacterium; assembly: GCA_033764445.1. Classification (GTDB taxonomy): domain Bacteria; phylum Verrucomicrobiota; class Verrucomicrobiia; order JAWXBN01; family JAWXBN01; genus JANRIZ01. The sequence goes on along the minus strand of JANRIZ010000142.1, from coordinate 173 downwards.
GTGCGCAACCAAGTCTACATCACGCCGGTGGGTGGGGGGACGGGTAAAAAGACCCCGGCGAAGGTCAAGGACCGTGTGACCGGTTCGGAGGTGGTTTCGACCGGAGCCAAGTCCCAGGCGGAGTTGAAATTCAAGGACCAGTCTTTGGCGCGTCTGGGCCAGTACACGGTTTT
>JANRIZ010000138.1:0-20092 GCA_033764445.1 Verrucomicrobiia bacterium | reverse complement strand
ACGGATAAAATGATGAGGGAGCTGAGGGGGGATGACTAAACCAAGCCGAATCCTGGTGGACACGAATGTCCTTTCCGATGTGCTTTATGCGGATGCCCAGTGGAATGAGTGGTCTTCCGGGCAACTGATCAAATACGCCGGCCAATTGGCGGTCAATCCAATGATTTACGCGGAGATTTGTTACCGGGCTACCTCCCCGGCTCAGGCGGATGCGGTACTGGATCGGTTGGGATTGGAATTACTGGAACTTCCCCGAGAGGCCCTTTATCTGGCCGCAAAAACCTACCAAATCTTCCGGAAACGCGGCGGAATCAAATCCTCGCCTCTGGCTGATTTTTTCATCGGAGCCCATGCCCAGTCCCTTGGAATTCCCATCCTTACCCGGGACAAGGGCCGCTACCCAACCTATTTCCCGAAAGTACCCCTGATCTGCCCTGCTTCATGATCCCGGCTCCCTTCAAAATTCTCGCCACAGGGTGTGTTCTATTCTAGGTTTCCCCGGTTATCCCATGAAAATTTCCTGCTGTCTGATCACCCTCAACGAGGAAAGGAATCTTCCACGCTGTCTCCGAAGCCTGCAGGGGGTGGCTGACGAGATTGTCATCCTCGACAGTTCCAGCACCGACCGCACGCCGCAAATTGCGGCGGAATTCGGCGCCCGGTACCTGACCGCCCCGTGGCAGGGTTTTGTCGCCCAGAAAAATCTCGCCGTCCAGCACGCCGCGCATCCGTGGGTCCTGGCCCTGGATGCGGACGAGGAACTTTCCGGGGGACTGCGCCGGGAGTTGGCCGACCTCAAGAAAGGTCCCGACCCACACCCGGAGGAGGGTTTTCTGCTCAACCGCTGCACCTTTTACGAAGGGCGCTGGATCCGGCACGGGGACTGGTACCCGGACCGCATTCTGCGTCTGTTCCATCGTGACCACGGACGCTATGTGGGTGGCCGCGTCCATGAACGGGTGGAGGTCCCGGGCCGGACCACGCTTCTGGCAAACGACCTTCTGCATTATTCATTCCAGGACCGCTCTGACCACATGGCCCGCATCCGGAAGTACGCGCAGTTGTGGGCCGAAACCAAGTCCGAGCAGGGAAAATGTGTCTCGGCCCTGACCCCCTACTCCCATGCGGTGGCCCGGTTCCTCGTGGGATATGTCTGGAAAAAAGGGTTTCTCGACGGCGCACAGGGCCTGGCGGTGGCCCGGATGAATGCCTATGATGTTTTTTCAAAATACCGGCTGCTTCACCGGCTGCTGACGGGGAAACGCCCATGAGTGGACGCCCATCCACCGCGCGGGCGGCCAGTGTGGTCGGTTTTTTTGTGATGATCAGCCGCGTGCTCGGACTTCTGCGGGAAACGTTGTTCGCCTATTTTTTCGGAGCCAGCGCCCTGGCGTCGGTGTTCATCAACGCCTTCCGCATCCCCAATCTCCTGCGGGACCTGTTTGCGGAGGGCGCCCTGTCCACGGCATTTGTCACCACGTTCACCAAAAAGGCGCATCAGGAGGGTGAAACCGCCGCATGGCGTCTGGCCAACATGGTGTTCAACTCGCTGCTGATCATCCTGGGGATCATTGTCATTCTGGGCATCTTCCTCTCGCCGCAAATCGTGGAATGGATCGCCCCCCGGTTTGAACCGGAGAACAAAAGACTCATGAGCCTGCTGTTGCAGATCATGTTCCCCTTCATTCTCCTGGTCTCTTTCGCCGCCCTTTCCATGGGCATTCTCAATACCCGGAATATCTTTGGGGTTCCCGCCTCCGCCTCATCCTTCTTCAACATCGGCTCGATCGTGTTCGGATTCGGGCTGGGCGGGTGGCTGGACCCCTCGTGGGGAGCCCGGGCCATGATCGGTGTCGCCATCGGTGTCCTCATCGGGGGGCTCCTCCAATGGCTCATCCAGGCTCCTTCCCTCTGGAAAGTCGGCTACCGGTACAAGCCGATTCTCAACTGGAAGGATCCCGGCCTGCGGGAGGTGGGAATTCTCATGGGCCCTGCGATCATCGGCACAGCGGCCACCCAGGTCAACGTGCTGGTCAATACGATCTTTGCCAATTACATCAGTGAGGAAGCCGCCAGCCATCTGTATTATGCCTTTCGTTTCCTCCAGCTGCCCATCGGTGTCTTTGGGGTGGCGGTGGGAACGGCCATGCTTCCCAATCTTTCCCGCAGTGTGGCCTCAAAAAACGAGGGGGAATTCAAGGACATCCTCAACCACTCCCTGCAACTGGTCGTGTTTCTGTGCCTGCCAGCCACGATCGGACTGTGGGTGCTGGGGGAATCGATTGTCGGGACCATCTATCAGGTCGGCGGAAAATTCAACCGGGAGGCCACGGTCATGACCGCCCAGGTCCTCTCCGCATATGCCGTGGGTCTGCTCGCCTATTCCGTCCTCAAAATCATCATCCCGGCCTTTTACGCCCTGGGCTCCTCGGTCAAACCCACCTGCGTGAGCCTGGCGGCCATCGGCGTCAACCTGGGACTGAACTACCTGATCACCCTCAAAATGGGCAAAGGCGAAACCGGCCTGGCCTTGGTCACCTCCTTTGTGGTCATCTCCAATGCCTGTGTGCTGGTGTATCTGCTTTCCTGCCAGGTGCGCGGATGGAACCTCTGGCCGGTGGTCGTGACCTTTCTGAAGGTGTGTGTCGCGGCGGGAGTGATGGGACTGAGTGCCTGGGGCATTCACTCCCTCTGGATGATCCACATCGGCATCGAAACATGGATCCAGCGCCTGCTGGACCTGGGCCTTTCCATGGGGTGCTGCCTTTCGACCTACTATCTCGCCTGCAAATTGCTGAAAATTTCCGAGCTGGAGGATTTCACGGGACTGATCAAACGCCGTTTGCGTTGAACCGGACCTTGGAGTTAAATAATGGAAGATGGAATCCGAACCGCGCACAATCCATAATTCCCGGGAGGCCCTGAAGGAAAAGGTCGCCACCCTGCCCCACAAACCGGGGGTCTATCTCTACCGGGACCGCCTCCACCGGGTCATCTACGTGGGCAAGGCCCGCGATCTGCACAAACGGGTCAGCCAGTATTTCCATCCCTCGCGCCGGCACGGATGGGATGTCAAACTCAACGCGCTGGTCGAATGCATCTACGATCTGGAACATCACGTCGTCAAGTCGGAGCCCGAGGCGCTGCTGCTGGAGGGCAGACTGATCAAGGAATTCCGGCCCAAATACAATGTCCTTTTCCGCGATGACAAACGGTTTCTCATGGTCAAGGTGACCCTGGACGATCCGATCCCGCGTTTTGCATTCACACGGATCAAGAAAGATGACGGATGCCGGTATTTCGGGCCCTTTGTGGATTCCTCCGCGCTCCGGCTGGCCATGGAAATCATCACCAAAAAGTACCAGCTCCGCTCCTGCAAGGCCCACACACCCGGGGAGACGGAACACAAACACTGCCTGAATGAGGCGATCAAAATATGCAGCGCGCCCTGCGTCCTGAAGATCACACAGGAGGAATACCGGGAACGGGTGATGAAAGCCTGTGCCGCCCTGGAGGGTGAAAACGAGGAACTGATTCTGGAGCTGGAGGCGCAGATGCAAAAGGCGGCCGCCCGGCTTGATTTTGAAAAGGCGGGGCATCTGCGGGACACGATCAACGGACTGAAAAAAACCGCGCAATCGACCCGGAAATTCGACCGGGCCCACCTGATGGTCGGCAATCTCGACCCCCAGAAGGACATCGAGGAACTGGGCGTTGCGTTGGGGCTTGCCTCCGCCCCGCACACGATCGAATGCTTCGACATCTCCAACATTTCCGACAACCACATCGTCGCCTCCATGGTCTGCTTCACGGCCGGACGCCCCGACAAGGACCACTACCGGCGCTACCGCATCCGGGGGGTGGAGGGGCAGAATGATTTTGCCAGCATGGCGGAGGTGATCCGACGCCGGTACCAGCGCGTGCTGGTCCAGAAAATCCGACAGCCGGACCTCATCGTGGTGGATGGGGGGAAAGGACAGCTCAGTGTCGCCTGCAAGGAACTGGCCACTCTCGGGCTTTCCGGGGTCCCGATCATCGGTCTGGCCAAGGAATTCGAGGAAATCCACCGTCCGGAGGAATCGCTTCCGCTTCGCCTGCCTCACGACACGGGCGCCCTGAAACTTCTCCAACGCATCCGTGACGAAGCCCACCGGTTTGCCAACGGATACCATCAGATTCTCCTCAAACAACGCATCTCCGAAAGTGTCCTGGATGAAATCCCCGGCATCAGCGAAACGCGCAAACGCCGGCTGCTGGAACATTTCGGATCCGTCCCCCTCATCCGTGCGGCGAGTCCGGAGGAATTGTGCGAGGTCGAGGGCATCAGTGCCCGGGTCGCCGCCGACATTCTCGCCTGGTTCAAGTCCCGCGACCCGGAGACAGGTTCAGAAGGGACGGAGCCTCGCTGAGTGTGGGTACTGCAGTGGCGGGTTCCCGGTTGCCGGATGTCGGTTTGCCGTTGGGCGTGAAGAAAATCTCCCGACAGACATCAGTCATTTGAAATGGGACATTTTACCCTGAAAAAATTCCACTCTTGAGTTCTCATTTTGACTGATTTACTCTCGGTCCAGCATGACTGTAATTGAATCAATCGTCCGTGATTTGCACGAACTTCCGCCTCCAAAATTGGTGGAAGTTGCCCGTTACGTTCACAGCCTGAATCCCAAGAACCACGAACGTCGTCGTGCTGCATTGTTCGCCACGGCAGGTTGCATGAATGATGACACGGGCAAAGACTTTGAACGGGCTGTCAAAGCCGAGGCGGACCGGATCGATGGCGACTTCTGAAAACAGCGTCCTTTTGGAAACAAGCATAGTTGTCCGTCATTTTCGCGATGGCAATGCTTTCACATCAAAACTTTCCTTGTTCAAGGAGATTTATCTACCACATGTCGCTTTGGCAGAACTTTACTCGGGCGCATTCCGATCATCACAACCGGAAAAAAATCTCCAACAGATCACTCTTTTTCTGGAGGCTGTTGATGTACTGCTCCCAGACGAATCCACGCCTGAGTTGTACGGACGCATTTCTGCCCAGCTTGCCAAGTCTGGCACACCCATTCCACAAAATGATATATGGATTGCCGCCTCGGCCATCCAATCAAATCTTCCACTGGCTACCACGGACAAGCACTTCGAGCATGTGACAGGTCTCTCACTCCTTCTATGGCCTCAGACATCCCCTTGATTTCAATTTCACTGGAAAAATATTCAGGATCATATTGGGGGTTTTCAGCACACCTTTTGTGTTCTTGGTGAGAGCCATCCTCCGGGTTCCCGGTATCTGAAAAATCCGTGATATCCGCTGTTGTAACAATTCTTTTGTGTGTTGTGCGTTGGGCGAGCGGAAGGGCCCATAGTCATTAGCCATGAGAAATGAGACATTTCCCCATCCCCTTTGTGTTTTTTGTGAATTTTTGCGGCCAAAATCTGCGGTTTTCTGCGGCATCTGCGGGCCTTCCTAGGTTTTTTCTCGCGGGTTTTGGTGGAGGGACCTATAAAGTCGGTCCGATCATGCCACCCGCCCCTATCCGGTCCAAACGACTCGCCTTTCAGGTGGAAGCCACTGCGGAGTCGTCACGGGCCCGGGCGGGACGGATGCAGACCCTGCATAATGTGGTCGAAACCCCGGTCTTCATGCCCGTGGGAACCCACGCCGCCGTCCGCCACATCCGCCGGGAGGACCTCCTCCTGGCCGACGCCCCGATTCTTCTGGCCAACACCTACCATCTGCTTCTGCGTCCGGGTCCGGACGTGTTCAGCCATTTTGGCGGCATCCATCAATTCATGAAATGGCCACGCTCGGTCCTGACCGATTCGGGCGGTTTCCAGATATTCTCCCTGGCGCAGGCCCGCAAAATGACCGAGGAAGGCGCCACATTCAAAAGCCACATCGACGGCCGCACGTTTCTTCTGAGTCCCGAATCCTCCATCGCCACACAACGGGCCATCGGCTCCGACATCATGATGGTGCTGGATGAATGTGTCCCCTCGACGGTTGGAATCGCCCGCGCCCGGGAGGCGATGGAACTCACGCACCGGTGGGCGGCACGCAGTCTGACCGCGCGGGGGGATTCCCCGCAGTCCCTGTTTGGAATCGTCCAGGGCGCCTGCGATCCCGACCTGCGCCTGGAAAGTGCCCGGACCCTCACCCAGATGGATTTTGACGGATTCGCCATCGGCGGACTGGCGGTGGGGGAGGAAAAACACCAGCGCGAGGACATCACGGCCCTGGTGGCCGGACTCCTGCCCGAGGACCTGCCCCGGTATCTGATGGGGGTGGGCACCCCGCTGGACCTGCTGGAGGCGGTGCATCGCGGGGTGGACATGTTCGACTGCATCATCCCCACCGCCCACGCGGAACAGGGAGTGGCCTACATTTCCCAGGGACGTCTGCGTTTGAACCGGGGCACATACAAATTCGCCGATGAAACCCTCGACCCCGCCTGCGCCTGCCACACCTGCCGCGCATATTCCCGGGCCTATCTGCACCATCTGGTCAAGGCGGGCGAACCCCTGGCCACGCAGTTGATCGCCCACCACAATGTCTTTTTTTATCTCAATCTCATGCGCGACATCCGCCGGAGCATTGTGGAAAACCGTTTTATCGGATTCTACAACACCTGGAGAACCGTCCTGATGGCCGACGACCCGGCCTATCCGATCAATAAACCGGTCAAATCCCGGCACAAACCCTGGTCGCTGGAACGGGGCGATTACCGGGTCTGCCCATCCGAACGGGGTCATGCGAGCATCCAGCAGATTTCCTCGGGGGAAATCATGCATTCGGTCAATGAACCCGACCAGGAGGCCCGTTCTCTCTACCTCGAACAGTCCCGGCTGGTGGAACGCGCCCTCGCACCGGAGGGTCCGGAGGAAATCGTCGTCTGGGATGTCGGTCTGGGCGCGGGGCACAACGCCATGGCGGTGGTGCTTGCCCTGGAGGAGCAGGGTCCGAAGCCCACACGCCGGGTCCGGCTCATCAGCTTTGAAAGGGACCTCGATGCCCTGCATCTGGCACTCGAACACCGCGGCTCCTTCACCCATGTCCGCCACACGGCCCCCCAGGAACTGCTCAAACACAACCGGTGGGAATCCCCGAAGACCGCACTGGTCTGGGAACTCCTCCCGGGCGATTTCCACTCCCAGCTTTCCCGGGCGGCGGCACCGGACATCATTTTTTACGATCCGTTTTCCTACCGGACCGACAGCCGACTGTGGTCCCCGGAGGGGTTCACGCTGCTCCATGGGTTTCTCACCGCAAAATGCGCCCAACTGCTGACCTATTCCAGCTCCACGGCCGTGCGGGCGACACTGCTGGCGGCGGGGTTCTACGTCGCACGGGGCCGGGGGACCGGACCGAAAGCCGAGACGATCGCCGCCTACTCGCTCAAGCCCGCCGACCCCGCGGAACTGCTCGACTGGCGCTGGCTGGAGCTGTGGCAAAAAAGCAACGGACGCTGGCCGGTGATGCTCGCCGAGGCGGACCGTCCGGCCTTTGACCAAAGGGTCCTGGACCATCCGCAGTTCCGGCAGGGTCTCTGAAAGCAGCTTGGGATTGCCTACCCGGCGGGCGGATCTGTCAGGGCCAGCTGCTGTTCGACGGCCACCGGAATGCGGCGCCGGGCGGGGTCGAGATAGGGGGCAAGGAATCGGCCCGTGTGCGAGGCTTCACACTGCAAAATCTCCTCGGGGGTGCCTGCAAAGACAATCTGTCCCCCACCCGAGCCACCCTCCGGACCCATGTCAATGATCCAATCGGCGGTTTTGATGACATCCAGGTTGTGCTCGATGACAATGAGCGTATTGCCCGCATCGCGCAGTTTCATGAAGACCTCCAGCAATTTGTCCACATCCGCAAAATGCAGGCCGGTGGTGGGTTCGTCGAAAATGTAGAGGGTCCGTCCGGTGCTTTTTTTGGCGAGTTCCGTGGCCAGTTTGACACGCTGGGCCTCCCCGCCGGAAATTTCCGTGGCCGGCTGACCCAGTCGGATGTAGCCAAGCCCCACCTCGGAGAGGGACAGGCAGGTGTCGTGGATGTGGGGAATGTTCCGGAAAAAGGTGACCGCCTCATCGACGGTGATCTCCAGCACGTCGGAGATGTTTTTGCCCTTGTAGGTGATCTCGAGGGTTTCCCGGTTGTAGCGGTGTCCGTGACACACCTCGCAGGTGACATACACATCGGGCAGAAAATGCATCTCGATTTTTTTGACCCCGTCCCCCTCGCACGCCTCACAGCGTCCGCCCTTGAGGTTGAAGCTGAAGCGTCCGGCATTGTATCCGCGGACCTTTGCCGAGGGCAGCTGCGCAAAGAGTTCGCGGATCTCGTTGAACATGCCCGTGTAGGTGGCGGGATTGGAGCGCGGTGTGCGTCCGATGGGGGACTGGTCGATGACAATGACCTTGTCCAGCTCATCCGCTCCGCGGATCGCCTCGTGTCTGCCGGGCATCTCCTTTGAGCCGTAGAGTTTTTTGAACATGGCCCGGCAGAGGATGTCCATGACCAGCGTGCTTTTCCCGGAACCCGAGACCCCGGTCACGCAGGTAAACAGGCCCAGGGGAAACCGGGCCGTCACACTGCGGAGATTGTTTTCGACGGCATTCTGAACCTCGAGCCAGCCGATGAAGGGCCGCTTGCGGCGTTTGGGGACGGCCACACTCATGTCCCCGCGCAGATAGGCCCCGGTGAGTGACCGGTCCGTGCGCAGCACCACCTCAAGGGTTCCGGCCGCGACCACCTCCCCTCCCAGAATCCCCGCCCGCGGTCCGAGGTCCACGACATAATCCGCACGGCGGATGGTATCCTCGTCGTGCTCGACAACAATAACCGTGTTGCCCAGATCGCGCAGGCCCTCCAGGGTCTTGATCAGCCGTTCATTGTCCCTCTGGTGGAGGCCGATGCTGGGTTCGTCCAGGACGTAGAGCACCCCCACCAATCCCGCCCCGATCTGGGTGGCCAGACGGATGCGCTGGGCCTCCCCGCCGGAGAGGGTGGCATTTTCCCGGTCCAGGGAGAGGTAATCGAGCCCCACATTCTTGAGAAAAACCAGACGGGAGACCACCTCCTTGAGGACCGGCTCGGCAATGACCGAGTCCATGGCCGAGAGGGAGATGTTCTGAAAAAAAACAATCGCCTCATCCACGGAAAGGGCCGTCAGGTCCGTGATGCTTTTTGCGGCCACCTTCACCGAGAGCACCTCCTTTTTGAGACGTTTGCCCCCGCAGGAGGGGCACGGAAGCCGGTTCATGAAGTCCTCCATGCGGGAGCGGGCCTGCGGACTCTTGGCCTCGTCGCGCTTGCGTTCCAGCCCGGCAATGACCCCCTCAAATTCCTTTTCGTACTCGACGAACCGGCCCTGTTTGAAAAGTTTGAAACGCATCTTCCGGCCGGCCGACCCGTGCATGAGCACCTGGCGCACCTCCGCCGGGAGGTCCTTGTAGGGGACCCTGGCCGAAAGACCGTAATGTTCCAGCACCGCCACCAGCAGGTTCTGGAAAAAGGCCTGGGACGCCTTGCTGCCCCGGGACCACGGCGCAATGGCCCCCTCGCCCGCAGGCAGGGACATGTCCGGGACAATCAGGGCCTCGTCATACACCATTTTGGTGCCCAAACCCGCGCACTCCGGACAGGCGCCCTGGGGGTTGTTGAAGGAGAACAGACCCGGCGACATCTGGATTTCGACGGGTCCGTGCGAGGGGCAGGCGAAATTTTCGCTGAAAACCTTTTCCTTCCATTTGCTTGTCCCATCGGGCCGGACCTCCTCACGCAGGAGAATCATCGTGCCACTGCCGAGTTTGAGAGCCTGCTCGACGGAATCGGCAATGCGCGGACGAAGCTTGTCCTCGATGACCAGACGGTCGACCACCACCTCGATGTCGCTTTTCCGGGTCTTGAGCAGTTTGGGCCGGTCGCCTGTCGCATCCAGAATCTCCCCGTTGACGCGCATCCGGACGTATCCCTCCTTTTTGATCTTTTCAAACACGTCGCGGAACTCCCCCTTTTCCCCGCGCACCAGGGGGGCCAGCAGCATCACCCGTCTGCCCAGCTCGCGGACCATGAGATGTTCGACGATCTGGGAGACACTCATCCTCTCCAGGGCCGCCGCACAGTGGGGACAGTGGGGTTTGCCGACATGGGCAAAAAGCAGGCGCAGAAAATCGTAAATCTCGGTGGTCGTGGCGATGATCGACCGCGGATTGCTGGCGGCATTGCGCTGCTCAATGGCAATGGCCGGGGACAATCCCTCAATCTGCTCGACGTCGGGTTTCTCCATCAGGTCCAGAAACTGCCGGGCGTAGGTGGACAGACTCTCGACATATTTGCGCTGACCCTCGGCAAAGATCGTGTCAAAGGCCAGGGAGGACTTGCCCGATCCGGAAAGCCCGGTGATGACCGTCAGTCTGTCCCGGGGAATCGAGACACTGACGTTCTTGAGGTTGTGAACCTTCGCTCCTCTGACGATGAGAAATTGCTTGGACATGCAAATTCCGGGATTTGAGCAATCGACGGTTCTTATGGGAAAACAACCCGATTGGCGAGAGAAATTCGCATGGCGTTGAAAGGGCCGCGGACACCGGTGGAAGGATCGGGGGGGGATTTGCCCCTGCCGGTTCAGGGTTTGGGCGGGGCCGGAGGAGTCCAATCCACCCATCCGGCATCGAACCGTGCGGCCTTCTCCAGATTGTGGATTTCAGTCACCAGCGCGGCATTTTGTCCGAACAGATAGCGGATTTTCCCGTCATTCTGTTTGCCAAACCAGCAGCCAAAGGACTCCTGCTGCATGGTCACCCCCGTCCAATCGGCCCCCTTGACCAGTGTCTCACCCGGACCGGCGGGGTTGTCGCGGACATCCTTGAAGAGGGAGGTCAGAAAAAGGCCGTCCTCGGTAAACACAAAAGCCTGACCGTAATTGCCATGCCAGGCATACACGGAGCCGATCTCGGGTCCCAGATTGACAGATCCGGCAATGACCACCTCGCCCGTGGTTTTTCCGGGAGGCGGCATTGGCGTCTTCATCGAACCCTGCACGGTCAGTCCGTCAAACGGGAACTGGGAAACGAGTTTGCCCTTTTGATCGACGACCACATGGTGACCGTGGAAGACCGTCTCCCCGTGGCGCATCCCGACAAAATGTTTGCCGACTTTTGTCCAGCCCATGGGATAGGAGTTGTCCAGTTGGGATTGCATGGGGGTGGCCGTGGCAGGATCGTACACGGGCGCCCCATCCTCGGTGAATCTGGCCGGTTTGAATATTTTTCCCCCCAGGGCGATTGTAAAATCCTCCAACATGAGGGCATTCCAACCCCAGAAATTCCCCCCTCCCAGCCAGGCCTTTCCCGGCGGGGCCGGATTGGGAACAGTCAGCACCTCGGTGGCCTGGATCAACTCATCGGCATTGGCATCGGTCCAGATTTGGGTCGAACCCGCTGGAGCCGTCGGAAAACCCGGAATTTTTCCACCCGCATTTTGAAAGGCCGCCACCGGGCGGTAATCCCCGTCCTTTTCCACAAAAATCTGGAGGGTGCCTTCCAGGATGTCCGGATGGCACTCCAGGTAATACTCCCGCATTTTGCCCGAGGCATTGGAACGGTAGAGGGTGCCCCGCGTGAATCCTGCGCTGGAGGGATGGATCAGGAAAGGTGAATCCTTTTTCGGGCCCGAGGTCAGGAATCGCCAGGGCTCGCCGGTTTTCGCCTGCGTGGGGTCGATGTTGTAGAGCATCCCGAAACCGGTCGCAATTTTTTCATCCTGCTCATGCCCGGCCATGTGGGCGGCCCCATACCCGGTGTTGCCGACAAAGTGCCTGACAAATTTCCCGTTGGAATCCCAGAGAACCTGGCGGCGCGGGTGGTCGTTCTCGGTGGTCCAGAGGTTGCCGGCGGCATCGGTGGCGATTCCACGGGTGGCCATCTGTGTGGCGGCCTTGTCATACTCCAGCCCCTGCTGTCCACCCTTGGTACCGACAGTATAGAGCGGTTTGAAGGAGGGATCGTACACCTTGATCTGCCGGTCCGGACCCATGTCCATGATGTAAAAACGGCCCCGGGCATCAATGTGAAAGGGGCCTGCCTTGCCCAACCCCTCCGGGGTCACTTTTTTGCGGGTGCCATCCTCGGCAATCACATAAAAGCCCGAGGGCATCGACACGTAAAGGTTCTCCTGTGGGTCAAATTCGAGATAGACTGGTGAATGCACATGCAGGTTTTCATCGGTCAGATCCACCTCCGCCTGTTTTTTTCCACCCTCACGCTCCAGAAACACAATCTTGTGTTTTTCCTTGGCCCCGTCGGGCGGGGTGATTTTGACGGCGATTTTCCCCGCGGAGACCGCCAGGTCCGTCCCGGTGCCTTCGAGTTTGATTTCGTGGACAACACCGGCAGGCCTTTGGAACCCGTTGCTTTTTTCCCCGGCGGCGGTCACTTTCATGATGACATTGTGCCAGGTCAGGGACATATAGTAGTCCCCCCCGTAGTATTCCACATCGGTGGATCCCGCTCCGGTACGCACAAAGGAATAGATTTTATCAAGTTTGGCGTTGAGACCGAACACGGCCGATCCCCCCTCGGTGATCTGGGCCGAAACCATCGTCTGGATGGGGGCCTCGGGTTTGTCATACGCACAGGCAACCCCGGTCGGACCGGTATGGTTGGCTCCCCAGCCGCTGGTGGGATAACCCTCCCAGGGCGGATTGCCGGGATTGTACCATGTGTAGTCGAGGGTGGCCTTGGCCCGGGGCATGGAGATGCCGCGAATCTTGTACCGTCCCGCCGTCACGGGTTTCCCTGCATCGTCCTTCCCATCCCAGGAAACGGCGATTTTCTGTCGTCCGTCCTTTTCCACCTGGGGTGAATGGTTGGCGATGGTCCCCATGGAAATCAGGTTACGGACCCGCATTCCGTTGGCATCGTCCACAACGACGGTGAAAATTTCATGCCCTGCGGGAAAGGACAGGTTCATTTTATTGTGATCGGCGATGTCCGCTTTGGCCTTCGGGGCTTCCGTCGCCGTGGAGGATTGGTCTGGTTTTGAGGTGGTTTCCGGCGGTTTTTTTTGGCATCCCCCCAGGAGCATGGAGAGGAGAATGGCCAGACCTGTTGATACGGATAAATGAGCGGCGAAAAAAAAGGTTGGCCGCAAACGCGTCGGAACAATGGTGAACATGGCGAAAAACTATGCACTCAAACGGCGGAAATCACAAGCCCCGTCCTCATCAAACCCCGGGACAGGTCCCCCAACGGAATTGTCCGTGGAAAAATCGGATATTGAACCAAAACCCGACTCTGCTTGAATGACCCCTTCAACATGCAGCGGAATTTTGATTACCTGGTCATCGGCAGCGGCATTGCCGGGCTGTCCTTTGCCCTGAAGGCGGCCGCACACGGGCGGGTGGCCATTGTCACCAAAAAGAACAGGGCCGAAAGCAATACCAACTACGCCCAGGGCGGCATTGCGGTGGTCGCCTCCAACGAGGACTCCGTTGAGGCGCATGTACGGGACACCCTGGAAGCCGGGGCGGGACTCTGCCGCGAATCGGTCGTACGGACCATCGTCGGGGAAGGCCCGGCGGCCGTCCAGGAACTCATCGATCTGGGGATGAAATTCAGTGAACGCACGGTGCCCGAGGAACGCGCCAAAACCCGTCTGCGGGGGGTCAAGTACGATCTCGGACGCGAGGGCGGACATTCCAAACGCCGCATTCTCCACTCGGGGGATATCACGGGAAGACAAATCGAGTCGGCTCTCCTGGCGGCCATTGCCAGTCACGCCAACATCACGGTTTTTGAAAACCACTATACCATCGACCTGATCACCACCCAGAAACTCGGGTACGTCGAGGAAAACCGCTGCCTGGGTGCCTACGTGTTTGACCAGGCCCACAATCAGATTGTCACCTTCTGCGCCAAGATCACCCTGATGGCCACCGGGGGGTGCGGACGCGTCTATCTGTACACGACCAACCCCACCATCGCCACCGGGGACGGCGTGGCCATGGCCGCCCGGGCGGGTGCCACCGTCGCGAATATGGAATTCATCCAGTTCCACCCCACCTGCCTGTACCATCCGGAGGTCAAAAGTTTTCTCATCTCCGAGGCGGTCCGCGGCGAGGGCGGGGTGTTGGTCGATCAGGATGGCCGGGAATTCATGCACCGGTACGACCAGCAAAAGTCGCTCGCCCCGCGCGATATCGTGGCCCGGGCGATTGACGCGGAAATGAAACGCAGTGGTGCCCCCTGCATGTTTCTGGATATCACCTCCAAAACGCCGGCCTTTTTGAAAAAACGGTTTCCCATGATCTACCAGACCTGTCTCGAACACGGGATCGACATGTCCAAACGGCCCATCCCGGTGGTTCCGGCGGCCCATTACTCCTGCGGCGGGGTCTCCACCGATGTCAACGGACGCACCAATATCGGGAACCTGCTGGCCGTCGGGGAGGTCGCCAGCACGGGGCTGCACGGGGCCAATCGTCTGGCCAGCAACTCCCTGCTGGAGGCCCTGGTCATCGCCAACCGCGCCGCCATCTTTTGCACAAGTCAGTATTTCCAGCATCCGAAGTCCCGCTACAAAATCCCGGCCTGGCAGAGCGGCGATGCCCACGACACGGATGAAATGGTCATCATCCACCACAACTGGGATGAAATCCGCCGACTGATGTGGGACTACGTGGGGATCGTGCGCACCACCAAGCGCCTCCAGCGGGCCAAGGCGCGCATCATCAACCTCCAGCGGGAGGTGCAGGAATTCTACTGGGATTTCAAGGTCAATACGGACCTGCTCGAACTGCGCAACCTGGTGACTGTCGCCTCGTTAATCATCGACTGCGCCCTCCTGCGCAAGGAAAGCCGGGGGTTGCATTACACCCTCGACCATCCCCACCGCGACGACAGGCACTGGCTCAAGGACACGATCCCGGGGCATCACTGAGACTTGGGGAGGCCCCCGGGGGGCAATGGCCCTATTCGACGGTGACACTCTTGGCGAGGTTGCGCGGTTTGTCCACATCGCAGCCCCGGGCGACGGCCATGTGGTAGGCCAGAAGCTGGAGGGGAATGATGTTGATCAAAGGCTGCAAATAGGGTCGGGTCTGGGGAACGGCAATCACGTGGTCGGCCTTCCCCGCGATCCGGGAATCATTCCCGGTGGTGAGGGCGATGACCCTTCCGCCCCGGGCCCGGATTTCCTCGAGGTTGCTGAGGTTTTTCTCAAACACCTCGTCATGCGGAATGAGGATCACCGAGGGGCATTCGGGTTCAATGAGGGCGATCGGCCCGTGTTTGATTTCCCCGCTGGGATAACCCTCGGCATGAATGTAGGAAATCTCCTTGAGCTTGAGCGCCCCCTCCAGTGCGGCGGGAAAATTGTACAGTCGCCCCAGAAAAAGCATGCTGCGCGAGGACGCATATTCCCGGGCGATGGTTTCCACCTGGGCATGGGTGGCCAGTGCGGATTGAATCTGCTCGGGCAGCTGCTCGAGCGCGGCGAGAATGTCCTTCCCCTCGGAAAAACTCAGATGCCGCAGGCGGCCCATGAACAGCGCCAGCAGGGTCAGAACGGTCACCTGCGAGGTGAAGGTCTTGGTGGCGGCCACCCCCACCTCGGGTCCGGCATGCATGTAAATGCCGCCATCGGCCTCCCGCGCAATGGTGCTCCCGACAACATTGATGATCCCCAGGGTCCTGTGCCCCTTGCGGCGGCACTCACGCAACGCGGCAAGCGTGTCGGCGGTTTCACCGGATTGGGACAGGGCGAAGACCAGGGTGTTCTTTTCAATGGGCGGGTTCCGGTAACGCAGCTCGCTGGCGTACTCGACCTCGACGGGAATGCGGGCAAGGTGCTCAAAGATGTATTCCCCGGCCAATCCCGCATGCCAGCTGGTGCCACAGGCGATGAGCAGAATGCGGTCCACGGCGCGCAATTCCCCGGAGGTCATGTTCAATCCCCCCAGCACCGCGGTGGCCTCCTCGGCATTGATGCGGCCGCGCAACGCGTTGCGGACGGTCTGCGGCTGCTCAAATATCTCCTTGAGCATGTGATGGGCAAACTCCCCTTTTTCCGCCGCCCCGGATTCCCATTCGATCCGGCTGATCTCCCGGTTGGCCTTGCCGGAGGTCATGGATTCAATGGAATAGCCCCCCGCGGTCACAACGGCCACGTCATAATCATTCAGATAGATGACCGACCGGGTGTGGCGAATCAGGGCGGAGGCATCCGACGCGATGAAGTTCTCCCCCTCCCCCACCCCCAGCAGGAGCGGACTGCCCCGGCGGGCGGCCATCAGGACCCCGGGGACGGCTTCATGGAGCACACTGATGCCGTAGGTGCCGATGACCTGTTTGAGGGCCTGGTGCAAGGCGGTGCGGAGTCTCTGGGTTCCGTCGGGTTCTGCCAGTCCGTCATAGGCTTCCCCCACCAGATGGGCCAGCACTTCGGTATCGGTGGCGGAGACAAACCGGTGTCCCTTCTGTTCGAGTGCCTCCCGGAGCGGGGCATAGTTTTCAATGACCCCGTTGTGCACCAGGGACAGTCTGCCGCTTTGGTCGGAATGCGGATGGGAATTGATGTCGCTGGGCTCGCCATGGGTGGCCCAGCGGGTGTGTGAAATGCCGCAGGTTCCGGAAAGGGGCTCGGCGAGCAGGGCCTGCTCGAGGTTGTCAATGCGGCCCTTCCTTTTGACGGTCCTGATCTGTTCCCCCACCAGAAGGCTGAGCCCTGCGGAATCGTATCCGCGGTACTCCAACCGGCGCAATCCCTCGACAAGAATGGGAACGGCATTCTGCCCGCCGACGTATCCAAGTATTCCGCACATGGTGACCGCTAGGAAACCAAAATGGCAGGACCTTTGGCGAGCAATATCAGTGACGGGTTGTCGAATTAATATTTCACAATCGTTGTTGCATTCCCCTCTCCTCCCGGGTATGTTTCAAAACCTGATCGCGGGATGGAGCAGCCAGGTAGCTCGTCAGGCTCATAACCTGAAGGCCGTGGGTTCAAATCCCACTCCCGCAACCAATTTCAAACCCCCTGCTCATGCAGGGGGTTTTTTATTTCTTTACCGGGAGGGGGAGTTGAACCGCAGGTCAACAGCCTGGTCCGCAGGACTTTCCCTCTGGGGCGAAAGCCTGTTTGCAGGCCGTTTGGATTCCCTCCAAACGGCAATCCCACTCCCGCAACCAATTTCAAACCCCCTGCTCATGCAGGGGGTTTTTTATTTCTTCACCGGGAGGGGGAGTTGAACCGCAGGTCAACAGCCTAGTCCGCAGGCCTCATATCATTCACGATTGATTTTCGGCTTTCTTTCACCGATACCGGGAACTCAAATGCAGGGAAGCGTGACCCGAGGTCCCGTGCAGAGTTTCCTCACAGGCCGCCCGGACATTCCACTGGTTGCGGCAAAGCGCATCAAAAGCATGCGCGGCATCCCGGCCAGTGAGGAGACACACCAGACGAATGGCCCGCGCCCGCAGCTTTTCATTGGTCGGAGCCACATCAATCATGTAATTGCCCAAAACCTTTCCAATCCGGGTCATGGCCAGGGTGGTAAAGAGATTCAACACCAGTTTGGTCGCCGTCCCGGCCCGCAGACGCGTGGACCCGGTCAATGTCTCCGGTCCGGTCGCCAGATGAATCGCCACGGTGGTTTTGAAAGGCTCCCGTCCGCGAAACTTCGGATTGCAGGAGACAATGACGGTTTTGGCCCGCAATTGGTGCGCCGCCTCCAATGCGCCCCAGACATAGGGGGTTCGTCCCGAAGCCGCCAATCCGACCACGATATCCCGGGAGTTGATCCCACGGGTCTCCATCACGGACCGCCCCTCCTCACGGTCGTCCTCGGCTCCCTCAATGGCCGTGGTCAGCGCCGCCGCCCCCCCGGCAATGATTCCCTGCACCATCTCGGGAGGGACGCTGAAGGTCGGCGGACACTCGCTGGCATCCAGCACGCCAAGCCGGCCACTGGTCCCGGCCCCCACATAAAACAGGCGTCCGCCTTTTTTGAAGGAGGCGGCGATCAAATCCACGGTACGGGCAATGGCCGCCGTCTCCCGGCGCAGGGCGGGCAAAATGCGGCGATCCTCGTTGATCATGAGTTTCACGGCCTCTGCGGTGGAAAGTTCGGAAAGTCGCGCCGTGGCGGGGTTCGAGTCCTCTGTGGAGATTTTGGAAATGTCCACCAACGGCAACTCCCGCCCGGTCTCACCCTCGTCCTGTAGGGAACCCTCCTGCACCTTGTTTCCGGATTTTTCCCGGGCCCACAACGCCGCCCCTTTGGCGCCCTCCGTGGCATGGGTCAGTCCCACCACACGGAGTCCGTGCCTGTGCAAAAGGCGGCTGACCTGACGCGTGAAATCCGGGTGATGATCAAAAAGCCCCCCGCGGAGTGCGACCCTCGCCCCTTTCGTCCATCTCAACTGTTTTGCCACCGCCTGGCAATCGGCCACCAGTTCAAGAACGGCACCGTCGATGATGCGGCGGGCGGACCGCTCCCGCATCCGGACCGCCCGAAATACCTCCGGGGCCAGGGCTGCAATCCGGGCTTTTTCCGCCCCGGCGCTCCAGGTCACGAGGTCCGAGACCCGTTGGCAGCCGGTGGCCGAAAGCAGGAGTTTTCCCAACGGGGAGAGGCGGTTGAAATGATCCTGCTCCCGGATGACTTCCTGCAAGGCCATCAGTCCGATGAAATATCCGCTGCCCCGGTCCCCAAGCAAATGCCCCCATCCACCCGACTTGGCGGAGCGCCCCCGATGCATGCCAAAGGAACAGGAACCGGTCCCTGCAATCAGTACAATCCCCTCGCCTCTTCCAAAGGCCCCGTACAGCCCGCTGATCAGGTCGCTACCGATGTGAAGGGCGGCCTGTTTCGGGAACACTTTCCGTGCCGCCTCCCGCACTTTGCCGGTGGTGGCCGGGTCAATGACCCCCGCCAGACACAGGGACACATGGCTCATTTCCCGGAGGGGCTTTTGGATCGGCAGACCCGCGAGAATCCGACGAAACACCGCCGCCAGTTGCGCCGCCGTGTGGAGCGAGGCATTGGCCGGACCCGCCTCCGCCCGGGCGTACACTCGGCCCGTATCCGCCATCAGAATGGCCGTTGTTTTTGTGCCGCCACCTTCGATACCAAGGATCATTGCCATGAAAAATCAATAACCGTCATCACCTGCCGAGTCGATGAAATACCGGATGGGCAGGCCCTGAACTTTTCGACTGTATTCCCGGTCCAGTCTTGATAGCATCGTCTCTCTTCATGAACCCGACGAATCCATCCAGTCTGATCCCTATTCTCAAAAAGGAATGGGACACGCTTCAACCCTTGAAAGTAGAGGATGATAAACGGCTTTTGAAAAAATTCCGTTTGGAGTGGAACTATAATTCAAACCACATTGAAGGCAACACCCTCACCTACGGGGAAACAGAACTGTTGCTCATTTTTGGTGAAACCAAGGGGAACCATAACATTCGTGAATACGATGAAATGCAGGCACATGATGTTGCAATCAAGCATGTTTATGATCTGGCCCGTGAAAAGTCGGAACTTCGTGAAGCCGACGTCCGCAACCTGAATAAGATCATTCTCAAAGAGCCCTTCTGGAAGGAAACAATCACTCCGGACGGATCACCCTCCAGACGGCAGATTTTTCCAGGGGAATACAAACAGTTTCCCAACAGTGTCAGAACTGCGACCGGAGAAATCTTCGAATATGCTTCTCCCATTGACGTGCCTCCCAAAATGCAAAAATTGGTGGAATTCATTCGTATGATTTCAACTAACCGCCAGGACCTTCCTGGTGATCTTGCCAAAATGCATCATGACTTTTCACTGATACATCCTTTCGATGATGGCAATGGCCGGGTCGCCCGACTGCTTGTGAACTATGTGCTGCTACGCCATGGATTCCCCCCTGTCATCATCAAATCCAAGGACAAAAAAAACTATTTAAGTGTCCTTCATAACGCAGATGTCGGCAATCTCGAACCCTTCCGGGAATACATGGCCCGGGAGATGATCTGGTCCCTTGAAACCGCCATCAAAGCGGCCAAGGGTGAATCCATTGATGAGCCGGGAGACTTGGAAAAGGAAATTGATGTTTTTGT
>JANRIZ010000077.1:0-22275 GCA_033764445.1 Verrucomicrobiia bacterium | reverse complement strand
ATTTTTGGCTGTTCACACGCCGCCATCGGAGGTTCAATCCCGGGATGCGCCTGCTGCTGGTGGACGGACATTATTACGCCTATCGTTCCTTCTTTGCGATCATGGGCCTTCGCAACTCGGCGGGGGAACCCACCAATGCGGTCTTCGGTTTCGCCAAGGCCCTGCGACGGATGCTCGTGGACTTGAAGCCCGACCGGGCGGCGGTGGTCTTTGACGGGGGTCTTCCCGCCGCGCGGATGGAGCTGCTGCCCCAATACAAACAAAACCGCGAGGAGATGCCCGCAGACCTGCGGATACAGCTCCCCCGGATCGAATCCATCACCTCGCTGTTGGGCTGGCAAAAAATCATCGTCGAGGGCCACGAGGCCGATGATGTGATGGCCTCCTACGCGCTCCAGGCCAGGTCCCTGGGGCATGAAGTCATCTTCGCCACCAAGGATAAGGACCTCATGCAACTGGTCGATGGGTCGTTGAAAATATACGCCCCGGGCAGGGAGGACTTCGAGTTGATCGATGAAAGGGGCGTGCAGGCCAAATGGGGCGTGTCCCCGGCGCAGATTGCGGACCTCCTGGCCCTGACCGGGGATGCCAGCGACAACATTCCGGGCGTGCCCGGGATCGGACCCAAAACCGCGGCCAAATTGATCAACGAATTCGGTTCCCTCGACGCCCTTCTGCAAAATGCGGCGCTCCTCAAAGGCAAATCCGGCGAGGCTCTCCGCACCCATCTGGATGCCGTTGAGGTCGCCCGCAAAATGGTCCGTCTGGAAACATCCCTTCCGCTGCCCGTCCCCTTCAAAGAGCTTCTGATTTCGCCGCAATACCCGGAATTGATCGCCGAACTCAAACGGCTTGAGTTTAAGACCCTCACCCGTGAGGTTGAAACCGAGGCGGGCCAGGCGACAACCAAGGTCCCGTCTTCCACACATCAGGGCGAACTTTTTTGAAATAAGGCGGATGCTGTTTTCGATCTCTCCACAATGAAGGGCGGCCTGACATGTCTTTTACATGTTTTTGACATTTGCCTGACACATCGCCTAGAGTGGAAGTGTTAGCGTCAGTCCGGAACCTATGGCCCTCCCCGTGTGTCATACCTTTTTGAACCCACCAACCCAAGGCTCTTCTATGCACTCCCTCCTCCGCACCTGTCTGATCGCTTGCACCGTGTTTTTGCTGCCAACCCTGCCGGGTTTGCATGCGGAAACCGCCGCCAAAAAGGAGAGCGCACTCGAAAGTCTTCGCAAGGCGGCCCAGTCCACCATCGTGGCCGGGGGTGCCCCCGCCAGCACGGCGGAATTCGTCAACTCGGGCCACCAGCTCGACCAGGTCGACAACCTCATCCAGAACGAGGACTACCGCAACGCCCTGCAGACCGCCCGCAATTCCATGCGCAACATCCGCAACCCGGAATTGCGCAAATTGTGGGAGCAGGTGGTCGCGGAAATTGAGAAGCTCGAGGAGGAACGGGACAAAAAAATCCTCTCGGTGTACTACGCGACCTGCCGGGCGGTGGCCAATGCGATCCTCAATCCCAAAAAGGATTCCGACCTTGATGACGCCCAGTCCCGTGTCGATGAACTGCAGGACCTCTTCAACCAGCCCCTGTCCAACAGGGTCCGCCGCGAACTCAACCGCATCAACAACCTCACCTCCTTTATCGAACAGTACCAGAACTACAAACTCAATGAGGGTGAGGGCGTGGACATCAACTATCTCGTCCGCCAGGCCCGCACGGTCACGGCGGGACTCCGCGACCCGGAAACCAAACAGATGTGGGGCCAGGTGGCCACGGAAATCCGGAAAAAATCCAAACCCTCCTCCAGCCAGGTTTCTGTGGAGGTGGACAGGGTCCTCAAGGAGGCCGGCGACGCGCTCCTGCTCGTCAAAAAGGAGAGTGACATTGATCCGATCCTCCAGAAGGTCGAGAAGCTTCTGGATGACCGGAACACCCGGTCCTACACCCCCGCCACCCAGCGCTCCTACCAGAGGGCGGAGGCGGTCGTCCAGGTCCTCGCACTGGTCCAGGACTACATCGGGGCCGCCCAAAGCAATGACTTCAACGCCATGCAGAATGCCCGACAGCAGCTCAGCTACTCCGCCGGACGCGCCCGGCTGACGGAACGCTCCAAGCTCAACGAACTGCTGAAAAAGTTTTCCGCCCCAAACCAGGATGACATCTCCGAAACCCTTGCCTCCGCAAAACCGGCCGATCTGGAAAAAATCGCCACCGGTCTCAAAGCCGCCCACGGAGCGGATTACACACCCCGCGGACACGATATCCGCAATTTGACAGCGGACCTGACCACTCTGGCCTATGCCCAGAACGCCCTGGAATCCGGGCGGGCCCGCGAGGCCTTCACCAAATCCTTCCAGCTTGGCTACAACCATTCGTGGATGTCGCCGCTGCGTAAAATCGCCCGGGAGCTTCAGGTGCAGACCCTGTCCAAACTTCTGGGCCTTTCGAAGGGGCCCGTTCTCAAGGAGGGGCAGAGCCCCGAGGAATTCATTTTTTCGGAATATAAAAAGGCTTTGGAGGACCGGGACTGGGAAAAAACCGCCTTCACCCTCGACATCCTCATCTCCTCCGTACCCGGGATCGCCGCCGATCCCTTGCTCGGGGCCGATCTGGCGGCCTGCCGCGCCTTTCTCTCCGGCAAACGCCTCGAGGAAGCGGGTCAAACCGGGGCGGCCATCGAACAATACACCCTGGTCCTCAAACAAAACGGCAAAAACGGACCTTTCAAGGAGGCGGTCGAGCGACTCAAAACCCTCGAAAAAACGACCACGCCCAAGGAAAAACCTGCAGCGAAATAAACGGCCCGGGGACCCTGGATTCACTCCCGAAAACGCATGATCTGAAGCCGGGATCAAGTAAAATGACATTTTCCCTGCCGCCGGGAATTTTTCTCGGAGGGAGTGTTTTTAATTTACGCCCTGTCGGATAAAGGGCTACATCGTGCCACACGCCGGTTCTCCGGCCCCTGTTGATCCATTTGCGTGATGAAAAACCTGATCCCATCCTGTGTCCTGATTCTTTTTTTCGGAGCTTCCGAACTGAAGGCCCAATGGATTGAATCCACCTCGGGTTCAACCACCCAGATCACCTCCACCCCCGGCCCCGACCCCGGGACCCTCGACGCGACGGCCTTTCCCCAGACACACATCACCCTGACCCCCGCCACCACCGCCACAGACACTCTCGCCGCGGGCACGGTCATCAATGTCGATGGCATCTCGGTCATCCGCATTGACGGCACCATTGATGCCATCCCCACCGGATCCGTGGGCATCACCTTCGGGGGGACGACCCTTTCCCTGTTGAACAATGGAATCATCGGGGGCGACGCCGGGGTTGTCATCAATTCCGGCACGGCCACAATTGTCAACAACGGCACCCTTGTGGGGGACAACCTCTGCACCATCGAGTTTTCCGGGACGGCCACCGGCACGGTCATCAACTTCGGCACAATGCGCAACGACAATTGTTCGGTCATTGATTTTTTAAACGGAGGCGTGGTGTACAACCACGGGACAATCATCGCCAACGGGGTTGATGGCATCCTGTTTCTGGCGGGAAAGGGAACCGTCTACAATTACGGTTCCATCCAGGGAACGGCTTTTTTCTCATCAATCACCCTCTCCGAAGGGGGGGACATCCACAATTACGGGACGCTCTCGGGGCAGGGCGTATTGGGGGTTGTCTTTCTGAGCAGCAGTCCCACAGGGGATGTCGCCGGCAACCTGACCAATTTCGGCACCATCCGCACCACCGATGTCTTCGGTCCGGCCGTCTTCACTTCCTCATTCAATACAGGCAATACGATCCGCAATTACGGACTGATCGATTCCTCCTTGGGAGCCCAGGCCATTGCCGGATGTGACGGCAGTGAACGGATTTTCAATATCAACGGGACGATCATCGGCGGGTCCGCCTTCGATGCCATCGATCTGGGCAGTGGTGCCGACAACTCCCTTTACAACCTCAACGGAGTGATCACCGCCAACGGCGGCGGCAAGGCCGTCACCTTCGGCGCCGCCACCGATTCCTCGGCCACCCTCGGCAGTTTTTCCCGGATCACCGGAACCATTGACGGCGAAGGCGGGACGGGAAACCGGCTGCGGTTTGAATTCCACGGCGTCAATGCCGCCGAGGCGGCCCGGATGCGTGAATACCTCGCGGCCAATCCCTCCTCCGGCACCCTCACCTACCTGGGGCAGGATTACGTGTATGCCAATTTCGCGACCGTCGAAGGGGCCTTTTTTGCCTACGGCGACCTGGGCTCCACACCCAATGCCCGTGCCTTGGGGGCCAATCTCGACAGCTTTACCTCACTGCCCGACAGCGAAATGCGGTTGCTGCTTTCGGCGCTGATCCAGTCGGGCAATATCCCCGGGGGGCTTGACCAGCTCCTCCCGCACTCCCTGGAGATCATTCCCGATATCCTTTTCGACAATGCCACCTTTGATTCCTCCCGCATCGAAAACCGCCTCAATGGCGTCCGCTCCGGCAACCCCGGCGGCCTGGATCTTTCGGGGTTGAATCTGCTGGATGGCTCTGTGGATGCCTCCCTGGCACTGCCCCGGCAACAGCTCCTGGCCTTTAACCCCGTCTCCAAAACGGTGCAGGATGCCGGCCCCACCCTCTCCCCCTCAAGACTCGGGGACTCAAAACGCTGGGGGGCCTACGCCCTGGGCAGCATCATCATGGCCGATCTGGACACCCTTCCCACAGGAGGCTCCTCCCGCTACGACACCTTTTCAACCCAGGTGGGCACGGATTGCCGGTTCAACCCCCACCTCATCGGGGGGGTCTTCATGGGGTACTCGAGCACCTGGGCCATGGGCTCCAACCAAAAACTCCGCATCGAGTCCTATCAGCCCGGTCTGTACGGCTGCTGGCACGACGGCCCCTGGTACGTCAACGGAATGCTCGGCGGGGGGATCAGCCGGGTCGACACCACCCGCGACATTTTTTTTGCCAACCGGTCCGCAACAGGGGATACAGACGGATATCAGCTGACGGCCTCCACCTCAGCGGGCTTCGATTTCAAGTCCGGCGATTGGACCTACGGACCCGTGGCGGGTCTTCAAGCCACCCACTACCATCTTGATGCCTACACGGAAACCGGCGCCGGTGCGGCCAATCTGACGGTGGGGGAACAAAATGCGGAATCCCTCCGCAGCAAATTGGGCGGACGCCTCCAGCGCTCCTGGAAAATCAAAAGTTTCACCGTGCGCCCCGAACTTCACGCCTTCTGGCTTCATGAATTTCTCGACGACGCCCGCAATGTTTCGGCACAATTTGCGGGCTCGGGGTTGGGCTCCTTCAACGTCACGACCGCCACCCCCGACCGTGATTCGGCATTGCTCGGTCTGGGACTGCAGGGCGGATGGGACAACTCCGTCGCCCTCTTCATCAATTACGATGCCCAGGTTCAGCCCGATTCCCTTGGACAAAATGTCTCCGGCGGCGTCAAGGTGATGTGGTAGTTTTCGGGGCACCACCGGCCCCGTCCAGAACATGGAGTGAATGATTCTCGACCTCGAGAATTTTCCGTGCGTCCGGCCACAGTTGATGCACATGCTTGTCCCAGCTGTTGCGGCTGAGGACATGGTTGACTTTTCGGTCCTTCACGTAGGCGGACGCATACGCCTTGGTCACTTTCTGCGGTTCAACCATCAGGGCCTTGCGCTCAAGATAATACGGAAGGCTCGGGTCCCAACCGTGCCCCAAAATCACGATCTCCTGACCCGCCGGGAGATGCTCCCGCACAGCTTTCGCGACCGTCAAAACCGGGCTGCGATAGGGAAATTCGCAAGCGTCTGAAACAAATTTCGATCTTGATGAATCGATGGCCAGAACGGTCAAAACGACGGCCACCAGCCACCATCGCCCCCGGGGATGCCTGATAAACAATGCCATTTTTTCAAGACCCAGTGCGGCCAGCAACCACAGGATCAGGGAGATGGAAATCAGATAGTACTCATGGACAAAGTGAAGGTTGAAAAACAGACACACTGTCCCGAGGGCCCCAAGGACGAGTGATCCCTGCACCAATCCCGACAGCCGCGTCTGCCCGCGCAACGCCACCAGTCCCACCAGCATCAGGGGCCAGAACCAGGGCAATACCCAATGCGAAATATTGTTGAAAATCCTGTGCCATTCAAAGGGATTGAGCCGCTGTTGAAGCGTGCCAAAATTCCATTCTTTCAGGGCGGACGAAGCCAGATGCCGGGTCGGCTCGGCCCCCCGCTTGACCTCATCGGCCAGATGCGTCCAAATCATCGCCAGCAGCACGGGAACCAGCAGGGCGAGGATCCACCCGGCCAGCTGTCCCCAATCCCTTCCGCTCCACTTGTTCCCGTGCTTTTTCCAAATCTCCCCGAGATGGTCCCCGGCGAGGACCACCACCCCGGCCCAATACACGGGCAGTGTCGTCACCTTCACCAACCCGGCCATTCCACCCGCCAGAATCACGGCCAGAACCAGTCCCACGCTCCATCCCTTTTCGCGGCCCATCAAGGCCAGGGCAAGATACACGAGCGAAAAAAACACACTGCAATAATCGATCAGACATGCCCGGCTCCAGACGATGCCATACGGCGAAAAGGTGGCAAAACCCACAAACGCCACGCAGGCGAGTGGACCCACGCCCAGCCGGCGGATCAGCCACAGCATCATGGCCACGGAGGCGACATAAAAAAACACGGCGCAGCCGCGTCCGGCCATGTCCAAAGGCACGCCCATCAGGTGCACTCCGGCCATGATCATTTGAAAGAGCGGAAATTCCATGGGGGCGGTCCACGGGCTCCCAAAAACCGGCAACGGATACGCGGGCAGGGTCACCCCTTCCCTGGCAAACCAGTACGCGGTCAGCGCGGTCTGGGTCTGACGGAATTCAAAATAATCCAGCAGCGGCGCACCCAGATGGGGCAGACGGATCGCGATCATGATCAGAAACAGGAGGACGATGATCCCATCGGGTATTGACAGTTTCGGTCCCTTCATGCGGTCGCCAGCCTGCCCCCTCCGCAGATCAGACTCAACGGTAAAATTTTTATCCGGCGGGTAATGTGTTTGAAAGACGACTCAAATGATGCAGAATCCGGGCATGAAATTTTTGATTCTTTCCCTTCTGTTGTGCGCCACGTTGTGTCCCGCCACGATCCATGCCCAGGCCAAAACCAAGGTCTCCTCCTACTCCTTCGACTATTCCATCGAGGGCAAACCCTACGAGGGCTATATCGCCCGCCCGGTCAGCAAGGATATCAAGCCCCGTCCGGCCATTCTGGTGGTCCACGACTGGAAAGGGCTGCGGGCTCCCGCCCGGCAATTTGCAGAAGAACTGGCGACGATGGGATACATCGCGCTGGCGGTGGACATGTATGGCTCGGGCCTGCGCGCAGAGACCGCTGAAGAGGCCAAAAAACTGGTGACCCCGGTGTACTCGGACCGCACCCTCATGCGCCAGCGGATCCGCAAAGCCTACGATGAGCTGGTGCGCCTGCCCGGGGTGGACCCCGACCGCATCGCTGTCCTGGGTTTTTGTTTTGGCGGAACGGTTTCACTGGAGCTGGCCCGGACCGGCACACCCCTGCGCGGGGCGATCAGTTTTCACGGAAGCCTGAACACCCCCCGTCCTGCCGACGCTGCAAACATCAAATGTCCGATCCTGATCCTGCACGGAGCGGCGGACCCGCTTGTTCCCGCTGCGGAGGTGGAAGCCTTCAAGAAAGAGATGGAGGCCGCAAAAATCCCCTACACGTTCATTGCCTACCCGGACGCGGTGCATGCCTTCACCAGCCGCGAAGCCGGCAATGACCCTCCCAAAGGAGCGGCCTATCAGGAGGCCGCCGACCAAAAATCCCGTATGGAAATGAGGAAATTTCTGGAAAAGGTCATGAGGTAAAAAAATGTCCCCATCGGGGTGGGGTGGGTCCGCGGCAGCCAGCATGTCCCCGGCAGACCTCTCAGAAACGCTTGGGAATCGAGTCCCGCTGTTTGATCGTGGGATTCTTGTACTTGTCCGTGGCAGGCGTTTTTTCCATCAATTCGCGCTCACGGTCCTTCTCCGCCTGGGGACGCGCCTCCCGGGCCGCCTTCCTTTCGGCCTCCTTTTTCATCTCCTCGGGGAAGAGTTTCTGGGCCTCCTTCTGCCGCACCTCCGGGCTCTTGGCGCTGTCCCCGCTGGTCCGCCGGTACGGATCATACACCTGTTTGGACGTCTGGCTGGCGGGGTCCTCACGGACAATGACCGTGCGGGAACCGTCCGAATGTTCGATCACCTCGTCCTGCCCCTTCCGGGCGGCGTCGGTCTTCGATCCGGCGGCGGCATCGGGTGTGGACCAATCCGGTTTTGGGGCCGGGGTGACGGACGGTGTTGGCTCCCCAGCCGTCGTTTCCTTCTCCTCTGTTTTGTTTTCGGGCACCGGTGTCGCGGCGGGTTCCTCCGCAGCCACGCAGAAGGCACCCCAGACACAGGCGAAGATTCCCAGCAGAAATTTTCTTTTCATCTTCCCCGAAGACTAGCGCATCGGATCGCGCAAGGATAGTCAGAAAACCGGGCCGGGCGTCTATTTGGGCGGGCCCATCTGGACGGTCTTGTTCTGCTGGATGAGCTTGCGCGAAAGGTCCAAGGCCAGGTTGCGGAAGACGATCATCCCCAGATGGGACTGTGTTTCCACGAGCTTGTCGAAGTTCTGCCGCTGGATGATCAGCACAATGCTGTTTTCCGCCGCCGTGGTGGTGGCCGTGCGCGGGGATTGGTTGAGGAAGGCGATTTCACCAAAAACACTCCCCGCCGAGAGGGTCGCAATTTTGATCTTTTTGGCACCGTCAATGATCACGTCAATCTTGCCACGCATGATCACATACAGCTCGTCATTGACCGCGCCCTCCTCGAAGACGGGTTCGCCCTGGCGGAAGAGTTTCTGTTTGAAAAGTTTGGAAAGGTGTTTGAGTTCCAGTTCGTTCAGGCCCTTGAAAATCAGCAGGTCCCGCAGAAGCTTGACGATGGCCACCTCCATGCGCAGGTCCGCAAAGGCCTTGTCAATCCGCCGCAAAGTCTCATTGGCATCGGGCAATTCATACTGCTGGGCCAGCTCCCGGAACAGATTGGAGATTTCGGAGGCGAGACTCTCCTGATAGGCCGGACGCACGGCCAGCCAGGCCTCCTCATAGATGGGCCGCAACGGACTCTTTTCGGAAATGACCACCGAGATGCACCCGGCCAGTTGACCATCCACCTCGGCCACGAGTATGAGGCAATTGTACGAGAAAAAACTGCCAAAGGGGGAATTTGGTCCGTAAACCTCGCTGAACAAATCGCGGATGGGCTCGGAATCACGTCTTTCAGCGTGTCGGACTTCGATGGACATAGAAAACTTCTTTTAGCAAAGAACGTAAATTCTTCTAGTCAAAAATTTGATTGGGTGATTATTTCTTTGATCCGGGAACCTGCCCTCAAAGGTGAATTTTGTCCATCCCCCCATTTTGTCATGGGATTCAATCCGGAAATGGGCTTAAATCCCTCTGTACCAACTCCCACTCCCAACCAGCGCTTCCCGCGATTGACCCCGGAAACACCAGTTTTACCCATGTCCCACCCGAAAAATATTCTCGTCACCGGCGGCTGTGGCTTCATCGGCAGCAACTACATCCGTCTGCTCCTGGGGCAAGGCTCTCCGCAGGATGGTCTCCGCCTTCCGCACCGGGTCCTCAATCTCGACAAGCTGACCTACGCGGGCAACCGGGCCAATCTGACAGACCTCGAACATGATGCGAGATACGTTTTTGTCGAAGGGGATATCGGGGATGCGGCTCTGGTGGACGGACTTCTCGAAAAACACGGGATTGAGGCCGTGGTGCATTTTGCGGCGGAAACCCATGTGGACCGTTCGATCGACACCCCGGCCCCCTTCATCGAGACGAATATCCGCGGCACCTGGACTCTGCTGGAATCCGCCCGTCAATACTGGAAAAAGCTGGCCGGTCCCGCCCGCGACGGATTCCGTTTCCTGAATGTCTCCACCGATGAGGTCTTCGGATCCCTCCACGAAAATGATCCCGCATTCTGCGAAACAACCCCCTACGCCCCCAACAGTCCCTATTCGGCCAGCAAGGCCTCCTCGGATTTCCTGGTCCGCTCCTATTTCCACACCTACGGCATGCCGGTCCTCACGACCAATTGCTCCAACAACTACGGACCCTATCAGTTCCCGGAAAAACTCATCCCGCTGATGATCCTCAATGCGCTTGAGGGCAAGGATCTGCCCGTCTACGGGGACGGTCGCAATATCCGCGACTGGCTGTATGTCGGCGACCACGCACGCGCCGTGCATCGGGTCCTGACCTCGGGCCGCACGGGGGAGACCTATAACGTGGGCGGACTCTGCGAAATGCGGAACATCGATCTGGTACACACCCTCTGCCGGAGACTGGATGCCGCCCGTCCGCGTCCGGACGGGAAGCCCTA
This sequence comes from Verrucomicrobiia bacterium, assembly GCA_033764445.1. Taxonomy (GTDB): domain Bacteria; phylum Verrucomicrobiota; class Verrucomicrobiia; order JAWXBN01; family JAWXBN01; genus JANRIZ01. The sequence continues at coordinate 11,800 of JANRIZ010000077.1, read as the reverse complement.
CGCGGAACAGATCCGGTTTGTCACCGACCGGCCCGGCCACGATCACCGGTATGCGATGGATTGCCGGAAAATCATGGGCGAACTGGGCTGGAAACCGCTCGAAACATTTGAAAGCGGCATGGAAAAAACCATCCAATGGTATCTCACCAATGCCGCCTGGAGCACGGCCATCAACGAAAAGAAATACGGACGCCAAAGGCTGGGCCTCATCGCGGGTTCCTGACGGGATTCCCTCCAACCCATGAAAACCAATCTGATCACCGGAATCACCGGCCAGGATGGAGCCTACCTGGCCCGACGACTGCTCGACAACGGGGAACATGTCGTGGGGATCGTCCGCAGTCTCAATTCCCTGTCCCCCCTCAAGCTCCAATATCTGGGCATTGAAAGCAGGATCACGTATGAGGAATGTGACCTGCAGGACATGTCCGCCCTCTCCCGGCTGTTTGAAAAGCATCAACCGGGGGTGATTTACCACCTGGCGGCCCAAAGTGCGGTGAGTCTGTCTTTTGACCAGCCCATCGGGACCATGACCTTCAATATTTTGTCCACTCTCAACCTGCTGGAAACCATCCGTCGCTACGACCGCTCGATCCGCTTTTACCAGGCCTCCTCCAGCGAGATGTTCGGCAAGGTTCAAAACCTCCCCGTCACCGAAACAACCCCCATGCATCCGCGCAGTCCCTATGCGGTTTCCAAGGCCAGCAGCCACTGGACCGCCATCAATTACCGCGAAAGCTACGGCATGTTTGTCAGCTGCGGCATTCTCTTCAATCACGAGTCCCACCTCCGCCCGCGGAACTTTTTCATCAAAAAGGTGATTGCCGAATCCCTCCTGATCGCCGCCGGCAAACAGGATTTGCTGAAGGTGGGGAACCTCGACATCCGACGTGACTTTGGTTACGCCCCCCGGTATGTCGAGGCCATGCATCTGATGATGCAACAATCCTCACCCGATGACTTTCTGATCTGCTCGGGTCGCTCGGTTTCCCTGCGGGAGATCGTCGGGCATGTCTTCCAACGCCTTTCCATCGACCTGTCAAAGCTCGCCGTCGACAAATCCCTCTACCGGCCGGTCGATATTGAGGACATGTACGGGAGCAATTCCAAGGCCCGCTCCCGATTGAACTGGCACTACGACACAGACTTTATGGAAGTCCTCGACCTCCTCATCCGAGAGGAACAGGCCGCGCTGCAAATGACCTGAAGTCCCGGAAACCACTCAGGGAATCACGGAAAACGCAATCTTTTCACTGAACTCGGGGTACCCCTTCAGCTCGCCCACCACCACGTATTCCCCCGCCGGCAGCCGTTCGTTGCGGATGGTCAGGGGGATGGTCTCCGTAAAACGCACAAATTCCCCGGGATTGATCAGGGTGGACCCCAGCGCGGTGGCAAAGGTCCGCCCCTCCGACCAGCGTGTGATCTCCCGGCCGGACTTGTCGAAAATGATGAAATCATATTTCTGACCGTTGGGAAAATTCAGCGTGCGGATGAGCTTGGACTTGTTCTGGATCTTCAGGAATGGCTGGATGAAAAACTTCGCATCCTGCACCTCCGCGGACCGGGAGACGGATGGCGCGGCCAGCTCAAGCTTGAGTTCAAAATCCTCGCGTTTGATCTTGTTGACCTTGTCCAGGCGCTTGTTGCGGGTTTCCTCATTGCCTCCCCCCATGATGCCGGAAAGGAATCCGTCCCCCGCCCCGGCGGCGTCATTCTTTTCGCGGGCCGAGCCCTGCTCCTTGCTGGGCATCACATCGGTGGCCTGGAGCAGAAAATGGGGCCACAGCGACAACAGGGCGATCAGGAGTGTTTTTTTCATAGGATTCAGGGTTCTAAGGCATCCGGGTCAGAAACTCAATCCTTTACAAGAGTTCCGTTTCAGCCAGAATGACGGCATGTTTTACCGGTTCCGGCTCCTGTTTCTGACGCTGGCCTGTCTGTTTCCATTCACTCCGCTGCTCACGGCGGGAAGCAGCCCTCCCCCGATCACCTTTCGCGTCCATCGTCAGGTGGATCAAAATGCCGAACGGGCCATCCCGGTCCAGCTTTCCAATCCTCCGGAGATGATCTACGCCCACCGCTCCTCCGAAATCTCCGAAAAAGACATCTCCTACGTCCATGTCTACCAGGGCCCGGAGGCTCCGGGGGCCAAAATCCAGCTGGATATTCACGGACGGCTGGTGCTCGAAACACTGACCAATGCCAACAAAGGCCAGTACCTGATCATTTTCATCGATGGAAAACCGCTCGCCGCCGAGCCGATCACCAAAAAAATCACCGATGGGGTGCTCGCCGTGGATAACCTCACCCCGGAAATGGTGGCCGTTTTCAAAAAACATTTTGCCAAAAAAGCCCCGTAACTTTCCCCCGGTCCGCGTGCTTGCAAATAATCCTTTACACAGTGGGACTGCCGCCTATATTGCGGTGATTCAATACACCATAAAAACGGATAAATCACTATGATCATCAAAGTTGCGTGGGGGGTTCTGGCATTGGCCCTCATCAGCGCCATCATCAACGTTTTGCTGTCGATCGGTTTCATTGCCAAGCAACGGGAAGTCCAACTGCAGGCGGGGCTGATCCAACGCGGCATGGCCAACCAACAATTTGCCATGGCCCTGCTCAACAATCTCAGTGCCTACGCCCAGGAAGATCCGAAAATCGTCCCGGCGGTCCTCGAAAAATACGGGATCGGCATCAACCCCAACGCCACCCCCGGCGGTGCCACCACCCCCCGCTAAACTGATTACATTCCCGGAGAAAAAATATGGATTCTGAAAACGATTTTTCATCTGATTCATCACCGCTCTTTCTGGTCATCGCCGTCATCCTTCTGCTCATCAGCGGCTCGATCAACCTCTACATGTTCAAAATCTACCGCGTCCTCAGCGATCAATCCAACGCCCAGAAAGTCCAGGCCCAGGCCGCCGACCGTCAGGCCCAGACCCTCCAGGCCATGGTCAATGACCTTCGTGCCTATTCGGCGGACAAACCCAAACTCCAAGCCCTGCTCACCAAGCTGGGCGTCCAGTAATTTTCAATTTCTTACCCCCCCCACAAAAGGCGTTCCCTCCCGGAACGCCTTTTGAATTCACCGCACCTGTCCCCGCCCCACAATCTGCTTTACCTTTGGATCACACCCGCTAAGCCAGTGTCCCATCCCCCCAGGAGGCCCCGATGCTCGGAGAAATGACCACATGGAAAAGTAAAAACGGACTGCTCATCGTCAGCCCGGATCGCGGGCGCATCCTTCAGGCCCAGGTCGGCGGTCAGGACGCCTTCTGGGTCAATGGCTTCTGGCGCAAGGGCTGGAATGTCGGCGGCGACCGCCTATGGGTCGGACCCGAGCTGAGCTGGTTCTGGAAAACCCGCGAAGAAGTCGATTTCAACCGTTACGAGGTCCAGAAAAACCTCGACGATGACAACTGGAAGGTCTCCCACCTGGATGACAAAAGCTGTTACGTGGAGAAAAAAATCAACCTCAAATATCAGCACGCCAAAGGCCAGGGGGTCAGACTCTCCCTCGAACGCGGGTTTGCACTCTCCGAGATGGCCGCACCGCATTTTGCCAGACACATCGTTTATACGACCGAAAACAAACTCTCCATCCGCGAGGGCTCTCCCGGTCTGAAGGTGGACCTGTGGTGCATCACCCAGATTCCCGCCGGGGGTGTTGTGTACACGCCCTACCGCGGGGAGTCCTCCTTCCGCAATTATTTCCAGCCGATCACCGACGATCTCTGGGAAAACCGCAAGGCGGTCATGGCCTTTGATATCACCGGCAAGTACCAGTACAAAATCGGCATCTCCCCGAAAATCTCCAAGGGCCGTCTGGCCTACGTGCGGGAGCTGGGCAACGACCAGTATATGGTCGTCTACCGCGAACTCTTCAGCCAGCAATGGCGCCCCTACTGCGACAGCCCGATGGACGAACCCGATTCACAGGGCGATGTCATCCAGGTCTATAACGACAACGGGGACTTTGGCGGATTCGGCGAGTTCGAACACCACAGTCCCTCCCTGACCTGCGGGGAACGCAACAATTCCCTGACACACAGCAACGTCACCATTGTCGGTCTGGTCCATAAAAAATCATGGAACGACTGGTACCGCTACTGGCTGGTCGGCGAGGGGGATTAGGGCCCGGTCACAGCCACCCAGCATCCCTCCATGCAGTCATTTGAGGGTCTTGAGGATCATCGGGACGATTTTGTTGGATTCCTGACGGGAAATTTTCTCCATCAGCCCGTCGGCCATCCGCAGAAATTCGAGCAACTCGTCGAGTTTGGACTGCAAAAGACGCGCCTCCTCATTGGCGGTCTTTTTGTCATGCACCTCCCCCAGGCACATTTCCAGAGCCTTGATGACGGGTTCAATCTCCCGCTTTTTGCGCTCGCGGACGATCGTGCAGAACATCTTCCACACATCCTTTTCCCCGACAAAGTATTCCTTCCGGTCCCCGATCTTGACCTCCCGCCGGATCAGTCCCCAGCTGATCAGATCCCGCAGATTCATGTTCGCGTTGCCCCGGGAAATGTGCAGTTCCTTCATGATGTCATCGGTGCTCAAGGGCACGTGGCTGACCATCAGCAGGGCATGAATCTGGGCCATGGTCCGGTTGATCCCCCAACACGTCCCCATCTCCCCCCAACTGGAAATAAAACGCCGTTTAACCTCTGAAACATCGCTCATAGGATGAAACCTCCATTTTTTTCAATCAGTTCTGAAAGTAGCAGAGAATCGGCAAAACGCAACCTCCCCCCAAAAACAAGAACCATCCGGGAAAAACCGGTGCAGCCCCTCCACCGGGTCAGTGCCGGAAATGGCGCACGCCGGTGAGCACCATCGCCAGGTTGTGGTCATCGGCGGCTTTGATCACATCCCCATCCTTCACACTGCCTCCGGGGTGGATGGCGGCGGTCACCCCCTCCCGGGCCGCGGCGATGAGTCCGTCGGGAAACGGAAAAAAGGCGTCGGAGGCAATCACACTGCCCTGGAGCGGGAGTCCCGCCTCCCGGGCCTTCCAGATGGCAATGCGCGAGGAATCCACCCGGCTCATCTGTCCGGCACCGATGCCCAGGGTCCGGTTTTGGGTCCCGTAGACAATGGCATTGGACTTCACGTGTTTGACCACGCGCCAGTTGAAAAGCAGGGCCTCCAGTTCCTCCGCCGTGGGGGCGCGTTTGCTGACCACCTTCAGCTCCTCCGCCCCGATCTGTTTGTTGTCCCGGGTCTGGACCAGGACCCCGCCGGGGGCGCTGCGCAGGATCACTCCCGGCGCCTTCTGTTGCGCGGGAGTCATCCGGTTGAGCATCAGCCGCAGGTTTTTTTTCTGTTTCAAAAGCTCCAGCGCCTCCGGCGCAAATTGCGGCGCGATGATCACCTCGCTGAAGATATCGCGGATGGCCTCGGCCAGGGCCATATCCAGGGGCCTGTTGGTGACAATGATTCCGCCAAAGGGGGCCTGTGTGTCGGTGGCATAGGCGCGGTCCCACGCCTCCTTCAGGCTGAGGGCATCGGACCCGACCCCGCAGGGGTTGGTGTGCTTGAGGATGGCCACCGTCGGCGCGGAAAATTCGCCGATCAGTTCACTGGCGGCCTGGATGTCGATGATGTTGTTGTAGGATAGTTCCTTGCCATGGAGCTGCTCGAAAAGCCGGTCAAAATCCCCGTACAAGGCGGCCACCTGATGCGGGTTTTCACCATAACGCAGCTCCCGGCGCTGGCCGACGGGATGATGAAAATACGGGGACTTCACCTCGTAGGCCCCATGGAAAAAATTCGAGATGGCGGCATCATACGCGGCCGTCGTGGCAAACACCCGGGCGGCCAGACGTTTGCGCAACGCGGGGGTGGTTTCGCCGGAGAACTCGTCCAGCTCCCGGATCACCTCTGCGTAGTCGGCGGGGTCCACGACCACGGTCACACTCCGGTGATTCTTGGCGGCGCTTCGCAGCATGGAGGGTCCGCCAATGTCAATGTTTTCAATGGCCTCCTCCAGGGTGCTTTCCGGACGGGCCACGGTTTTTTCAAAGGGATAGAGATTGACGACGACCAGATCGATGGGGGTGATCCCGTGTTCACGGGCCTGCTGTTCGTGCTCGGCCTGGCCGCGCAGATACAGCAGACCGCCATGGACCTTCGGATGGAGGGTTTTGACGCGTCCGTCCATCATTTCCGGGAACCCGGTGTGTTCGCTGACATCCTTGACCTTCAAACCCGCCTCGCGAAGGGTCCTGGCGGTGCCGCCGGTGGAAAGCAGTTCGATGCCGTGGCGGGCGAGGCATTCACCCAGTGCCACCAGGCCGGTTTTGTCGGAGACGGAAAGCAGGGCGCGTTGGATTTTCATAAAAAAGTTGGGGGAGTCGGACCGTTCCGCTCACAACAGCTTGGGCTGTTCATCCTTGGAAATGAGCTCACCGGAGGTCCGCATTTTGCGGCGTTCCATGATGAACTTGTCCAGCTCGGGATTGAAGGGCACGGGATAGTCGCCGGTGAAACAGGCCAGACAAAAGCGGCTGGGCTGGATCGTGGTCGCCCGGATCATCCCGGCAACGTCGAGATACCCGATGGAATCCGCCCCGAGGTAGTCCTTGATCTCCTCCAGGGTGAACTTGTTGGCCAGCAGATCCTTGCGGTTGGGGAAATCAATGCCGTAATGGCAGGGGAACCGGTGGGGCGGACAGCTCACCCGGATATGCACCTCCTTGGCCCCGGCCTCCCGCAGATTGACCACGCGGGCCCGGGCGGTGGTGCCGCGCACAATCGAGTCGTCGACGACGATCACGCGCTTGCCCTTGACGGAGTTTTTGATGAGGTTGAGCTTGACCCGCACCCCGAAATCGCGGATCAGCTGCGTGGGCTGGATGAAGGTCCGCCCGACATAGTGGTTGCGGACAAAGGCCTGCTCAAAAGGGATGCCGGACTGTTCGGAATACCCGAGGGCGGCATAATTCCCGGAGTCCGGCACGGGAATGACCACATCCGCCTCGACAGGATGGGCCCGGGCGAGCTCCACCCCCATGCGGACCCGGGCACTGCTGACATTCACATTGTTGATGTTGCTGTCCGGACGCGCGAAATAAACGTATTCAAAGATGCAAAAGGCCGGGTGTTCGGGGGTCATGAACGGCCGCACCGACCGCAGTCCGCTCCGGTCGATGATCACCACCTCGCCGGGCTCCACATCGCGGATGAACTCCGCATGGATGAGGTCAAAGGCACAGGTTTCGCTCGAAAGAACGTAGGCCTCACCGATCTTGCCGATCGAAAGGGGCCGGAACCCGTGCGGATCCCTCACGCCGATGATCTCCTTCTCACTCATGATCACCAGCGAATAGGCCCCGTGCACCTTGCGCAGGGCGTGCATGAGGCTGCTTTCGTTGCCATCCGGATGGGGTTTGGCCATCAGGTGCAGAAAAATCTCGCTGTCGACGGTGGTTTGAAAGATCGAACCGCTGGCCTCCAACTCGTCGCGCAGGGAGTTGGCGTTGACGAGGTTCCCGTTGTGCCCGACGGCAATCTGCCCGCGGGAGCAATCCACCACGATCGGCTGGGCGTTTTTGATGTTTGATGAGCCGGTGGTCGAATACCGCACATGCCCGATGGCCCGGTCGCCCTTGAGCAGGGAAAGTCTGGCATCATCAAAGACCTGTGGCACCAGGCCCATGCCCTTGCACACATGAAATTCACTTCCCTCGGAACTCGTGACGATCCCCGCGCTTTCCTGGCCGCGATGCTGGAGGGCGTACAGGCCGTAGTAGGTCAGCCAGGCGGCGTCGGGATGTCCAAAAACCGCAAAAACTCCGCATTCGTGCTTGGGATAATACTCGGAGTCCTCATCAAACATACGCCTCCCTTGCTAAGCTATTCGGCTGCGAAATCAATACCCGTTGTGAATAAAATTTTTTTGTGTCTTGATTTCCGCTCCCGGATCGTCTGCTGTTCCCATACAAACCCTCAACCCCTCCCCACCGATGTCCCACTCCTCCCCGCTTGCCTGTCTGTTGCTCATCTGCCTGCTCCCGATCGGTCTTCCCGCGGGCCGGGTTCCCACCATGACCCGCGAACGGCAAAACGAGATTTCCCCGGCCCGGGCCCTGGCCAAACTCGGGGAAGGCAACAGACGCTTCCTTTCCGGCAAACGCCGCCATCAGGAATACGACAAGGCCGTTGCTGTCACCGCCTCCGGCCAGTACCCCTTTGCCTCGGTGGTCAGCTGTATCGATTCCCGCGTGCCGACGGAACTGATCTTTGACCAGGGTATCGGCAGCATCATGAACGCCCGCGTGGCGGGGCCGGTGATCAATGACGACATCCTCGGCAGTCTGGAATTCGCCTGCCGGGTCACGGGCACCCGGCTGATCCTGGTCCTGGGCCACACCGGCTGCGGCGCGGTCAAGGGGGCGATCGACAATGTGGAACTCGGGCATCTGACGGAATTGGTGGACAAAATCAAACCCGCTCTCCGCAGGGTCCCCTCCACGGTGGTGCCGCGCTCCTCCAAAAACAGTCACTTTGTCGATGATGCCGCCCGGGAAAATGTCCGTCTGGTCATGCGGGAAATTCGCGACCGCAGCACAATCCTCCGGGCCCTGGAAAAGGACGGGGAGATTCTGGTGGTCGGGGCCCTGTACGACGTGGAAACCGGACGTGTGGAGTTTTTCCGTCCCGAATAGTCCCCCGGCCCGCAGTGGGCTGACTCTTCACTGTTGACTGTCCACCCCCGGCCTTGCTTTACTCGGGCCCATGATTATCAAGCCAAAAGTCCGCGGTTTCATCTGTACGACCGCCCATCCCACCGGCTGCGCCGCCCATGTCCGGGAACAAATTGACCACGTCCTCTCCAAGGGTTCCTTTGCCGCCCCTGCCAAAAAAGTCCTGATCATCGGGGCTTCCACGGGCTACGGTCTTTCCTCCCGCATCGCCCTGGCCTTTGGAGGGAACGCGGCCACTCTGGGCATCGTTTTTGAACGTCCCGCAGAGGCCGACCGCACGGGCACGGCGGGCTGGTACAACTCCGCCGCCTTTGAAAAGGCCGCGAGGGCCAGGGGGCTCTGGGCCCGCACGATCAATGGCGACGCCTTCTCGGATCCGATCAAGGCCCAAACCATCGAGATCATCAAAAAGGATCTCGGCCAGGTGGACATGGTCGTCTACAGTCTTGCCTCCCCACGCCGGACCCACCCGAAAACAGGGGAAACAGCCAAATCCGTCCTCAAACCCATCGGCGCGGCCTACACCTCCAAAACCGTGGATGTTGAGAAGGGTATCGTCAGCAACATCACCATCGAGCCGGCTTCGGAACAGGAAATCACCGACACGATTTCGGTCATGGGCGGCGAGGATTGGGGGATGTGGATCGAGGCCCTTTCACAGGCCGGCGTGCTTGCGCCGGGGGCCACCACCGTCGCCTATTCCTACATCGGCCCCGATCTGACCTGGCCCATTTACCGCAATGGCACGATCGGACGCGCCAAGGAGCATCTGGAAGCCACGGCCAAAAATCTCCACCAAAAACTCACCGGCTCCGGAGGCCGGGCTTTCGTTTCAGTCAACAAGGCGCTGGTCACACAGGCCAGCTCCGCCATCCCTGTCGTGCCCCTCTACATTTCCCTGCTGTACAAGGTCATGAAAGCGCATGGCCTCCACGAGGGTTGCGTCGAACAGATGCAGCGCCTTTTTTCAACCCAGCTGTGCAGCGGAAAAGCCCCCGTTCTCGATGCCGAGGGCCGCATCCGGGTCGATGACTGGGAGATGCGCCCGGAAATCCAGCAGGCCACGGCCGCCCTGTGGGAAAAGGCCACGACCGAAAATCTCCGCGAAATTTCCGACATCGAAAATTACAACCGCGAATTTCTCAGGCTTTTCGGCTTCGGCCTGCCCGGTGTCAATGAGGAGGCCGATGTGGACCCGATGGTGTCCCTGGAGGTCTGACCCCCCGGCGCATTCCCTCGCGGAACCGGTGATGCCTTCCTCCCGAGTCAACGGGTGGTCCCTGTTTTTGAAACCCAATGCCCCCATGAAATCGGCCCGCCCCATTCCCTTTTGCGCCCGGCCGGCGGTGATCATTCTCCTGTGCAATGCTCTCGGCCTGGCCCTGGGCGCGGGGGCGGCATGGGTGCTGCACACACGACAGGCGGCGGTGACCGTTGAAATCCCCGCGCCCATCTCCAACCCGTTGCCAATCCCCCCGACCCCTCCGGCTCCGGAACCGGTCACTGCCCCACCGCCCCCGGCCCCCTCCTCCCGTGCCGCGGAGGTGCGGATGGAAATCAAAAAGATCAAAACCCAGATCAGCCAGTTGAAGAACCGCTCCGATGCGGACCTCTTTGACACGGAGGAACTCCACAAAAAGCTCCTGGAGGCAACGGACGAGGGGGAACGCGAAAAAATCAATCAACAGCTCCAGACGGCGGCAGCCAATCTGGTGACGGATCAAAAACTGCTCGCGGCCATGGAAGCGCACGTATCGGACCTGGAAACGCAGGCGGCCAGAATCCCCGCAACTCTCCCGCCGGACCCGCAACCGGTGCCCCCTCCCGTTCCCGTCACGCCTCCGGCAGTCAGTCCGCCCCTCCCTGTCTCCCCCGCGATTCTTTCACAGGCGGCTCCATTGAACCTGACCCTTTTTGTCATCATCACGGTCACGGGCGGAATCATCGGTCTGTGTGCGGGAACCATGGCGGCGGTTTTTGTATCCCAGCAGTACAGATAGGGCCGGTTCAGCCACGTAGGTTTTTAGAAAAATCCCCATCCCTCTGCGACATTTGCGGGCTTCCCCCATCCGTGTTTGATCCGTGTTCATCCGTGGCTGAAAATCTGCCATTAGGCATTAGACATTCGAAATGAGACATTTCTCAGTCCTGCCCCACTCTCCGCCGCAACCCCTTCTTCTCCGAATTCCGCGCCTTGTCGGCGAGCATCCGGTTTTTTGCACCCCGACTGCGACCCCGTTTCTGACGCCGGACTTTTTCGCGCCGCGACTTCTCCTCGTCCATCCGGGCCTGACGCCGGGCCTCGAGTTTTTCCACCAGCATCTTCCGGGCAAGAAACCGGTTTTTCCCCTGCTGCCGTGTGGTCTGGCACTTGACCTGCAGGCCTGTCGGACGATGCACAAGCATCACACACGTGGACACCTTGTTCACATTCTGCCCCCCGTGTCCGCCGGACCGCACAAAACTCTCCTCAAGGTCCTCCTCCCGGATCCCCAGCAGCCGCATCCGCGCCTCCAGGAGAGTTTCATGGTTCGGACTGACCTCACACTCGCTCATGCCCCTCAATCTACCGCTCCCTCGAACTTTTTGAAATCGGGAATTTTGTCCAATCCCCGGGCTGTCCGTTCCGACATTCCCTGATCGAACTCTTTTCTGACCCAATCGTGAAAATTTTTAGTTTGACACACGGCCAAATTGTAACGCTCACAGCTCATTACACTTAATTTGAATGCGAATTATTAATATCTATAAAAAGCCGTGCGGCGACTGATATTAGGAGTTGATTTTAAAAAACATCCGCTTACAAAAGCCGCGCACGTTTGAAAACATGGAGTAATGCAGGGGGGCCCTTTATTCCTGAAGATCAACCACGCAGACACCGCTGCCCCACAAAGGCAGCGGTGTTTTTTTCGGAGACCGACCCTCTCAAAAAAAATGTCTATGAAACGATCATTCCATCCGTTGGGGGAGCAGAAAGAGTTCCCGGTTGCCGGTTCCCGGATGTCGGGTTCAGAGGCAGAACGTGCGATGGGGTTTGTAGACCTCAGGGTGTGGAGTGAGGCCGTGGATTTGTGTGTGGA
>JANRIZ010000091.1:0-23172 GCA_033764445.1 Verrucomicrobiia bacterium | reverse complement strand
GCCTACAGTCGCGGTCGGATATGGGACAATGCCGATGAAATTCCACATCTCTATATTGATCTCTATTTCAAAGGCATCCTCTCCCTGTGCGTGATCCTAAGCGTGCTTCTGGTAGCCTACCGGATATTTGGATGAACCATTAGTTTGTGACCATCAACAATCGCCACCCATCAAGCAAAAAAAAATCTGTGCCAATTCAAACAATCTGTGTCCCCCGCTCCTAAGTCCGTGTTCCATGACACAGAATCCGCTTTGCATCTGCGCTGTCTGCGGCTAGTTTTCACCCTCCCCTTATGAAGCCCTATCTCGAACACGATCCCGCCAAACTGGCCGCCGTCACCCTTTCCAACGAGGAAATTGCCCGGTATTCCCGCCATCTGATCATGCCCGAGGTGACCATTGAGGGTCAGCGCAAGATCAAAAACAGCAGCGTCCTGTGCGTGGGTACCGGCGGACTGGGTTCTCCCATTCTCCTCTATTTGGCCGCCGCAGGCGTGGGCCGCATCGGGATCATGGACTATGACGTCGTCGATTATTCCAATCTCCAACGCCAGATCATTCACGACACCTCAAAAATCGGCAAAACCAAGGTGCAATCCGCAAAGGAACGCATTCATGAGATCAATCCCTACGTGCAGGTGGAGACCCACGAATGTGGACTGACCAGTGACAATGCGATGGATATCATCAAAAACTACGATGTCGTCGTGGATGGCACAGATAATTTCCCGACTCGGTATCTGACCAACGACGCCTGTGTCCTCCTGGACAAACCCAACATCTACGGAAGCATCTTCCGATTCGACGGGATGGTCAGCGTCTTCTGGGGGAAACACGGTCCATGCTATCGTTGCATGTTTCCCGAACCCCCGCCCGCGGGATCCGTTCCCAGTTGTGCTGAGGGGGGCGTTCTGGGCGTTCTGCCCGGGGTTATCGGCGTGATACAGGCAACCGAAATCATCAAGATCATCGCCGGGATCGGAGACCCCCTGATTGGACGACTTCTCATTTACAATGCCCTGTCAATGAAGTTCCGTGAGGTCAAAATCCGCAAGGATCCGGAATGTCCCATCTGCGGGCCGAACCCGACGATCAGGGAATTGATTGATTACAAACAGTTCTGCGGCGTCCAGGAATATAGCGAGGACGAAATCGTCGCGGGCATTCCCGAGGTGACCGTGAAGGAATTGAAGGCCAAGATGGACAAAGGAGACAAGTTTGTCCTGCTGGACGTGCGCGAACCACACGAATGGGCCATTTGCGAAATCCCGGGCTCAACCCGTGTTCCCCTTCCGGACCTTGCCGCCCGCCTCCATGAATTCGACAGCGCGGATGAATTTTACGTGTACTGCAAAAACGGTCCGCGCAGCGCCAAGGCCATCGAAATCCTCAATCGTGCCGGGTACAAAAAAGCCTGGAACATCCATCTGGGCGTCTGGGCCTGGGCCGACAAAATCGACAAGTCGATGCCCAAATATTGAGCGGGAAGGATTCACAGGGACTCTCCGATCATCCCCGGGGAATCCATGCCCATGGAAAATCCCGGTTGACGTGCATCCCCTTCCCTCCATTTTCATATGGACACGCTCAATTTAAGTTGAATCAAACTAGTCTACTGGTATATTAAGGTAATGAAAACAATTGGTATTTTTGATGCAAAAACCAGGCTTTCAGAAATTTGTGAGAATATTCACAATACCAAAAAAGGTGTCATCCTGACCAAACGGGGGAAACCAATCGTCAAAATTGAGCCCATTTCAATAAAATCATCCACCGAAAACGTCTGGGATGTCCGGAAACGATTGGAAAAAAAATGGGGCGCGTTCACCGAGGATTTTGAAATCCCCCCGCGCGATCAAAATCCCACCCGCCCCAATCCCCTGGATTGATCCACCATGCCACTGACTCACCTCCTCGACACATCCGTCTACTGCCAGCCACTCAAACCCAAACCCCTGCCTTCAGTCATTGGCCGCTGGAAAATCCTGGGGGATGAAACCCTGTGCACCTCCATTTTTTGCTGGGCAGAAGTTCGTCAGGGGCTTTATTTGAAAAATTCTGACCGTCTCTGGGAAGCCTTTCAGGAGGAATTGGACGGACGTTATCCGATCCTGGACTTCGATCGGGCATCTGCGGATCATTTTGCGCGGATCAATGCCCGACTGCGATCCGAGGGACGCCCCAAACCCTCTTTGGATATTCTCATTGCCTCCACCGCCAGGGCCCATGGCCTGATTTTGGCCACATGCAATTACCGGGATTTTGATGGCATCGAAGGGCTGGCCGTGGAGGACTGGACCCATCCCTGAACTTCCCGGATTTTCCCTGTCGCGACACGGGCGTGGTCGGGGTTTTTTGACTTTTCACCCGCCCCCATTGCCGGTTGACTGGTGGATGCATGGATCAATTCCTCAACCTCCTGGACCGGATGAATTCCCTGTCGGGGTCCGAACGCAAGAGGATTGAGGAGGAAATCTGGACCATCTACGGCGTGGAAAAAACCGTGCTCATCCTCGACATGAGCGGCTTTTCCTCGACCACCTTCGCCCATGGGATCGTCCATTATCTGGGCATGGTCCGCCGCATGGCCCTTTCCACAAGACCCATCGTGGCCCGCCACAACGGATTCCCCATCAAGTTCGAGGCGGATAACCTCTACGCGGTCTTTGATGAATCCCTGGACGCGGTCCATGCCGCAGTTGCCATCAATCAGGCCTTCCATGCGGCCAATCTCGCCACTCCGGATTCCTTGGACATCCATGTCGGCATTGGCATTGATTGCGGCAAAATCCTGATCATTCCCGGAAAGGAGTTTTTCGGGCATGCGGTCAATGTCGCCAGCAAACTGGGCGAGGATCTGGCCGCGGCGGGTGAGATTCTGATCACCGCCCGGGTCGAGGAGGCCATCCGCGATCGAATCCGTCTCCCCCGGGAGGCGCTCCATTTCGACATCAGCGGGTTGAGCCTGGAGGCGTACCGGGTGGACTACCCACGGGAATGAGTCACGGCTGATTTCTGAGGGCCTGGACCTCTTCCTGGCTCATGCGCTGGTAAACACCCCGGGAGACCTGGTACTCCATGCTCCGCGTTTCCAAGGCATGCAGGGTCCGCAGGACCGAGTCCGCATCCGGCAGTGCCTGGACGGGCTGCTTTCTCGAATGTTTGCCGACATGCAACCCGTGTCTCTTGACCAGGGTCTCCACATTGCCGGAGGTCAGTCGCAGGGTCAGATGCTCCGGCGGGGGTTTGATGCCGGGAGGTTTCTTGGAAACGGCCGTCTGCACCAGTCGTCCGTCCGAAAGCACGGTGAGGGTCAGCAGAATGACCTGATCCCCCGTCGGCTGACGTGCAAAAAAGACGCGCCCGAGCATTTCCCCGCCGACATGGACCATGTTCATGGTCACCACATTGACCGGCAGATAGGATTTCCGGAACATGGTGTAATGGGCGAATCGGAACCCCTGTTGTTCCCATTCCGGCAGGGCCGCCGTGAAACACGCGGACGCCCCCTCGGGCAGTTCATCCTCCCGGGCGACCATCCATTCCGGCGGGGGCACCTCCGGCAGGCCCCGACCCAGGGAAAGGGGGATGCGGAACAATTTGCATCCCCAGGCGATGAGCAAACCCAGGCCACCGGCCATTTCGGCATATTCGCCGTACGTGACCTTCAGGCTGTTGATCTTGTAATACACCGAGGGTGTATATGCGTCTTCCGCCGATCCGGCATCCCCCCCCGTCTCCTCCGTCTGCAGAAAGTCACGGAGTGGTGTCCACCCGTCCATGCCCTCGGTCCATACGTAATCCTCCCCGGTGATCTCGCCGGCTGCAAATTTCTCCTGGAGTTCCTCCTCACTGAAGGGCCCCGTGTGCTGTTCATTGACCAGGATGTAGATTTCCATTGTGTTCAGGATTGGATCGAATTCGGGCAGGTTCCCGTCCCGGCGAATTCCGTGATGTTTTGGATGGTGGTTGTGGAAATGCGGCGCATGGCCTCGTGCGTGAAAAAAGCCTGATGGCTGGTGATCAGCACATTGGGATACGTGGTCAGTCTCGCCAACACATCATCATCGATTCCCTGGCCGGAAAGATCCTCGAAAAAATACTTTTCCTCCTCCTCGTACACATCCAGCGCCAGGGCCCCCAGGTGTCCGGATTTCAACACCTCCAGCACGGCCGGGGTGTCCACCAGCCCGCCCCGTCCGGTATTGATCAGCATCGCCCCCGGCTTCATCCGGGCAAGACTTTCCGCACGGATCAGATGCCGGGTCTGCGGAAGGAGCGGACAATGGAGGCTGACGATGTCGGAATCGGCCAGGACACGCGGCAAAGGGGCATAGTCACCCAGGGCCTTGAAGTCCTCCGAGGGTTCCACGTCGTACCCGAGGAGGCGGCAGCCGAATCCCCTCATGATCCCGGCAAAACAGCGGCCGATTTTCCCGGTGCCGATCACCCCCACGGTTTTTCCATGCAGGTCAAATCCCATGAGTCCGTCGATGGAAAAGTTCCCCTCACGGACCCGGTTGTAGGCCCGGTGCAATTTGCGGTTGAGGCACAGGATCAGGGCCGCGGCGTGTTCGGCGACCCCGTGGGGTGAATAGGCCGGGACACGGACCACGGTGATGCCGCAGGCCTGGGCGGCCTTCAGATCGACATTGTTGTACCCGGCGCAGCGCAGGGCGATGAGGCGGCACCCCCGGGAGGCGAGTTTTTGAAGAACGGGGGCCGTGGCCCTGTCATTGACAAAAAGGCAGGCGGCCTCGTTGCCCTGAAAAAACGGCGCACTTTCCGCATTGAGATGATCCTCCAAAAAGACCAGGGAATGGTGCCCGGCGTTGGCTTCCTCCAAAAAACGACGGTCGTAGGGTTTGGTGCTGTAAACGGCCACATTCATAAAGCCAGAAAATGGGCGGGCTCACACCGACGGGGGAACCTCATCAATGGGCGTCCGGCCCTCCAGCAAATCGACCACCTCGCGTTGCACCGGCTCGATGAGGTCCAAGCGCAATTCGGGATCGATGATGGTGAAAGACTCGCCCGTCTTGAGATGCTCATACACGATGACCTTGCCCAGCAGGTCCTGGCGAAAGGTGTCGATCTGTTTGAAGATCCGTTTGCGTTCGAGCATCACCGCCAGGATGTAGATGGCATTGGCAAACCGCGGATTCCTCTTTTCCAGCAGCCGGCGCAGCAACCCCTCCGCATCGTCCTTCTTGAGGGCTTCCACGGGGGCGGGCGGGGGCGGGACAAACTTGGATTGCCAGTAGGAGGCCGGAACGATGGCGGAGCTGCCGTCGCGCTCGCGCCAGGCCTGCAGACTCATGTCCTCCCGGCGATAACCGGCCCCCTCAAAGTACAGCATCGACACAATGGTCTCACCTGGTTCGAATTCCCGCCCGGTCACGGCGCAGACCCCGGCTCTGTGTTGTATGTTCCAGTCTTCCATGTGGGCTGTGATTATACAGGCTGCCATCCGCAGGTGAAGCAAAAGAAAAACCGTTCAGTCCGCCAGGGTGATGGCCACCGCCGCACGTTCCAGTCCCTCCGCCTCCAGCAGTGTCCTCGGACGCAATCCGGCCAGCCGGGCCACCCAGGAGTCGGGGAGTATCTCCAGACGGGTGTTGTACTGGGTGGCGATGGAATTGTAGTAATCCCGTGCCAAAGCCAGCCGGTCCTCGGTGTTGGAAAGTTCCCTCTGCAGATTCAGAAAGGTCTCGTTGGATTTTAATTCCGGATATTTCTCAACAACGACCGTCAGCACGGAGCGGCTTTCCGCAATGTCGGGCCCGGGTTCCCCCGATGGGGTCGCCACGGACTGGGTCCTGAGCCGGGCGAGCTCCTCCTGCAGGTTCCGCTCGTAATCCCTCAACCCACGGGCCACCTCGACCAGGCGCGGGATCAGATCATTCCGCCGCTTGCACTCCACATCAATCAGCGACCACGCCCGGGCGACACGGTTTTTCAATCCCATCAGGCTGTTGTACACAAGCCACAACCAACCCAATCCCCACACGGCCAGATACGTGGGGGCCAAGGCCAATCCCAGAATGGACAGTCCCATCAGGGACTGAACGGCTCCAATCAGAAGCGGGATCAGGGTCAGTGCAAACCCCAGAAACCCGAATCCCCAAAACATCCAACGATATCCTTTGACCACCTGTTCCTCCGAACGGGTCGAGATCAGGAACATCTCGGCATCCGGATCCTGCGCAATCTCGGGGGCCACCACATCCTGTCTTTCCCGAGCCTTGCCGATGACAAACAGCGGCACGTGCAAGGTCAGCGCCTTCTCCACAAACCGCCGTCTCCCGGTGGAATCAGGGACGCCACCCGCGGGTCCCTTGCCGTAATAAAGGGCTTCGGCCCTGCTGCAGGTTTGCTCAAAAACGGTCACGGCCTCGACCTTGGCTCCCTCGGGTCGGATCAGCAAAAGTCCTGTATCGTCCTGCAGATAAAACGGGATCATTTTGGTTTCAGAATCCACGGTTTTCCACCCGCTCTCGGTTTTGGTCCGGGTCTTTCTCCTGCCGTCACTGTCCGTATAGGATTCTGTCACGGTCCGTGACCAGTGTTCGGAAATCTCGTAGGTGTAATACACGTTGGCCACGCCGGCCAGAAAACTGGTCAGCGGCCCTGAGCTTTCCGCAGTGCCCCTGACCTCCACCTGTCCCACAAAGACGCCCTTGACCTTGGAGGTGGGCGTATCGGTGATGAACCGGTGCCGCCGCGCCCCGTGCCAGGAGGCCCACAGGGAGGCGAGGATTCCGACTGCCCCCAGAACCATTGCAATCATCATCATGAAAAAACCCGGTTTTGATGCGGACCATCAGTTGTTTTCCTGCAACAAATGCCTGTTCTTCCACAGATAGACCACCCCGCTGTAGACGGTCAGCACCACGGCGGCGGTCAGGGAAATGAAGATGGCCCAATCAAAGTATTCATAAACCTTTTCCATGGTTTCCGTCGACTCGATATGGCTGGTCATCTGTTTGAGTGATTCATCGGCCAGCACCACGACGATGGTGATCATCTGCCAGGCGGTCTTGTGTTTGCCGAGGTTGTCCGCCGAAATGACCCGGTCCTTCGAGGTGGCCAGGAGCCGCAGCCCGGTGATCATGAATTCCCGGGTGATGATGATGATCACCGCCCACGGTCCGAAGGCCCCCAGATACCCCTTGGCCACAAAACAGACAAAGGCCGCCGAAATGAGCACCTTATCCGCCAGGGGGTCCATCAAGGCCCCGAAATTGGTCTTCAGATTCATCCGACGGGCCATCCGTCCATCGAGAAAATCGGTCAGGATCGCCACCACAAAAACCACAAGCGCGATGGCCTGCGTGAAGAGAAACTTGTTGGTATCCGCCAGCATCAGTGCCGTGAAAACACCCGCCATCACAAAGCGGGAAAGGGTCAGTTTGTTCGGGAGATTCATGCGACTGACTCCGTTTAACCAGCAAGGGAGACGGACACCAAGTTTAATTTTGTTGATGAAATAATCGCCCCACCGGTTCATTGTGTGAATCCCCCATGAAACGGTCATCCACGGAAATCCTCGGGTACAAACAGGCGGGTCGCAAGGTCGCGGCCCTGACCTGCTACGATTACCCCATGGCCCGGCTGCTGGATGAATGCGACGTGGACATCCTCCTGGTGGGGGATTCCCTGGGAATGGTCGTCCTGGGATTTCCCGACACCACCCACGTGACCATGGACCACATGCGGCACCATGTGGAAGCCGTGGCACGGGCCAGACCCCGGGCATTGATCGTGGCCGATCTTCCCTACGGCAGCTTTGCCACCCCCCTGCTGGCGGCGCAAAATGCCCGGGCGCTGATGGCGTCCGGAGCCGACGCCGTCAAACTCGAGGGCGGACTGAGCCAGTCGGCGCAAATTGCGGCGATCCGGGAGTCGGGCATTCCGCTGATGGGTCACCTGGGCATGCTCCCGCAAAGCATCCGCGAGGAGGGCGCGTACCGGAAAAAGGGACGGACCCCGCAGGAACACGACCGACTGATGACAGACGCGCAATTTCTGGACCGGGCGGGGGCCTTCGCGACAGTACTCGAGCTGGTGATTCCGGGGGTCGCCTCGGAAATCTCCAAATCCGTTTCCCATCCCACCATCGGCATCGGATCGGGTCCGGACTGCGACGGTCAGGTGCTGGTGACCCCCGACCTGATCGGTTCGTTTCCCTGGTTCACGCCGAAATTTGTGCAACCCCGGGCCTCCGTCGCCGGGGAAATCAGGCGTGCCGTGGGGGAATGGAAAACGGGGCTACACTGACCAGACTGTGGGAGCGCCGCACGGATTCCGCCGTCACATGGGCCTCAATCCCCCAGGGGCATGAATGGCATGATCACCCCTGGTCACACCTTTGCCGGAACCGCAGGATCGGCAGCCACCGGTGGGGCTGGCTTGGCCGGACCGTGTGGGACAACCTTCCGGAACCGGGATTCATAGGTCTTCCAATCATTGATGATCGTTTTGGCCTTGAAACTGGAGGTCAGCTCCAGGTGTTTGTAGACAATCGATTTGAGGAAGACAATGTCCTCCTCCCTGGTGAGAGGCTCCACCCCGACCATCTCCAGATTGACCCGTGATTCAAAGTCGGAGGTTTCATCCAGAATATAGGCCACCCCACCGCTCATGCCCGCCGCGAAGTTTTTGCCGGTCGGCCCCAACACGACCACCGTGCCGTTGGTCATGTACTCACAGGCATGGTCCCCCACCCCTTCGACCACCGCCAGGGCACCCGAATTACGGACGGCAAACCGTTCCCCGGCGGAGCCGAGTGCATACAACGATCCGCCCGTGGCCCCGTACAGGACCGTGTTGCCGATGATCACATTGCCATTGGGGACGAACTTTGCATTGGCCGAGGGCACCACCACGATGTCCCCGCCACACAAACCCTTGCCCACATAGTCGTTGGCCTCGCCGGTGAGGGTGATCTTGACCCCCTGCACCAGGAACGCCCCGAGACTCTGACCCGCACTGCCCTTGAGCTTGATGTCGATCATACCCGCCGGCAGTCCGTAGTCCCCGTAACGGTAGGCGATTTCCCCCGAAAGCCCCGTCCCGACGGAGCGATTGGTGTTCTTGACCTTGTGACTGAGGGAAATGGGTGTCTTGTCGCTGAGCGCATCACGGATCGACTGGAGAATGACGTCATCCAGCGGGCGGTCCTGCTCGCGGTCATTGCGTTCCATGATCGAGTGGCGCGGAATGTTCTCCTCCTCGTAGTTGGGCATGGCCAGCATCCGGGAGAGGTCGATCGTATTGGCCTTCGCATGGCCTTCCACCCGGCGCTGCTGAAGCAGATCGGTGCGCCCGATGATTTCATTGATCGAACGGAACCCGAGTTCGGCAAGGATTTCCCGCACTTCCTGGGCGACCCCGTTGAAGAAGTTGATCACCGCCTCGGGAGAGCCCTTGAATTTGGCGCGGTATTTTTCGTCCTGGGTGGCCACACCCACCGGGCAGGTGTTCAGATGGCACTGGCGGACATACACGCAGCCCAGGGCGATGAGGGCCGCGGTGCCGAAGTTGAACTCCTCGGCCCCGAGCATGGCCGCGACAATGATGTCGCGCCCGGTCTTCATGCCGCCATCGGTACGCAGGGTGACGCGTCCGCGCAGACCGTTGAGGACAAGCACCTGCTGCGCCTCGGCCACCCCGAGTTCCCACGGACTGCCCGCGTTTTTGATGGAGCTCAGCGGCGAGGCCCCCGTGCCCCCGTCATGGCCCGAGATCAGAATCACATCCGCATAGGCCTTGGCCACCCCGGCGGCAATGGTGCCCACCCCGGCCTCGGAGACAAGCTTGACGCAGATTTTGGCGCGGGGATTGATCTGCTTGAGGTCGTAGATGAGCTGGGCCAGATCCTCGATCGAATAGATGTCGTGATGCGGAGGCGGCGAAATGAGCATGATGCCCGGAACACTGTGGCGCAGACGCGCGATCAGGGCCGAGACCTTCGGACCGGGAATCTGCCCGCCCTCGCCGGGTTTGGCGCCCTGGGCCATCTTGATCTCGATCTCGCTCGCGCTGGCCAGGTATTCGGCCGTGACCCCGAACCGTCCGGACGCCACCTGCTTGATCGCGCTGTTGGCCCATTTCCCGTCCGGATGACGGTGAAACCGGGCGCGGTCCTCACCGCCCTCGCCGGAGTTGGACTTGCCGCCGATGGCATTCATGGCGATGGCCAGCGCCTCGTGTGCCTCCGGTGAAAGCGCCCCCAGGGACATGCCCGCCGTGGTGAACCGGCGGCGGATCTCCTCGATGGGCTCGACCTCATCGAGGGAAATCGGGTTTTTCTGACGGAACTCCAGCAGATGCCGCACCGCCACCGGATGCTGGGCCAGGGCCTGCTCGACATAGGTCCGGTACTCGGCGGGGGTGCCGGACTTGACAAAGGAATGAAAATTCTTGATGACCGGCCCGGTCCATCCATGCAGCTCCCCGCCCTGACGGTTGCGGAAAAATCCGAAGTCGGAGAGTTTGGCCCCCTCGGCGGGCGCGGCAAATCCGAGATCGTGCCGTTCAATCGATTCGGCGGCAATCTCCCGGAGGCCGATCCCCCCCATGAGGGTGTCGGTATGCGGAAAAAATCTCTCCACCACATCCGCGCCCAGACCCAGCACCTCGAAGTTCTGCGCCCCGCGATAGCTGGAGACACAGGAAATGCCCATTTTGGACATGATCTTGAGCACGCCCTTTTCAATCGCCTTGCGGTAGTTTTTGCAGGCCTGCACATCCGTCACATTTTCCAGCCCGTCCCTGCCCCCCCTGAAAATCATTTCGCGGAAGGTCTCGTAAACCAGATAGGGATGGATGGCGCTGGCCCCGTAGCCGAGCAGGCATGCAAACTGATGCACGTCACGCGCCTCCCCGGTATCGGCCACCAGACTGCAGCGCATCCGTTTGCCGACCCGGATCAGATGATGATGCACGGTGGAAACCGCCAGCAGCATCGGCACGGGAACACGGTCGTGATCCAGAGTGCGGTCGGAAAGGACCAGAATCTGTGCCCCACCCTCCACGGCCCGGACGGCCCCGTCACACAGGCGCTCCAACGCCGGGGCAAGTCCCTCGACCCCGGCCTTGCGGTCAAAGGTCGCCTCCAGGGTGGCGGCGGCAAAACCACGCCCCTCGAGGGTCAGCAACTTCTCAAATTCCGCCGTCATCAGCACGGGACTGTTGAGCACCAGCAACCGCGCATGTTCGGGGGACTCCCCAAGCCAGTTGCGGCGGTGGCCCATGTAGGTATCCAGACTCATGACCAGGCGCTCGCGGATCGGGTCGATGGGCGGATTGGTCACCTGGGCGAATTTCTGGCGGAAATACCCGTACAGGAGACGCGGCAACGAGGAGAGCACCGCCAGGGCGGAGTCGTCCCCCATCGAGCCGATGCCTTCCTCGCCCCGCTCGGCCATGGGCTTGAAAATCATCGACAGCTCCTCCGCACTGTATCCAAAGGCCATCTGACGCTGGAGGGTCGTCAGCGGATCGAACTCCGCGGCGGGGGCGGCCTGTGTGAGTGTCTCAAATTCGTCCCCAAGCCTCACCAGATTTTCGGAGACCCATTTGCCGTAGGGCTTCTTCGACGCATACTCCCTGCGGATATCCTCACTGCGCAACAGCACTCCCTTGGCGGTATCAATGGCAATCATCTGGCCGGGCCCCAGACGGCCCTTTTCGGTGACCATCTTGTCGTCCACCTCGATGAGGCCGACCTCCGACCCCATGATCACCAGTCCGTCGTGGGTGACCTTGTAACGGGCCGGACGGAGTCCGTTGCGGTCGAGGGTGGCGCCCACGGTGATCCCATCGCTGAAGACCAGGGCGGCGGGTCCGTCCCACGGTTCACTCAGACAGGCATGGTAGTCAAAAAAATCCTCCACTGCCGCATCCCCCTTCGCCTCGGCGGCGGTGGCGGGCGGGACAAGCATCATCATCGAGTGGAGAATCGGGCGTCCGGACATGACCAGCGCCTCCAGGGCGTTATCCAGACTGCCGGAATCCGAAAGCTTCGGCTGGATGATCGGCTTGAGAAGGTCAATATCCCTGCCCCAGAAATCCGCCTGAAGCTCCGCCTCCCGCGCCTTGGTCCAGATGCGGTTGCCACTGATGGTGTTGATCTCCCCGTTGTGGCTGAGCATGCGGAAGGACTGGGCCAGGGACCAGGTGGGGAATGTGTTGGTGCTGAAACGCTGGTGAAAAACCGCCAGCGCGGTCTCGTAGTCGGGATTCTGGAGGTCCTTGTAGAATTTCTCCAGCTGTGGTGAGGCGAGCAGCCCCTTGTAGACAATGGTCCGCGAGGAGAAACTCGGGATGTAAAAATCCGTGATCCCCGTTTCACCGACAAGCTTTTCAATCTGGTTCCGGGCCAGAAAAAGGGTCCGCTCGTAGGTCTCCGCATCCAGCCCGCCCTTGTTGCCGATGAGGACCTGCTCAATGACCGGCAGGGAGGCGCGGGCCTTGGCCCCGAGGACACGGCTGTTGGTGGGCACACTGCGCCAGCCAAAAAAATGCAGCCCACGCCGGGCAATGGTTTCCTCGACAATCCGACGGCACGCGGCCTGGTTGTAGGCATTGTTGGCGGGCAGAAAAATCATCCCCACGCCCAGGTCCTCATTCTTGAACAGCTTGGCCCCGAGTTTCTCCACCTCCTTGGCAAAAAGTTTGTGTGGAATCTGGGTCAGCACCCCGGCGCCGTCCCCGGTTTTCATGTCGGCATCAATGGCCCCGCGATGGGTCAGGTTGCAGACGGACTGGATGGCCTTTTTGAGGATGGAATTGGATTTGATCCCCTTGATATGGGCGACAAACCCCACGCCACACGCATCATGCTCGTGCGCGGAACGGTAGAGCGATTTTTCGAGTCCCAACCGGTGCTGTAAAGATTCTACGTATTCCATCTTAAATACTGCCTTTCTCATGACTGAAACCAACTGGCAAAGTTATAAAAGCAGTGACGTATTGCAAGCGGAAACCATGCCCGCAAGCAGATTTTTTCAAGGTTTTATTCAAAACCCTCTGACCGGGGCATTTTTTGCGATTTTTCCACAATTCAGTTTGAAGACTTTCCTGCGGCTGTTAGAAATCACGGATGTCCAAATTGCAGAATACACTGGCAAAAAGGGTCAGCCTCTCGGGCTCGGCGCTTCACACCGGCCACAAGGTCAACCTCTCGCTCTGCCCGGCCCCCGAAAACCACGGATTCAAATTCAAACGGACCGATCTCCCGGACGAACCGGTTCTGGATGCCTCGGTGGATCTGGTCAAACAGGTCGAACGCGCCACGACCATTGCGGATGGGGCGGTCAAGATCCACACCATCGAGCACGTCCTTTCCGCCCTCACGGGTCTGGGTGTGGACAATTGTCTCATCGAGATGGATTCCAACGAGCCGCCCATCTGCGACGGAAGTGCCCTGGCCTTCATCCAGCTCATCCGCGAGGCGGGCCTGGCCGAACAGAAGGTTCCCCGGAATTTTTTCACACTGCGCGAACCCATCCACATCTTCGGCCATGATGGCTCCATGATCATGGCTGTGCCCTGCGAGGATTTCAGGATTTCCTGCACCAATTCCAACCACACGGGCTTTTTCACCCAGTACCGCAGCGACACGATCACCCCGGAGTTCTACGAGAAGGAGATCGCCCGGGCCCGGACCTTTGTCTTCTACGACGAGGTCCAACCGCTCATGGACAAGGGTCTGATCAAGGGGGGCAGCCTTGAAAACGCCGTGGTCATCCGGGGGGACTCCGTCCTGAGCAAGGAGCCCCTGCGGTATCCGGACGAATTTGTCCGCCACAAAATGCTCGATATCATCGGGGACCTCTCCCTGCTGGGCCGGTTTCTGCGTGCCCACATCATCGCGATGAAACCGGGCCACGGCCTGAATGTCGAACTGTGCCGGGCGATCCACAAACAATACCAGAAATATTTTGCCCAACCGCCGCTCGACTCCAAAAACCTCATCCTGGAGGGGTCGCTCGACATCAATGATGTCATGAAGCTCCTGCCCCACCGCTATCCGTTCCTGATGGTCGACCGCATCGTGCGTTTCAACGACGAAACCAAGGCCACCGGCCTGAAGAATGTGACCATGAATGAGGCCTATTTCCAGGGGCACTTCCCCCAACGTCCGGTCATGCCCGGGGTGCTGCAGGTCGAGGCCATGGCCCAGGTGGCCAGCATTATGCTGATGAAAAACCCGGACAACGCGGGCAAGATCGGCTTTTTCATGAGTGCGGACAAGGTCAAATTCCGCAAACCGGTTTTCCCGGGTGACACGCTGATCATTGAGATTGAAATGACACGGACCCGCGGCAAAATCGGCAAGGCCAACGGCCAGTGTCTGGTCAACAATGAGGTCGTCAGCGAAGGAGAGCTGATGTTCACGGTTGTGGACAGCTGACCTTTTTTTGCCTTTAAAGGAAACAATCCCACCCCCTTCATGTCCTCCCCTCCCGCCATGTCCCTCATTCATCCCACCGCTGTCATCGACCCCCAGGCGCAGATTGCCGAAGGGGTGGAGATGGGTCCCTACTGTGTCATCCGCGGACCGGTTGAAATCGGCACGGGAACGGTCCTCAAATCACACGTGGTCATCGAGGGTCCGACCAAGATCGGGCGTCTCAACCAGTTCTTCGACTTCGCCTGCATCGGCGGCAAATCGCAGGATTTGAAGTACCGGGGCGAGCCGACCCATTGTGAAATCGGGGATGGCAATGTCTTCCGCGAATACACGACGATGCATCGCGGCACCCACCCCGGCGCGACCACGCGGGTCGGTTCCCACAACGTCTTTCTGGCCAATGTCCACATCGCCCACGACTGTGTGCTCGGCAGCCACATCATCATCTCCAACCTCGGCTCCATGGCCGGCCATGTCACGGTTGAGGATCGGGCGGTCATCGGCGGCATGGCGGCCATCCACCAGTTTTGCCGGATCGGCACCCTCTCGATGATCGGCGGCTGTGCGAAGGTCGTCCAGGATGTGCCTCCCTACATGCTCGTTGATGGAAACCCCGCGGAGGTCCGGGTCATAAACAAGATCGGGCTCGACCGTCACGGCATCCCCGAGGACCGTCAGAAAATCGTCAAGCAGGCCTACAAATTCCTTTTCCGGGAACAGCATATGACCATTGGCGAGGCGGTCAGCAGGGTCGAAAACGAACTTCCCTCCGTCGCCGAAATCCAGCACCTGCTCGAGTTCATCCGCAAATCCGAACGCGGCATCTGCCGGTAGGGAAAGAGTCCGTCCGCAGATTGGCCCGGATGAACGCAGATTCTTATTCGGTCCTGCACGCCGGAAAAATGGTTTCGCGGGCAGTCACAGCCCCTGCAAAGCGGAACAAAAGGCATCCCCTCAAAAATCCGGCGCAATCTGCGGACTCGCCTCCATTCCAATCTACCGCTTGCGGAGTTCCTTTTTGATGGTCACCGGATCGTTCTTGGTGCCGGAGGTGTTTTTCTCCGCGGCGGCCTTTTGCTCCTCCCGGTTCTTGTCCATTTCCTGGGCCTTGAGCTGTTGCTGACTCCGGAGGTCGTCGGGAGGCACGGTCACGGGGAAGGCCGGCAGGACCATTTTCCACGGACGTTCCGCAAGCGTGCGGCTGAGGAATTTCAGGTTCACGGAGGCCCGCTGCATGTTCTCGATGAGGTTCTCGATCTCCGCGCGGTTCCCCGTGACCAGTCCGTCGGCGGTCGCCGCGAGGCTGTCGGCACGGGAGACCAATCCATCCGCCCGCACCAGAAGACTGTCCAGCCCCTTGATGACCCCCGGCAGGTCGCTGTTGACCGAGGAGGCCAGCAGGTTGATATGGCCGAGGGTGGCATCCAGTTCATCGACGACCTTGTGGACGGAGGCGAGCATTTTGTCCAGGGGAACGGGATCGACACCCGCGAGGAGGTCCTTGGGATCGTAACGGCCCTTGGCATAGTCGCCGGGGCTGATCTCAAGATACTTTTCACTCAGCAATCCCGAGGCGGTGATCGTGGCGGTGGAATCCTTGGGAATGTAGATGTCCTGATCGACCCGTGCGGTCACCTCGATGCGCGGAATCTGGAATTTCCCCGCCTCCAGCTCCTTGTCGGTGAGGAGACGGATGTGGCTGATTTTCCCGGCGTACACCCCCGCGATCCGGACCGGGGCGCCGGAGGCCAGGGAATTGGCAAAGTTGAATCCGACCCGGATTTCCTGCTGGGGCTTGGTGGTGAACCGTCCGATGACCCAGACACTGACACCCAGCACAACGAGGGCGACAAGGGTCAGAAAACCGACCTGGGCGAGATTTTTTTGATAATTGTCCATAACTTATTCTCCAAGGATCGTTTTGAGGTACAGCTCACTGGATTGCCGGAACGGGATGGGGCCATCGGCCTCGCCGTTGACAAATTGTTTCAGGATGGGGTTGGTCCCCTCCCTCATTTCCTTCTGGATCTGTGCGGGGCTCCCGGTGGAAACCACCTTGCCCTTATGCAGCATGATCATCAGATCGGCAATCCGAAAGGCGCTGGCCATGTCGTGGGTGACCACCACGGCGGTCATCCCGAGCTTTTTGCACAGGTCCATGGTCAGTTCATCCACCACGGCGGTCATGATCGGGTCCAGGCCCGCGGTGGGTTCATCACAGAAAAGCAGGCGGGGATCCAGGGCGATGGCCCGGGCCAGACCGACCCGTTTTTTCATCCCGCCGGAAATCTCGGAGGGTTTCAGATGCTCGAACCCGGTCAGACCGACCATCTCCAGCTTGAGTTTGACGACGATGTCGATGACATGGGGGTCCAGACTGCCGTGTTCGATCAGCGGCAGGGCGACGTTTTCGCCGACGGTCATGGAGTTGAACAGGGCCGCGCTCTGGAAAAGCATGCCGTATTTGAGACGGATTTCCTGAAGCTCCGCCTCACGGGCGGAGGCGATGTTTTTGCCCATGAGCCAGATTTCCCCGGAGGTGGGTTTCAATGCACCGATGATATGGCGGAGCAACGTGGACTTGCCGCAGCCGCTCCCGCCCATGATCACGGCAATCTGCCCCCTGGGCACCACAAAATTCACGCCATCAAGCACCCGGCGTCCGTTGAATTCACGGACGAGGTTGCGGACTTCGATCATGTTTTCGGTTTCAGGCATGGACAAAAATGGCGGTGAGGATGCAGTTGGCGACAATGATGGCGATGATGGACTGGACGACGCTGTTGGTGGTGGCCTTGCCCACCCCCTCGGCCCCGCCCTCCACATTGAACCCGTAATAGCAGGAGATGGTGGAAATGAGGAATCCGAAAATCAGGCTCTTGATGATGCCGGCGAAAAGGTCAAAAACCGAAAGATGCGGGAGCGCGGAACGGATAAAGAGACCGGGATCGATCCCCAGCGAATACCACGCATATCCCATGCCGGCGGCACAACCGACGAGGTTGCCAAAAATGGTCAGCACCGGCAGCATCAGCAGCATCGCCAGCATGCGGGGGCCGATCAGGAACCGCACGGGATTGACGCCCATGGTCCGCAGGGCCTCGATTTCCTCGGAGACCTTCATGCTGCCCAGTTCGGCGGCGATGGCCGAACCGCACCGCGCAATGACAATGCAACCGACAATCAGCGGGCCCATCTGCCGCAAAATGCTCGCGCAAACGATGCTCGAGAGCAGGTCCACAGTCCCGATCTTGACCAGCTCCCGCGAGGACTCCATGGTCAGGACCAGCCCGATGAAGAACATGATCAGAATGGCGATGAAGACCGAACGCACGCCCATTTCAAACATCTGGTCGACAATGGCGCGGAACCGGATCCGGGCCCCACGGAAGGGGCCGATAAAGGTCCAGTACAGGGCTTCACGCGTGAGCACCACGTAGGCACCCAATACCCCAAGACCGTGGTCAATGAGCGCTTGCACGGCCTTCCTCCCCCCCTTCCTTTAGGATTTTAACCCGGTGTGGGCTGCAGCCTGATCGGGATAGATCTTGAAGACGGAATCCAGCTTGGCGATCTCAAAAACATTCTGCACCACCCGGCTCATCCCGCACAGGGCCACACGCCCCTGATATTTCTTCGTGCGCTGGAACACGTCGATGATGGTGGCCAGACCCGAACTGTCAATGTAGGAAACCCCTGAAAAATCAATGACCACAGCCGGGACCTTTTTGCCGATGACCGTATCGAATACGGCCCGCGCCTTGGGCGCACTGGCCAGATCAAATTCCCCGCTGGGGGAAATGACGTGGATGTGATCAACCTGCGTGTGAGAGATTTCCATAAGCCGCATCATTAAAGGGACGGTCACCCTTGCGGTAAAGTCTTTTCTTGAATATCCGCGCGAGAACCCTGGCAGCCCCGAATCCGTCTGGAAGGGGACGGACCATCGGGGGCCGGTCAACCCGATTGTATGACACACGATTTGCCACTCAAAAGACTTGAAAGCGCCG
This sequence comes from Verrucomicrobiia bacterium, assembly GCA_033764445.1. Lineage (GTDB taxonomy): Bacteria > Verrucomicrobiota > Verrucomicrobiia > JAWXBN01 > JAWXBN01 > JANRIZ01. The sequence goes on along the minus strand of JANRIZ010000091.1, from coordinate 4,740 downwards.
GGAAAGAGGAGGATTCTTTCAGACAGTCCATGAAACCTCCCAAATCCGCCAAGTCCCATTCGCCCCTGGACAACAATGATGCCGTGTGTCGGCGCATTGTCATGAGTTCCCGGGTCCGGCTGGCGCGCAATCTGCGCAACACCCCCTTTCCCGGCTGGGCCAAAAAGGCCGACCGCATCAAAATCCTCGAGTCGATCCAGCCGGTGGTGGCGGGTCTGCCGGAGATGAAGGATTGCCGGGTCCATGCCGCCATGGACCAGTTCACCGCGGTGGAAAAACAGGTGTTGGTCGAAAAACATCTCATCAGCCGGGAACACGCCGCCAAAAACATCGGCAGCGGCGTGGTCATCAACCGGGCGGAAACCCTGTCACTGATGATCAACGAGGAGGACCACCTCCGCATGCAGGCGATCATGCCCGGTCTCCAGCTGGGGCACGCCCTGGAAATGATCGACCACGTGGATTCGGAATTGGAGGCCCGTCTGGACTTCGCCTTTGATCCGCGTCTGGGGTTCCTGACGGCCTGTCCGACCAATGTCGGCACGGGCATGCGTGCCTCGGCCATGCTGCACCTGCCCGCCCTGGTGCTGGCCGAACAGATCAACCAGATCATTCAGGCCGTGAACAAACTCGGTCTCGCGGTCCGGGGTCTTTACGGGGAGGGCACGGAGGCGACAGGCAATCTTTTCCAGATCTCCAACCAGACGACTCTCGGCGAGCAGGAGGCGGAAATCATCGAGCGCCTGGCCAAGGTCATCGCCCAGATCATCGAACACGAGGAAAATGCCCGGGCCGTGCTGCTGGAAAAAAAATCGGTCACCATCAACGACCAGGTGGGCCGCGCCTATGGCATCATGCAGAATGCCCACTCGATGAATTCCAAGGAAACCCTCAACCTGCTCTCCCTCATGCGGCTGGGCATCGATCTGCACATGTTTGAGGAGGCCCTGCGCGGTGATGTCGACGAGCTGTTCATCGCGTCCCAGCCCGCCCACCTTCAAAAATCCATTTCCCGCAAACTCTCGGCGGAGGAAAGAGACATCTTGCGCGCCGATCTGATTCGTGAGAAACTGACCCATGTTTCGAAACCGAAACCCAAAAAGACAAAGCCCCCAGAGACCCACGAGGAAAGCGCATGATGAATAACTTCACACCCCGGGCTCAGCAGGTGCTCGCCCTGGCCCGCAAGGAAGCGGAACGGTTCAACCACAATTATGTCGGGACGGAACATCTGCTGCTGGGGCTGATCAAGCTCGGCCAGGGGGTGGCCGTCAACGTCCTCCAGAAAATGGGGCTGGACCTGGAAACGGTGCGCATGGAGGTCGAAAAACAGGTCGGGACCGGGCCGGAACAGAAGATTTCGGGCAACATCCCCTACACGCCGCGCGTCAAAAAGGTCCTGGCCCTGGCGGGCAAGGAGGCCAAGGCCCTCAACCATTCCTACATCGGCACCGAACATATCCTCCTGGGGCTCCTGCGCGAGGGTGACGGGGTCGCCGCCCGGGTGCTCAAAAGTCTGGATGTGGATATCGACCGCGCCCGCAACGAGGTCCTCAAGGAACTGGACCCAAATTTTGTCCAGGGCGAGGCGGGCAACTTTGAGCCCGGCTCCAACGAACCGGGCAACATCCCCGCCCCGCTTCAACAGGCGGGCAACCAGCCGGGGGCGGACAAAAAAGAGGTCAAAACCCCGGCCCTGAAGGCCTACGGAAGGGACCTGACGGAAATGGCCCGCAAAGGGGAGCTGGACCCGGTCATCGGACGTGCCAAGGAGATCGAGCGGGTGATCCAGATTCTGTGCCGCCGCACCAAAAACAATCCGGTCCTGCTTGGCGAAGCCGGTGTGGGAAAGACGGCCATTGTCGAGGGCCTGGCCCAGTCCATCTCCAGCGGCGAGGTGCCCGACCTGCTTTTTGACAAAAAGGTCATCACCCTCGATCTGGCGCTGATGGTGGCCGGGACCAAGTACCGCGGGCAATTTGAGGAACGCATCAAGGCGGTGATGGATGAAATCCGCCGGGCCAAAAATGTGATCCTGTTCATCGACGAACTTCACACGATCGTCGGGGCGGGTTCGGCCGAGGGGGCGATGGATGCCTCGAACATCATCAAACCGGCCCTCTCCCGGGCGGAACTCCAGTGCATCGGTGCGACCACCCTCAGCGAATACCGCAAACACATCGAAAAGGATGCCGCCCTCGAACGCCGGTTCCAGTCCGTCATCGTGGATGCGCCCTCCGTCGAGGAGGCCGTTGAAATCCTCAAGGGGCTTCGCCCCAAATACGAGTCCCACCACAAGGCCCAGTTCACCGATGACGCCATCCGCGCCTCCGTGGTGCTTTCGGACCGCTACCTCACGGGGCGTTTCCTGCCCGACAAGGCCATCGACATCATGGACGAGGCCGGGGCCCGCGCCCGCATCAAGTCCATGAGCCGTCCCCCGGAAATCAAGAATTTCGAGATGGATATCGAACGGACCAAGAACGAAAAGGAGGCCGCGATCAAGGCCCAGGATTTTGAAAAGGCGGCGGCTCTCCGGGATCGGGAGAAAAAGACCAAGGAGGAGCACGACAAGGCCCTGGAGGACTGGAAAGCCAAACGGGACCTGATCCGCACGATCATCTCCGAGGATGACATCATGCACGTGGTCTCCAAATGGACCGGGGTCCCGCTCAACCGCATGTCCCAGCAGGACAAGGAACGTCTCCTGCAGATGGAGGAATATCTCAAGGTGCGTGTGATCGGCCAGCCCGAGGCGGCGACGGCCATCTCCCGGGCCCTGCGCCGCTCGCGTGCGGACCTCAAAGATCCCAAACGCCCCATCGGCACCTTCGTTTTCCTCGGCCCCACGGGGGTCGGCAAAACGCTCATGGCCCGTGAAATTGCGGACTTCATGTTCGGGGACCGCGATGCGCTCATCCAGGTGGACATGTCCGAATACATGGAAAAATTCAATGTCTCGCGTCTGGTGGGTTCCCCTCCGGGATACATCGGCTACGAGGAGGGCGGGCAACTGACTGAAAAGGTGCGCCGCCGTCCGTACTCGGTCGTTCTGTTCGATGAAATTGAAAAGGCGCATCCCGATGTGTTGAACATCATGCTGCAGGTTCTGGAGGACGGGGTCCTGACCGACGGACTGGGGCGCAAGGTGGATTTCCGCAATACGATCATCATCATGACCTCCAACGTGGGCGCGGAAATCCTGCGCAAACAGACGAGTCTGGGCTTCGGTGTCTCGCAGGAACTCAACGGCGATTACGACGCCATGAAGGGCAAGATCATGGAGGAGGCCAAAAAGGTCTTCCGTCCCGAATTCCTCAACCGCATGGATGACCTGGTCGTTTTCCACGCTCTCGGCAAGGAGGACCTCATCAAGATCATCGAAATCGAGATCCGCAAGGTCACCCAGATGATCACGGCTCAGGGTTTCATCCTCAATATCACCGAGGCGGCCAAGGCCCTGATCCTCGAAAAGGGTTACGACCCCCAGTACGGCGCCCGGCCCATCCGCCGCACGGTCGAAAGTTTGCTCAAAGACCCCCTGGCCGATGAAATTCTCAAAGGTCAGCTCAAGCAGTCCGACCCCATCGAAGTCGGGGTGAAGGACGGCAAACTGACCTTCTCCCAACTCACCGCCGCAGGGTCCTAACCCGACCTGCGGGAAGATTCAACCACCGTGAAAACCCGGTGGTTGATGTTTTTTACCCGGCACAAACCGTTTCACACACAATCCCCTCCGCTTCAATCCTATGAAAAAATCAAATCTGACCGCCCCCCAAATCAAATTCTTCACCTTCATCTTTGCCGCCCAGAATCATTCGGGGGCCAAAAAACCTGTCTCCCTTGAAACGGCATTGGATATGATCGAGGAGGCCGGATTCAGTGCCGTCGGGGTCTGGCCCGATCCGGCGGTCCTGGCCGCCACGGAAAAACGGGGGATCCACCGGGTATCCTACATCGACGCCAATGACAAAACCTGGAGGGAATCCCTGGAAAAGGCCGCCTCGATGAAGGCGCACCGGGTCAATGTCCAGCTCTGGGACCATGACACGCCTCCCGCTGTCGCGGTCAAAACCTGGATCAAACTCGAAAAGCTCGCCGGGCAGATGGGCTTGAACGTGGACTTGGAAACGCATCGGGACACCTGCACGGAAACCCCGGAAAAAACCTATGAAATCCAGGGCCTTTACAGAAAAGCCACCGGGCGTGACATCCGTTTCTGTTGGGATTTCTCACATTTCGGCGTGGTCAAACATCTGGCCGCCCCCTTTGCCCCCCGGCTGCTCACCCACCCCAGGCTGGTGCAGCAGGCGCGTCAGATTCATTGCCGCTCGTTCAACGGGCATCATTGCCAGGTGCCGATCCTCGATGCCAAGGGTCGGTTGGCCCCCGATTGCAGGGATTTCCTGGAGTTCGTGGATGCGCTGCTGGCGTGTTGGTTTGAAGGGGCCAAAGGCGGCGAGGTCCTGTATCTGAATCCCGAACAGTTGCCCGGACCGGGATATGGACTTTCCAATTTCCAGAATCTCTGGAAGGAAATAGTGGTCCTGCGCCGTGAAATCCAGGTTCTCTGGGACAAAAACCAGAAAATCTGGCAGAAGAAACATCGTTGAGTTTTGGGCCGGATCGTGCCTATTCTCACCTGATCCCTTTCCAAAGTGGGGGTATAGCTCAGTTGGTAGAGCGCTTCGTTCGCAATGAAGAGGCCAGGGGTTCGAATCCCCTTACCTCCACCACTTT
>JANRIZ010000088.1:0-19570 GCA_033764445.1 Verrucomicrobiia bacterium | reverse complement strand
ATCAATTGCCGCACTCCGGCGGATGCCTTCTGCCAGATGGCAACCGATTCCGCCACCGCCCTCGACATTGACGGCGAAAACATGGTTCCCGTCCGCTGGGAAAACTGGTTGAATCTTCCGATTCGAGAAGGGGACTTTGCAATCCATACTGTCCGGGGCCGGATCCGCGTCCCCACGGTCGTCATTGTGTCAACCTTTGCCAAGGTTCCTGTCAAGCGGCCGAAGTTCTCCCGTTCCTCAATCTGGAAACGGGATCAGGGCCGCTGCCAGTACACGGGTCGGGCCCTCAAACCCGGCGAAGGGAATCTCGATCATATTGTGCCTGTTTCCCGCGGTGGTAAAAGTTCGTTCGAAAACGTCGTACTTGCCAGCCGTGAGGTCAACAGCATGAAAGCCAACCGCACTCCAGAGGAGGCGGGTCTTCGGTTGCTCAAACAGCCCAAAGCCCCGGCGGCGGTCCCGGTCACGGTCCTCATCGAAAACACCCACGGCGTCCGCGAGTGGGAACACTTCCTGCGCCGCTGATCAAACCAGTCTTCCGATCCGGGAGACTGGTTTTTTGATTTTTCGGACCTATTGGCAAGCTTGATGGCTCGCATGTTCTATTGGGTTGCCCACCGCTCATCCATCATGGATGGTGTGGGCTCAAAGCTCCTATCCGTGGCTTCCGGCTTCAACCGATCTGTTTGGGAGCCACCGATGAAACACCGATTTTTAGGGAAACTGACCACCGGCAAGGTGAGGGCGCATTTGGAACGAAATCTTCTCCCTTTGAGCCGATTGCCGGAACAAGGCAGAGATTCAACGCGTTGGTTGATCAATATGGCACTTCACCCTTCAAAAATCCGTGTTTGATCCGTGTGCATCCGTGGCCTCAAAAAAACTTCAATATCGTTGACGAGGCGTCAACGCATGCACGCGGGGGCGCTCCCCGTGCCAGACCCAATCCGTAACACTCTCGATCTATACCACAAATTCAAGTTCCACACGATGCGGGATCAGGCCCATCGCATGGGCACGGGTCAGAAATTCCGTGATGCCACGCCGCCCGCGATCACCGTAGTCAACGGTCAGGTCATTGACGTACATCCCCACAAACCGGTCCGCCAGGGCTTCATCCAGACCCCGCCCGTATTTGAGCGAGTGGAGGACGGCGGGCTGGCGGTGTTCGAGCGAATAACGGATGCTTTGGGTCAGAAGATCGGAAATCCGTTTGCGTTCCTCCGGTGCAAATCGCTTGTGAATCACATTGCCGCCCAACGGCAGCGGCAACCCGTCTGTCTCCCGAAACCACCAGCGTCCCAGATCCAGCAACAACTCAAAACCCTCCGCCGCATAGGTCAGTTGACCCTCGTGAATGATCAGTCCCACGTCAGCCCGGCCCGACTTGACAGCTTCAAATATTTCATCAAACGGGACCACCACATAACACGGTTCCTCCGCACACGCACACGGCCCCGCCGGGGAGGCCTGCCGCAATTTGCGACCGAGAAAAAGTTGAAGCGAGAGAAACGCACTGGTCATGGTCCCGGGTATGGCAATGCGTTTTCCCTTCAAAAACTCCCGCACGGCCTCATCTCGTCCCTCTTCCTTTGGAATCTGGAATTTTAAATTTGGAATTTCCCTCTGCACCAGCATGGGCCCGTAATTGTCGCCCATACTCGCCCCACTGGGCAGCAGGGCATACCGGTCCTGCAGATAGGCATACGCGTGGATGGACACGGCGGTCACGTCGAGTTCCCCGCGTGTCGCCCGTTCGTTCAATGTCTGGATATCCTGCAAAATATGTTCAAACCGATACGGCCCCGTCTCAATCCGTCCGGAAGCCAGCGCATAAAACATAAAGGCGTCATCCGGGTCGGGGCTGTGTCCCAACGTGATTGTTTTGGTTTCAATTGAAGAAGTCGGTGTCATACGTCGTCAATGACCTTGAACCAATTCCCTCCCCAGTGCCAGAATGAATGATAATTGATGGAGACTTTTTACGAATAACAGTGTAAATTAAAGACCGTGCGCTCCATCATGTCCATCCTGATACTTCTGGCCGCCATTCCCGCCATGGCCCAGGAAAAGTCCAATGTCAGGGCCATGGACAGCAGTTTCCGTCCGCCGGATATGTCCAAAATCGCCCGGGAAGACGCCCGGGAATTCAAGGGGAAAGGCTTCAACGCAGACAAGTCGGCCCTCTGGGAAAAAAAGGAATATCAGGGTCAGTCTTATCAGACGAAGGAATATCTTGGAAGCAAAGGGGCCGGGGGTATGGATCGCACCTACTCCACCTCGGAAGCCATGGGTCTGGGCCGCGAGTCTTCATTTTCCCAAAAGGAATCCCCCATCTCCGAAAAGGGGGCTCACCTGAAAAACGGCGGGGTGGCGTCGGATAATGAAAAAACGTTCGATTCCGGGAGTCAATCCTCTCTGGATGCCCGCAAATCCTACGACAGACAATCCCGCGAATATCTCGGACCCGAAGCCAAAAAAATGCGCCCCAAAATCAACAACGTCGACCGGGAGAATCTGACCGTCGAAGAGGTCCGCGAACTGATCAACCGTCCCGGTTCCTCCCGCCAATCCCCGGAAAAATGATTTCTTGTCTGGCCCCGGATGTGTCGATACAGTCTGCCCGTCGCACCCCATGAAAACCTTTCTGCTCTCCCCATTGCTCGCCCTCTGCCTTTCCTCGATTCTCCCCGCCCAGACCAATGCCCCGGCCAAACCGGTGCCCCCCCCGGCTTCCACACCCGCTGCCGCCCCGGCCCAGCCTTCCAATCTGCCGCTCATGCGCGTCCAACCCACGCCCACGATCGCCAGTTCCCTGCCTGACAAGGTCAAAACACAAATCGACAATTTTTTCATGCTGCTGCGCCAGGATCAGGTCAAGCAGGCCATCGATGACATCCTCGCCGAAAGCAAGGTCAAGGAACGCGCCAGCGAAGTGGAGGCGTTAAAAAACAAAAGTGTCACCATTCTCCTCGAGTTCGGCCGCGTCCTGGATTACGAGGTCATCAATGTCAAAAAGGTTGGCAATCGCCTTCTTTACATCACCTGTCTCGGTTACTCGGAAAACTTTCCCCTTCGTTGGACCTTCGTTTATTACAAACCCAAGGAACAATGGAAACTCATCGACATTCGCGGCGATACCAACGTCCAGTCGCTGGAATGATTGACCATTGGTTTCAGCATTTCAAAATCTTTCCTGCGTGTTCCCCTGCTCGCGATGGTTAACGGAATTGAACGCACAGAAATCCGGCCATAGTCATTAGACATTCGTAATTGGACATTTCCCTGCGGCCCTCTGCGGTTTGAAAGAAGCCTTTGCCCTCAAAGCAGCTTTTTACGTCGCCACGCCACGAAGGCCAGGACCATTCCACCCAGCACCATCAACGCATAGGTCCCCGGCTCAGGTACCACAGTTACATCATAGTTCAACTGTAGGTTGTTGCCCACCTGACTCAGTGAGAACGTCCCCGTGTACGGGTTCTGAAACCCACTCAAGTCCAGATTGAATTTATCTGCCATAAACCCGCTGATTGATCCTGCCGTCAGGATCGTCCAGCTCTGATTCATACTCCCGTCCCAGTTCACCGCCAGTCCCGCCGCATTGGCCAGTGTCAGCGTGGTCAGATTGATATTGAACTGACTCCCACTGGTGGCAGTGATGTCCAGAAGGCCAGCCACTATGATCATATCCCATCCGGGATCGGAGCCTGCTGTTCCTGTGGCATTGTTGATTTCCCAAAGGTAATTGCCGCCGGGTCCCCACGTCAACGCCGCAATATTCTGCGTGCCGGGACTGTTGCCGGGCGAAAGGATGTCCCCATTGTCAAAGGTCAGGGCCGTGGTCAGTGTCCCGCTGCCTTTCAGTGTGCCACCATTCAATGTGATGTTGTTGGTAATCACGCCTGCAAAACTGAATACTCCGGCGTTATTGACAGTGACCCCATCCGCAAAAGTGTTGGTCACCCCGGCCTGGGTCTGCCGGAAATAGGCTGTGTCCGTCCCAATGCCGACGACAAAAGCCGCGCCATTGCTGATTGTTGCCTGTCCCACGTAGGACGTTCCTCCATTCAATTGGTACGTCCCCAATGTGTTGGTCAAAAGCAGATGATCCGCTCGGATTGTCCCGCCATTCTGCACATTGGATCCACCCCGGATGTCGTAGGTGCTCGTCCCAATGGAATTTGTTAACACCAACTGCGATCCCACACCGGATATTGTGGTCAGATTGCTGATGGAGGAGGCGTTGACACCAACAATCAGATTCGTCCCATAAACACTACCGCCGCTGCTGATCATCAGTGTGTTGTCATGTCCGAAAACTCCCACAGCAATTTCACCCCGATTCGACCAGACAGACCCATTTCCTGTCACAACAACCGTATTGCTCTGGAAAGTGACCCCGCCACCTCCCAAAACTCCTCGTCCATTAAAGACACTGCCCCCGTTGCTGATGGTCAGACTGTTCCCTTGTCCGTCACCGCCCACAATCAGATCATTCAGATTCGACCAGACGGAGCCACTTCCCGTCACGACAACCGTGTTGTTTGAGGAAATGAAGTTTGACCCCAAATAGGCTCCCGCATTAAACACGATGCCCCCGTTGCTGATCGTCAGGCTGTTCCCTTGCCCGACAAGGCCCACAACCAGATCATTTCGATTCGACCAGACGGAGCCGCTTCCTGTCACAACAGCCGTGTTGCTTGAGGAGCTGCCATCAAATCCCAAATATCCGTATGAATTAAAAACACCACCGCCATTGCTGAGAGTCAGGCTGTTCCCTAGTCCGTCACCGCCCACAATCAGATTATTCTGATTCGACCAGACGGATCCATTTCCGGTGACTAACGCGGTGTTGTTTGAGGAACTTAAAAGCCTCCCTACATACCCGTACAAATTATATACATTGGCCCCGTTACCGATCGTCAGGCTGTTCCCTTGACCAGCATTGCCCACAATCAGATCATTCCCATTCGACCAAACAGACCCATTTTCAGTGACCAAAATGGAGTTGTTCGAGGAGGCAGAATTTAATCCCACATATCCGTACCCATTAAATACATTTCCTCCACTGCTGATGGTCATGCTATTTCCTTGTCCCTCATTACCCAGATTCAAATCAACCGCATTCGACCAGACAGACCCATTTCCCGTCACGATTGCCGTATTGTTCGAGGAACTGGAATTCAACCCCATATACCCCACTGTATTATACACAATGCCCCCGTTGCTGATGAACAGACTGTTCCCTTGGCCGGCATAGCCCACATTCAAATCGTTCCCGTTCGACCAGACAGATCCCATTCCCGTCACGATTGCCGTATTGTTCGAGGAACTGGAATTCGACCCCATATACCCCACTGTATTATACACAATGCCCCCGTTGCTGATGGTCAGGTTGTTCCCCTGGCCGGCATAGCCCACATTCAAATCGTTCCCGTTCGACCAGACAGATCCATTTCCCGTCACGATTGCCGCGTTATTTGAGGAGGTGGAATTCGACCCCATATACCCCACCGTATTATACACAATGCCCCCATTGCTGATGATCAGGCTGTTCCCTTGTTCGGCATCACCCACAACCAGATCACTCCGATTGGTCCAGGTCGATCCATTTCCCGTCACGATTACCGAATTGTTCGAGGAACCGGTATTATCTCCCAAAAGCCCATATGAATTATACACAATGCCCCCATTGCTGATGGTCAGGTTGTTCCCTTGTCCGACCCCACCCACCATCACATCACTCCGATTCGACCAGACAGAACCAATTCCCGTGACTAAAACAGCATTGTTTGAGGAAAAGGGATTATATCCTAAAAATCCGGCCAAACTAAACACATTCCCCCCATTGCTGATGGTCAAGCTGTTCCCTTGTCCTAGTGCGCCCACGATCAAATCATTTCCATTCCGCCATTCAGATCCCATCCCCGTCACAACGACCGTGTTATTCGAGGAAGTTGAATTCTCACCCAAAATTCCAGCTGAATTAAGCACAATACCCTTATCACGGATCGTCAAGGTGTTCCCGGACCCTTCCTCACCCACAATTAGCACGCTGTCATTCCCCCAGGAAGAACCAATACCCGTGACTAAAACAGCATTGTTTGAGGAAAAGGGATTATATCCTAAAAATCCGGCCAAACTAAACACATTACCCCCGTTGCTGATGGTCATTGAATTACTCGCTCCGCTGAATCCAATTGATACACAACCGGCGTTTATCCAGGTAGAGCCGACATCTGTCACCATCACGGAGTTTAATGTCACTGTGTTATTCAATCCAACGATTGATGAGATGGCACCAATACCCCCGACAAGGGCGGTGTTGGTCACAGAAAGTATGCCCACATTGGCGATGATCAGGGTATTTCCCGAACTGGAATCACCTACAACGTAAGGGGCATTGGTTTCGATTATTATGCCATTGATGACCGTTTGTGCATGGACTGGGTGGCAGAAAAAAAAAGTCGTCAGCAAAACGAGCCCCGTAAGCGGTTTGAAGGTGAGAGTTTTCATATTGTATGACTCAAACCTTATGATGGGGTGAAATGTTTGTCCTTCACTCAGTCTGGATGACCAGTCTCATCCAGTCATTCGTCTCGTGGCAATAGTTCGGGTGAGGTCAATCTTAACATGGTTTTTTGCCTCTTTAAAGACTAGTAATTTAACAAACCGGTATCGTTGTCACAAGAAAATGCGTACAAATTTGTATAATAATGACTTTTTATAGGTCCATATAAAATCCCGCCCCCCCAGCATCAACATCCGCAGTGATACCAACGTCCAGTCGTTGGAATAATTGACCATTGATTTCAGCGTTTCAGTTTTTAAAATCTTTCCTCCCCTTCCACACGCTATACCTGACCACTCTTGCGGTACGCCCGGGCGAGCAAGGTCACGGGATGGGCGATTTCCAGATGTTCCCCTCGGGCGGCGGCTCCGGCACGGAGCTGCACATTGCAACCGGGATTCCCACTGGCCACGACACACGCACCGGTGGACTTGATGTGTTTCATCTTGCGGTCGAGCAACTGCATGGACATTTCCGGCTGGGTGATATTGTACACACCCGCGCTTCCACAGCACCAGGTCGCCTCGGGCAGTTCCCTGAGGTTCAACCCCGGAATGGCCTTGAGCAATTGGCGAGGCTGGGAGGAAATTTTCTGACCGTGGCATAAATGACAGGACTCGTGATAGGTCACATCCCCGGGAAGATACGCGGATTCCTTCGGCGGTACGATGCCGGTTTCCGCCAGCCACTGGCTGATATCCCTGACCTTCCGGCTCCACTCCCGCGCGGCTTCCGCATAGTGCGGATCATCGGCCAGCAGGTGGTCGTAATGTTTGAGATGCGAGCCGCATCCGCCGGAATTGGTGATGATCGCGTCCAATTCAGAGGGTTTGAAGGCATCAATCTGCTTTCGGGCAAGTGCCTTGGCCAGTTCCCATTCCCCGTTGTGACCATGCAGGGAGCCGCAGCAAAACTGTTCGCGTGGGGTGACCACCTCGCAGCCATTGGCCAAAAGCACATCGGCGGTGTCGCGGTTGACGTCCGAAAAAACAAGGTCCTGCACGCAGCCGGTGAGCAGGCCCACCCGGTATTTTTTCCCGTTCCGGGGGGATTCCACCGGGGCAATGAGCGCATCCGAAAAATGGTCATTGACCGTCGGGGTCAGCGGCTCCAGCTCCCGCAGGATTTTCGGGGCCAGACGCAGGAGTCCGCTCCGGCGCACCATCCACTGGAGGCCGCTGGCCTGGTACAGCCACATCAGACGGCCCAGCAGGCGCAGCCGGCGCGGATGCATAAAAAGGGTTTTGATCGTCAGTCCCCGCACCAGGTTGCGGACCGGATTGGAAAGGACCTTCTGGCGTTCGATCTCCGCGCGCGACATTTCAAAAAGTTCCGTGTAGTTGACACCCGCCGGACAGGCGGTCTGGCACGCGAGACACCCGAGGCAAAAATACATCTCGTCGGCAAAGGCCTTGGTGATCCCGATCTTCTCATCGGCCACCGCCCGCATCAGCGCAATGCGTCCGCGCGGACTGTGCCGCTCCAGCAGGGTCGCATCGTAGGTCGGACACGTGGGCAGGCACATGCCGCAATGCATGCATTGCTGCACCACCGAGTAGTCGAGTCCCTTGAGGTAATTGTCGGTGGAGGCGGGGGCTTTCATCGCGGGGGCTTAATCAAAGATTTTCCCGGGATTGAGGATGCCCGCGGGATCGAAGGCGGCCTTGAGATGCTTCATCACGCGGATATTGAGCGAACCCAGGGCCTTTTCCAAAAACGGTTTTTTGGCCAGCCCCACCCCGTGTTCCCCGGTGATGGTTCCGCCCAGTGAAACGGCAAAATCGAATATCTCCACCATCGCCTTTTCAACGCGCTCCATCTCCTCGTGGTTCTTCTCATCGGTCAGGAAGGTGGGGTGCAGGTTGCCATCACCCATGTGGCCGAAGGTGCCCACGCGCAAATGGTGCCGGGCGGCCACCTCCTGGATGAACCGCACCATTTTGGCCAGCTCGCTGCGCGGCACGGTGGCGTCCTCCAGAATGGTGGTGGGCGACACACGCGCCAGGGAGCTGAAGGCCGAGCGCCGCGCGGAGGCGATGCGCAGTGCTTCTTCTGTGTCCCGCGCGACCTTCACCTCACGCGCGCCGCATTCCTTCGCAATCTGCGCCATGAGTGCCGCCTCATCCTCCACGGCGGCGGGGTGCCCGTCCGTTTCCATCAGCAATACGGCCTCGGCATCCAGCGGGAGTCCGATTTTGGCGTAGTCTTCCACACAGCGAATGGTGATCTTGTCGAGAAACTCCAGCGTGCACGGGATGATTTTGTTTTCGATGATCGCGGAAACCGTTTCGGCCGCCTGATCCATGCGGTCAAAGACCGCCAACATGGTCTTCTTGGCCTTGGGTTTGGGAATGAGCTTGAGCAGCACCTTGGTCATCACCCCCAGGGTGCCCTCACTACCGATAAACACGTCCTTGAGGTTGTACCCGGCGACATCCTTCACACACTTGTTGCCCATCCAGATGATTTCCCCGGTGGGCAACACCACCTCCAGGCCCATCACATAATCCCGGGTCACCCCGTACTTGAGCCCGCGCAACCCGCCCGAATTCTCGGCGACATTCCCGCCAATGGTCGAAATTTTCATCGACCCGGGATCGGGCGGATAAAAAAGTCCGACTTTTTCGGCTTCCTCAAAAATTTTCTGGGTCACCACCCCGGGCTCGACGGTCATGGTCAGATTCCGCGTGTCCACCTCGAGGATCCGGTTGAATTTGACCGTACACAGGACGATACATTGGGAGGAGGGCACACTTCCGCCGGAAAGTCCCGTCCCACTGCCCCGGGTGACCACCGGAATTTTCCGTTCCGAGGCAAACTTGAGGACCGCGGCCACCTCCCCCGCATTTTGTGGAAAGACGACACAGGCGGGAAGGGTGTTGAGGACGGCGGTTCCGTCAAAGGCGTAGGTGAGCAAATCCTCCTGCCGGTCAATCACGCGGTCGGGCGAAAGCAGGCCCTTGAAATCATTCATCCAATCGCAAGACATGCGGACACGTTATACTTTTTGATTTTTCAGGCAAGGAACTTGATCCTCTTCTGTCGAAAAATAATTCAGGCGGGGCACCTGCAACCCGGGTGTCGTATCCAGAATCAAACAATGGTTTGGGAAAATCGGGTTTTCGAGAATGGACAAATCCCCATCCAACATGATTATGGCACTTTACCTGAATTAATTATTTATTGACTTTTGAAATCTTATCAATATTTAATTGACTCCCAGTTTAAAGGGCGCAAGAATTTACACAGATTTGTCACACTGACTTTTTAACTAAAAAACGACCACAAAATAAATACAGACTATGATTACAACACTCAATTTGGACACGTTTCAAATCCAAGGTGATATTCCACAGGAAATTCGCCAAGTCCCTTTGAGCCTGTTATTTATCACACCCGGTTCCTTGGGAAAAATGCACCGTACCAATGTTTTTAATATCGACGAATTTCTGAATTTCCCCCCTCAAAACCTCCTCGCCATCCAAGGGGTGGGGTTGCGGACAGTTTACTCAATTTTTATAGAAATTATAACTCTTCGCGAAAAAGCGAGCCTTCCTTCTTACCATTTTGACGGCGGTCAGACTCCCAAAAATCCCCGGGAATTCGTCGATATTCTCTTGGCACGTTTGGATAAGGACGAACGGGAAGTGATGATCTTCCGTTACGGGATCAATATTGCCCGACGCCATACGCTCCAATCCATCGGTGAAATCAAGGATATCACCCGTGAACGGGTCCGGCAGCGCGAAAATAAAAACCTGGCCTACCTTAACCGCATTTTTGGCAGCTACATTTCCGCATTCATCGAGGAGATGCGGAAACATCCGGATAATTCCAGCACCCAAAACTACGAGCGCGAACTCGAGTTGCTCTTTGCGGTGGTCGACAGCGAGGTTGAAAGCTAAACGGCTGCCCGTTTTTATCCGGTGCCCTGGCGGATCAAACCCACCATGACCCCTTGCACCACCAACTCGTGTGCCGGGTACAACTTCCGATAGTCCGGGTTTTCAGCCTTTAAAACCGGTTTTCCCTCCTCAATCACATACCGTTTGAGAGTTGTCTCCCCATCGATCAAGGCGGCCACAATCTCCCCGGCCCGGGGCTCCCTCAATTCCAAAATGACCAGGTCCCCCTCACAGATGTGGGCCCCGATCATGGAATCTCCCCTGACCCGCAGGCCAAACCGATGCGGCCCCGGACGCAGCCCCATGGCCGGGTACGGGACAAACACCGTTTCACCGGCTTCAGGCATTGCCTCCACAGGCATGCCCGCCGGAATCGAACCAAAAACGGGGAGGCTCATCACCGACTCCATCACCTCCTCGAGCGCATTCCTTATTGGAGCGGCAACTGCAATTGCTCGTGCGTGCCCGCGTTTCCACTCAAGGACTCCCTTTTTCTCCAGAAGCCGGAGATGGTCGACCACAGTCGTCTGACTTGCGAAACCAAAGTGGTGCTGGATGTCCCGTTGTGAAGGGGCGTATCCCTTCTGCCGCTGATGCTCGTGGATGTAGTCATAAATTTGCTGTTGCCGTGGGGTGAGATTCATAGACCGTTCATTTGAACGGTATCGGTTTTTTCCAGGAGTGCAATACAAAAATGCCGCGGGTGGATATTTTTTTGTCCCACGCACCTCCCGCAAGCCTATTTCCAAATGAGGACTATATTCATCATGGTTTCCATGCCTTTGACGATTATATCGCAAGACATTCCCCCCTGTACTGGCTCCATGGGCACCTGGATCGCCGACATGAATCCCTCATCAATAAAACAACGGTGATAGGGGTCAAAGGCTTCCAACCTTTGACGCTGAATTTTCATGATCTGGCTGATCCGTGATATCCGTGGTTGGATTTTTTTACGCAGGATTTGGGTTTAAAATACTGGCAGTAAATCCTGGGCTACACCTGGAACACAGGCTCCATGCGTTGGATTTCCGATCTGGGCAGACCCATCTGCTTTGCCATGACGCGCCAGGTGGCCACTACCTCTTTCGTGAGTTGGACGATGTCCATCGCCTCTGCAGGGGAAAGACGGTAGAGATCCGCCGTACGCAGAACAGCCGCCATGTCGGGCGCACGGCTGCTGCCATCCAGTGTCAAGACATGTTCTGTTTTACCAGGGTGGGGGTTCATGTCGAAAGCCGGTGAGAGTCGCCAACCCGACGGCTCCCTGATAAATCCGTGGTTGCGGAGATGGTCATCCCGATTCCCGATCAGCACATTGAACACGACACGCCTGTACAACTGCTTGAGGTCTTCATCGATGTGCCCCTGCGCCCCATGATCCGAGATGAACTCGGCGATCTCCAGATAGCCCGCCCCAGTAACCCTCTCCTCATATTCAAGAAGCGTCATGGCCGAGGTGTACAGTCGGCGCCCCTTGTCACGCCGATCAAAACGCTCCACACAAAAAGTGCTGTGGACGGGCGTCAGCGATGCCTGGCGTGCTTCGGGAACCCAAATGCCCGCGCGATGAGCCAGCCGATGCACCAAATACTCCCAGCCACCGACATCATAACGGTCATCCCGGGCCGGAAATTTGGCGATCCATATCCGGCCATTGCTTTCAGAAAAGCTGGCCTTCGGCCGGGCCCCTCCCAGTGACGAGCCCGGTGCAATGAGCGTTGCGAGCCATTTCTCGTACTCAGGCAATCCCTCGACTCCGGACTCCCCCATCCTTTGACTGATGTATGCCAGCTCTTGAAGGCCCGTGACAGGCGGCACGGCATTGAGGCTGTCATCCAAAAACGGGCCATTGGGACGGCGCAACCTCAGGGCTCCCATCCGCGTCATATCATGGACACCCAGCAGGAAATCCAACTCCCTCAGATGACGTGCCTGGCGACTTTCGTGATGTGCTGCGACTGCTTCACGCCGTTCCATGAGCACCCGGCCCCATCGATCCGGTGCCGAATCCATGAATATGCCAAACGCCGCCGCACGCGCGGGGGGATGCTGTTCGCCCGACCACAACTCCAGCCGGGGATCCAGCATGAAGGCGCGGTCACTTTCCCGCCACCCCGGCTCGTACTCAAAGGACGCCGGAAGATCAGTGCGAACACCGGGACGGTAAAGCCAGCCGACTTTCTGCAGCTCCCCCAGTTCAGGCGCATCCAGAATGACTTCAATGATGTCGCGTGATTTTTCAGCCTTTGGCATGGGACGGATTCTCGGGCGCTTTCTGTGTGACAGGTTTTGCAGTGGAAGCCGTCCGGGGCTGATGGCCACGATTGTATTTGGAAAGGAGGGACTGATCCTGAAGTGCGCGACCCAGAGCGTCATCCCTCGCAACGGCATCCATATCCCTGTCCAGCCCCAGCACACGCAGAGCCCTGACATAGGTGCCCAGGGCAATGTTTGCGTCCCCCTTTTCCATGCGGTTGAGGGTGTCTCGCGACACCCCCATGCGTTCGGCAAACAAAATGGTTGTCATTTTCCGGCGGAGCCGCGCGGCTTTCAGACGTTGGCCCAGGGCCCTCATCTGTTTCTCCGCCGCCGGAAAAGGCTGTTGATACGACCTGCTCATGTCTTATAAGTTGGACAATATTAGCTATTTTGTCAATAGTATAGGACTATTTTTGATAAAATCTTATCTTGCCGCCCCTCCTTTTGAACTTGTTCCACGCCCCCATTCTGCTGTTAGCTTTTTCCATGCTGACTCACCACGTCCAAGTCTGTATTGCCGGAGGCGGACCCGCTGGGATGGTTCTGGGTCTTCTCCTGGCAAAACAGGGGATCAAAACACTCGTTCTCGAACGCCACGCCGACTTCCACCGCGAGTTCCGTGGCGAGGTGTTCATGCCGCGCTTCACCGAAACCATGCGCCAGATCGGGCTCAATGACTTCCTGCGCACCTATGACCACCTCGATCTCCACCACTTCGAAATCCACTCCCCCACCCGGCGCCTCGCCCGCCTGGACCTGGCCAATGTCGCCCCCGATGTCGGTTACGCCATGTGGATGCCCCAGCCCACCCTCCTGGGGGCACTCCACGACAAGGGCAAAACCCTCCCGGATTTCGACCTCTGGTTCGACAGTGACCTCACCGATCTGATCCAGGAAAACGGCCGGATCACCGGGGCCCGGGTCTCGCGCAACGGCGAACCCTGCGAGGTCCGTGCCCCGGTGGTCGTGGGGGCGGACGGACGCACCTCCTCGGTTCTGAAAAAAGGGGGCTTTGAAATCCTCTACGAGGACTACTCCTTCGACGTCCTCTGGTTTACCATTCCCCGCACGGAAAAAAACGTGGATACGGTCCGCACCTACCTGGGCGGCGCTCACCGTTTCCTCATTTTGCCGAAACATCCGGATCTCTGGCAGTGCGGTTTGATCCTCAGGCGGGGCGAATTGGCCGACCTCAAACGCGCGGGAATCGCGGTGCTGCGCGACAACATCCGTCAGACGCATCCGATGTTTGCGGAGTTTGCGGCACAGTTGAAGGACTTCAGCCCGTTTCATCCGCTGGCAGCCAAAATTCACGGCGTCAGGGACTGGGCCCGTGATGGCTGTCTGCTCATCGGTGACGCCGCCCATTGCTGTTCACCGGTCGGGGCCATCGGTGTGTCGATGGCCGTCTCCACGGCCGTGGCGGCGGGCCGGGTCATTGCCGAGGCGATCCTGGCGGGGGACCCTTCCGCCGCCCGGCTTTCGGAGGTGCAGAAAATCCGCCAGGCGGAGGTGACGACCGTGCACCGCTTTCAAAGGACGCTTTCCCCGGCAGGAGGACAGGGTCCGCTGAATCTTCGTTCCCTGATCCTGCCCCTGTTCCTTTTCATCGGTTCCCGGACGGGGCTTTTGCGGCATCAGCTTCGCAAATTGATCACCCAGAATCACCCGTTGCCGGTCACCGACAAAATGACGTTTTCCTGAGGCTTGGCCCCCCTTTCGGAAAAGCCGGTCAATCTTTTATATTTTTGACGGTATTTTTTTCATCATTCTTCCCAAAAAAGCATTTGCCTCCGTTCCCGCTTTTCCCTATAAAAACCGTTCCTCTCTCAAAAGGATGCCCCTTTTGGGTGGAGGGAATTTTTTCGCCGGGCCCCGTCCCAGTCTCTGGGGGTGGCGCGGTGTTTGAACTGAACAAGGAGAATCCGAATCAAAGAGAGAAACAATTTTATCAGGGTCAACGGCAAGATCCGTGTGCCCGAAATCAGGGTGGTGGACTCTGAGGGCGGCCAGTTGGGTGTCATGTCAACGCGCGACGCCCTGTTGCTGGCCCAACAGCGGGGAGTGGATCTGGTGGAGATCGCCCCGACGGCCCGTCCTCCGGTATGCAAACTCATCGATTTCGGCAAGTACAAGTACCTGGAGGAAAAGCTCAAGAGCGAATCCCGCAAACACCAGTTTGTCCAAAAGGTCAAGGAACTGAAATTCCACGTGAACATTGCCGGGCATGATTTTGACACCAAAATCAACCACGCCCTGGGGTTCCTGGAGCACGGGGACAAGGTCAAGATGACGATGGTCCTGCGCGGTCGCGAAATGTCCCACGCCGATATCGGCATGGGGGTGATGCAGCAGATCAAGCAGTTGATTGGCGAAAAGGGCATCCTCGAGATGGAACCCCGCCAGATCGGCAAGAACATCATCATGATGTACAACCCGCTCCCGGCCAACAAACGGGCTGCCATCAAACGGCACGAGGAAGGCCAGGAGGAACCCGAAAAGGAAGAACACGCCATCGACCCGGCCAAACTGGTTCTCGAAAAGGTCGCCATCAAACGGGGTCACGACGCCCCCAAGGAAAGAACATTCAACAACAATCCCTTCGACAAATCGAAATAAAGACGGCGGGCCCGCACCCCGGGACCGCTTCGGAGGATCAGACATCAAAAGCAGACAAGGAAACATCCCATGCCAAAAGCCATCTCACGCCGCAAAACCAAAAAGGCGGTCGCCAAACGTTTCAAAATCACCGGCACCGGCAAGGTCCTCCGTCGTCACAGCGGCAAGCGCCATCTGCTGGCGGGCAAATCCGCCAAACGCAAGAGCAAATTGGGCAAAGCCAAGGTGGTTCATCACACGGATGAATACCGGATCAAGTCCAACCTCCCCTTCAATTAACCGATCCCTCCGCCCCGTGCGGAAATCACCCCCCAACCGATAAAGAGAATACGTTATGCCAAGAGCCACCAATTCACCCGCCAGCCGCCAGCGCCGCAAGCGCACGCTCATCAAGGCCAAAGGTTTCCGCGGACGCCGCAGCAAACTTTTCCGCTACGCCAAGGACGCCGTCATGAAGGGCCAGTACTGGTCCTACCGCGATCGCAAGACCAAAAAACGCAATTTCCGCCGGCTCTGGACGGTCCGGATCAACGCCGCCACCCGGGCGGCGGGCCTGACCTACAGCCGTTTTCTCGAAGGTCTCAAAACCCTGAAGATCGAACTCGACCGCAAGGTCCTGGCCGATCTGGCCATGAACCACCCGGAGGCCTTCTCCTCCCTGATCGAACAGGTCAAAAAGGCCCCGGCCAAAACAGCCAAGGCCTGATTCCACATCCTGTTTTTTGCTTTCCAAAAAGGCCTGCCCCTCCGGCGGGCCTTTTTGTTGGAAACAAGTCCCACCCCGATTCCTGGTTTTGACATCGGACCCGTTTTCCCTTTCATTGTTGCGACACTTCTTAAGGCTCCCCTTCCCTATGCTTTCCGAACTCGAAAACATCCGAACCGAAATTCTCACAGCCATCGACTCGGCGCAAAATGCGGCCGCCCTGGAGGAGGTCCGCATCCAGTACTTCGGACGCAATGGCTCCCTGCCCCGCCTGCTCGAGGGCATGAAAAATCTTTCCAAGGAGGAACGCCCCGCGGTGGGCAAACTGGCCAACGAGGTCAAAACGTCGGTCACGGAAAGGTTCGACACCAAAAAGTCCCTGCTGGACAAGCCCCGAAGGGATTACTCGGCATTCGACGTCACCCTGCCGGGCCGTCCACGGAACCTGGGTGCCGGCCACCCGATCACCCAGACGATCGAACGGATCACCTCCATTTTCAAACGCATGGGGTTTGCCCTGGCGGATGGCCCGGATATCGAGCAGGAATTTTTCAATTTTGACGCGCTCAACACCCCCGCCGATCACCCGGCCCGCAATGAGCAGGACACCTTTTTCATCGACTCACAGGAGACGCCCGACGGGCACGGACGATTCCTGCTCCGCTCCCAGACCTCCCCGGTCCAGATCCGTGTCATGCGCGGACAGAAGCCTCCGGTCCGGATCATCGCCCCCGGGGCCTGTTTTCGCCGTGACAATCCCGATGCCACCCATGCCCTGATGTTCCACCAGATGGAAGGGCTTTATGTCGATGAAAATGTCAGCCTCGCCGATCTGAAGGGCACCATGGAGCTTTTCTTCCGCGAATTGCTCGGGCCCGACACGAAGGTGCGGTTCCGTCCGCACTTTTTCCCCTTCACCGAGCCGAGCTTCGAGATCGATTTCAGCCAGCCGGGAAAACTGATCCGGGGCCGTGAATGGCTGGAAATCGCGGGTTGCGGCATGGTCAACCCGAACGTGTTCGCACAAGTCGGCTACGATCCCGATGCGGCCACCGGTTTCGCCTTCGGCATGGGGGTCGAGCGCATCGCCATGATGCTCTACGGGGTCAGCGACATCCGCCACTTCACCGACAACGACGTGCGTTTCCTCGCGCAGTTTTGAGAGTGCCGCCCAGGTCAGAACCCGTAACGGAGTCCGAGATTGATGTTGTGTGACAGGGTTTCCTCGACCCGGGCACTCGTTTGCACGCCGCCGGTCTGTGCATATTTCTGCTCGGTGGTCGCGTATCCACGGTAGAGCAGTTCGAGGGTCCATTCCGGATCAATCTCGTAGGCGACACCCGCAAGCACCTGACCCGCACCCACGACATCGGTGTCATCAATGGTGACGGTGTTGCCGAGGGCTGTTCCCAGAAAGGTTTTGTCCATGTGGGTCAGGGCCGGACCAACCCCCAGGCCGATGAAGGGGGTGAACTTTGTGGAATTTTTCCAGTCAAAGAGCACGTTGAAAAGGAAGGCAAACTGACGCTCGGTGCCGGAGACATTGCGTTGGGGAGACCCGGCGGTTTTGACATCATCCACCTCCATGTTGAAGACGGCAAACTCAAACTCCGCACGCAGCCAGGGCTCAAACCGGCGTCCGTAGAGGGCGGTCAGGTTGAAGGCGTGTTCAAACTCGATGCTGGATTGGAAGGGTCCCGCATCGCGGCCCTTCTGATCCACCCAGCCGATGCCGCCCCGGATCCCCGCATAATTGAGACGATCCTCCACCGGCTGTTCCACCACCCCGCCCGACAACAGTTTGTCTCCGGCCCGGACTGAATGGGGCATCAGACTCAGGACGGCGGCGAGGATCAAAATGACATTGTGTTTCATAATCGGTTTTCGGGGTTGGGGGGTTGGTATCAGGAACGGCGGAAACTACAGGAAAACGCCACACCCTGTCAATCAAGGCCTCCCGGCCAGTGACCTCCGTGTTGACGGGAGACGGTAAAGCTTCTAACCTGGACAGATGTCTAAACAAGCCCTTGGGCGCGGTCTGGGCGCCCTGATCCCCGGCAAACCCGCCGCCGGGATCGCCCCCAACCCGGTCGTTGCCGATGCGGCGCCTGGCGAAAAAATCCACGAATTGGAAATTTTCCGCATTGTTCCCAACCGCTTTCAACCCCGGAAAGCCTTCCGGGAGGGGGAGATTGCCGAACTGGCGGATTCCATCAGGGTCCACGGGATCATCCAGCCGCTGATTGTCATCCGCCGCGGCGAGGAATACGAGCTTGTCGCGGGGGAACGCCGTCTCCGGGCCTCCAAATCCCTGGGCCATGACCGGGTCCCGTGCCTGGTCCGTCAGGCATCGGAGGAACAGCTGGCGGAACTGGCCCTCATCGAGAATCTCCAGCGCGAAAATCTCAGTCCGCTGGAGGAGGCGGAAGCCTACCAGCTCCTGCTGACCTCCTTCAACCTCCGTCAGGAGGACATCGCGGCCAAGGTCGGCAAAAGCCGCGCCTCGGTGGCCAACACGATGCGTCTGCTCGAACTTTCCGCCGACCTCAAAACCCTGCTCAACGAGGGGGCGATCTCTGTCGGCCATGCCAAGGTGCTCCTGGGCTTCGGCACCAACCACAAGCTCCAGCTTAAAGCGGCGGAGAAAATCGTCAGCGAGGGTTTGAATGTCCGCCAGACGGAGCTTCTCGTCGCGGCGATGAAGGGTGGTCCTTCCGGTCCTACAAAAAAAACGGTCACATTGCCAACCTCCCAGGGCGGACAGGCGGCCGCATTGATCCAGCAAATCCAAACCTCGCTCCAGCAAAAGCTCGGCACCAAGGTCCACGTCCAGCACGGCGACAAAAAGGGATCCATCACGATCGAATACTACGGCAACGACGACCTCGGCCGACTCCTGGAAAAATTCGGCATTTCCCTGTGAAAACTCAAACACCCTGACGTCTTCATTCCTCTGCGCCCCTCTGCGTCCTCCCGAACCATCCGGGACAAGTCTGCGGTTCCAACCCTCCCCATCCCTCCATGAAACTGGCCCTTGTCCGTCGTCGGTTCACCCAGTCCGGAGGTGCGGAAAACTACACCGCCCGGCTGGCGGAGGGTCTGTGCGCGGCGGGCTACGATGTGCATCTGGTCTGCGAATCCTGGAAAAAGGAATCCCCGATCACCACCCCCTACACGGTGTGCGAACTCGGTCCCACGGGGTCGCCCTCGGCGTTTGCAGACCTGGCCGACGCGTTTTTTGCAAACCATCCATTTGACTTTGTCTTCAGTCTCGAACGCATCCACCGCTGCGATCTCTACCGCGCGGGTGACGGGGTGCACCAAAAATGGCTCTCGATCAAAAACGAGGGACGCCGCTTCGCCGCCTTTCTGGACGGATTAAACCCGAAACACCGTCAGATTCTTCTTCTCGAAAAGGAGCTTCTCGCCCGCAAAGGGGCCCGCCATATCATCGCCAACTCCCAAACGGGGGCGGAAGAAATCCAATCCCTGTACGGACGGTCCGCT
>JANRIZ010000082.1:0-6049 GCA_033764445.1 Verrucomicrobiia bacterium | reverse complement strand
AACAGGCGGAGACAATGATCCAGTCGGGACGACATTCGGGCAAGGTAAACCCTCTCCCATGGTTGTGAACAGTCCAAAAACAGCCGTTTGCCCGGGTGGCCGGTTCCCGGCGCTGGGTGGGGCATTCCAGGACTTCCTCTCTGTGCCCCCCTGCGACCTCTGTGGTGAAAACGGGTGCTCAGCGGCCCTTCGGTTCCGACGCACCGACAGGGCTTTTTCGTGGAATCCCCATTTTACTGGGGCGTTACCCCAGGCTTCGCATGCATCGGCCCGCTGGGCCTCCCAGAGCGGAGGCGGGGGCGCCTCCTGATGCACGCGGGGGCGCGGGCGCTCCCCGGGCAGTTCAGAAAGAATCCGCATTTTGCGTTTTTTGCGCCTTGAAGTTTACCCCGGATTGATCGGGGCGGCCAAAATGCGGCGGTGTGTGGGTGGCCCTATTCGGGAATTGAACCTTTTGCGTAGTTGTCGAGAAACAGTTCCACCTTGCCGAGTTTTTGGGCGCGGGCGGCCTCCAGAAGAGGCAGCAGGTTTTCAGGGTGGTCCACGTAGGTTTTGGTGCTTTTGCGCAGGATCATTTCCATGATTTCAAAACGACCCAGGTGAAAGGCGATTTCCACGGGGGTCAGTCCCTGTTTGTCTTTGATGAGCGGGTCCGCGCCCGAATCCAGCAGGGGCCCGATGATTCCGGAGAGGTTTTTATGAACGGCCAGCCCCAGGGCTGTCAGACCGTCCTCCGGATTGACCGCATTGCGGTTGGCGCCCCGCTGCATCAGGGCATAGGCACTGTTGGTGTTGGAGGTGGCAATGGCCCAGAGCAGCGCCGTGCGCCCCTGCCTGTCCTTCGCCTCGATGTCGGCCTTGTTGCTCAGAAGGGTGTGGATCAACTCCACCGCATTGTTGGACGCAGCGACGATCAGGGCCGTGCGTCCGTCGTGGGGGGAGACAAAATTGACATCTGCGCCCAGGCGGATGAGCGTTTCGGAAATTTCGCGGTGTCCGAGAGAGACCGCCCAAAAAAGCGGGGAGAGCCCCTGGGGATCCGGTTCGTTGACCAGAGCGCGGATGGTTTCGGGTTTTTTGGCCTGATCAATCAGGTCATTGATCAGGGCCGTATCAGCGACCTTGACAGCATCGACCAGGGGAAGAGGTTCCGTCGAGCCCATGCGCCGGAGCGCCACCGCCACCTCGATCCTGCCGTTCTGAAGGGCGGCGTGGATGGCCGCCAGGCCGCTGGGATGGGTTTTGGAGATTTCGAGAGCCGGAGACTCCGCCAGAGTCTGGATAAAAGAGAGGTCGCCCCGGGCGGCGGCAATCATCAGTGCGGTTTTGCCCGAGGCATCCGCCGCGTTGGGGCTGACGTCATTGAGCAGAAGCCAGTGGGCGGTTTTGGAGTCTCCACGTTCGGCCGCGGCCAGCAGACTTTCCGGGGAGACGGGGATGCCCGCCTTGGCCAGTTCCCTGGCCGCGATCTGACGTGGGTCCTTCAGAAAGACCTGATGATAGTAGGTGTAGCCGCCTCCCCCGAAGACCAGTGACAGGAGGACAAGGACAAAAACCATTGTTTTAAGTTTGAAACCTGCGGAGCCGCGGAACTTGGCTCTGAATTTTGTCCAATATCGCATGAAGGGTCACTGTTGCTTTTTATATGAATTTATAGCGCAGAAATACGTAATGTCACCGTCGAATCAATAAAAAATTTTCGACCGACCTGATTGGGAGGTTCGGGAATTTTCAGGAATAATGTTTTGCCTTCCCCCGTTGCGTTGGTTAAAGGTGAGGGTTTGTGTCGTTGAACAGGCGATACGCGAGGAAATTGCACAAATATGGCCAACACAATTTTAGTCGGTGCCCAGTGGGGTGATGAAGGAAAAGGAAAGATCATCGATGTCCTGACCGAGAAGGCCGATGTCGTGGTCCGTTCGCAGGGAGGCAGCAATGCCGGCCACACCGTGCTGGTGGATGACGAGAAGTACATCCTGCATCTGCTGCCCTCCGGCATTTTGCGCAAGGGGAAGGCGTGTGTGATCGGCAACGGGGTGGTCATTGACCCGATCTCGCTGGTGGCGGAAATCGACGAGCAGCTGGCCAAGGGGGTCTCGATCACACCCCGGAACCTGCGGATCAGCGAAACCGCCCACATCGTGCTGCCCTACCACAAGGAAGTCGACGGCTTGAAGGAAAGCCTCAAGGGCAAGCGCAAGATCGGCACCACCAAACGCGGGATCGGTCCGACCTATTCGGACAAGGCCTCGCGCAGCGGACTGCGGATGATTGACCTGATCCAGCCGAAGGTGTTTGCGGGCAAATTCCGGCTCAAGGCCGTCGAGGATGCGCGTCAGCTCCGGTCCCTGGGGTCCCGGTCCGGGAATCTGAAGCAGGTGGAGGCCGACTATCTGGCCGCCGGAAAGCGGCTCCGGCCCTTTGTCACGAACACCGCCGTGTATCTGGACGGCGTACGCCGGGCGCGGAAACAGATCCTTTTTGAGGGGGCGCAGGGGACCTTTCTGGACATTGATTTTGGCACGTACCCGTATGTGACATCCTCGAACACCACCTCCGGCGGGGCGTGCACGGGCAGCGGCTTTCCCCCCAACCGCATCGATGCCGTCATCGGGGTGGCCAAGGCCTATACGACGCGCGTGGGGGAGGGACCCTTTCCCACCGAGGACACCTTTCTCAGTGACCTGATGCATGGCATGGGCCGCGAATACGGGGCGACCACCGGACGCGCCCGGCGGTGCGGGTGGTTTGATGCCGTCGTCGTCAGTTACGCCGCCATGATCAACGGCATCGACCGGCTGGCCGTCACGTGCATTGACGGACTCGACACCCTCGAGACCATCAAGGTGTGTGTGGCCTACAAGCTTGATGGCCGGACCGTGAAGGTCGTCCCGTGCGATCTGGAGCAATTCAGCCGATGCAAGCCCGTGTACCGGATTTTCAAGGGCTGGAAAAAGGACATCAGCAAGGTGCGGCAGTGGAAGGACCTGCCTCCGCAGGCCCGGACCTATCTGACCGCCCTGGCGGAGCTGACCGGGACCAAGCTGGGGATCGTCTCCGTTGGGCCCAACCGGGCGCAGACACTTTTTGTGTGACCGGAAGCCTCCGACCGCCTGTCGTGGAACACCCCGTCGGAACGGGTTTTGTGCGGAGAGGCCATCGGTAGCGCGCAGATTGAATTTTGGTGCAAAGCCGCCCGAATCCCGTAAAAGGAGGCGGTTGCCACAAGGCATCATGCAGATCGGAAAAAATTCCCTCTGTTATTTCCACCACTCTAAAGACCGACCATGAGCAAACCCGCCATCAAAAAAGTCCCCCATCACGTGGCCATCATCATGGATGGAAACGGACGCTGGGCCAAGCAGCGGGGGTTGCCCCGGGTGGCCGGACACCGGCGCGGGGCGGAATCCGTCCGGGCCATCGTCACGGCCGCGGGCAAAATCGGCATCAAGTACGTGACCCTCTACGCCTTTTCGACGGAGAACTGGAAACGTCCCAAGACCGAGGTGGCCGCGCTGATGGTCTTGCTGGAGCAATTTCTCACGGAAAAAGTCGAGGAGCTCAAAAAGAACAACATCCGTCTGCAGGCCATCGGACGGCTCAATGACCTTCCCGAGCAGGTGCAGCGCCAGCTCCACCACGCCATTTCCGAGACCGCGTCCAATGAGGGCATGACCCTGGTCCTGGCCCTCAGCTACAGTGGCCGGGCCGAGATCATTGATGCCGTGCGGTCGATGATCCGTGAGGTCAAGGAGGGGCGGATCGATCCGGCGCAGATTGATGACAAGGTCTTTTCCCATCATCTGTACACCCGGTACTATCCCGATCCGGACCTGCTCATCCGCACCAGCGGGGAGATGAGGCTGAGCAATTTTCTCCTGTGGCAGCTCTCCTACACCGAGATTTATGTGACCAAAACCCTCTTTCCTGATTTCCGCGAAAAACAGTTCATGGAGGCCCTGGAGGATTACGAGAAGCGCCAGCGCCGTTTTGGGGAGGTCAAGGAATGAGGGGGCGGGTGATCAGCACCCTGATCCTGTGGGTCTGTGTCCTTTCGGTGATCCTCACCGACTGGGTGCCCGGGTATTATCTGCTCTTCAACCTCGTGGCCGTCAAAGGATTGCTGGAGTACTACCGGCTACATGAGTCGGGGGGGGCGCGGATGGTGTGGGGATGCGGGTTGCTGGCCACCGTCCTGCTCATTTCCGGGAGCCTCTGGTTGCACCGGAATGCCGAGGAGATACTTGCCTGGATGTGGATGTCGGGGGTTTTCACCTTTTTTTCGCTCTGGGTCCTGTGTGCGAGCCTGTGGCGGACCGGTGACCGTTCCTCGCTGGAGACGGTGGGCGGGTCCCTTTCGGGATTCATTTATGTGCCGTGGCTGTTGAACTTCATGGTGCTCATCGCCTTTGGCATCCCCAAGATGGATGGCAGCCGGGAGGGCGGGTATTACCTCATTTATCTGTTGATTGTCACCAAGTTCTGCGACATGGGGGCGTTGCTTTCGGGGATGGCCTTTGGCAAACACAAGTTTGTCCCCAAGATCAGTCCCAAAAAGACCTGGGAAGGCCTGGCCGGGGGTGTGGTCCTGTCGATCCTCTCGAGTTTTGTACTCGTCAACTGGATCATGCCCGGGCAGCTGAGTTTGATTTCCTGGTCCGCCTCCCTGTATCTGGGGCTGGTACTGGCGTTGTTTTCGGTCATTGGCGATCTGGCCGAGTCCCTGCTCAAACGCGGGGCGCATCTGAAGGACTCCGGCCATGTCGTGCCCGGGATCGGCGGGATGCTCGACTTGATCGACAGCTTGCTCTTTACAGGACCCGCCTTGTACTTTTACCTGAGGTTTGTCGCCTGAACCCCACGACGGGCCGCGAACCGTCACAATTGATTGAAGATTTCCCCCCATGAAACGAAAAGTTGTCATCCTTGGATCCACCGGATCGATCGGCACCAGCGCCCTGAAAGTGGCGCGGGACCTGCCGCAGCGCATGGAGGTGGTCGGACTGGCCGCCAACCGCAGCGTCGATGCCCTCCTCGGACAAATTGCCGAAGTCAAACCCCTTGCCGTGACCGTGACCGATGAAAAGGCTTTTCACGACGTCAGGTCCGGCCTCAACGGCCACCGCCCCCGGATGTATTGTGGACTTGAGGGCTTGGAGCAGATTGCCGTGACCCCGGAGGCCGACCTTGTGCTGGTGGCCATTGTGGGAACCGCCGGGCTGGCCCCCGCGCTGGCCGCGATCCGGGCGGGCAAGGACATTGCCGTGGCCTCCAAGGAGATTCTAGTCATAGCCGGGGAGATGGTCATGGCCGAGGCCAAAAAGCACGGCGTGCAGGTTTTCCCGGTTGACAGCGAACACAGCGCCATCTGGCAGTGTCTGGATGGTAAACCGGTGGATTCGATCAAGCGCCTGATTCTGACCGCCTCGGGCGGACCCTTTCGCGGGAAGAAGCGCGCGGAGCTGGAGGAAGTGACCCTGGAGCAGGCCCTGAAGCATCCCACCTGGACCATGGGTAAAAAGATCACCATTGATTCCGCCACACTTTTCAACAAGGGCCTGGAGATGATCGAGGCGCGCTGGCTTTTCAATCTCCCGATCCAGCAGGTGGATGTCATCGTGCATCCCCAGAGCATCATCCACTCGATGGTCGAGTACAATGACGGGTCGATCATCGCCCAGATGAGCGTCAATGACATGTGTTACCCCATCCAGTATGCCGTCACCTATCCCGACCGGGTGCCCAATACCATGAAGCCTCTGGACCTGGCGTCCCTCAAGGCGCTGACTTTTGAGGAACCAGACGCCGAAACGTTTGTTTCACTCCAATACGCACGGGAGGCGGCAGCCAAGGGAGGCACCCTGCCGTCCGTGTTCAATGCCGCCAACGAGGTCTGTGTGGAAAAATTTTTAAACCGAAAAATCAAGTTCACCCGCATCTGGGATGTGGTCGGTGAATGCATGTCGCGACACAGGGTCATTGAGCATCCGGACCTGGAGACGGTCAAGGACGCGGACACCTGGGCGCGACAAACCGCGGAGAGCCTGAC
>JANRIZ010000063.1:0-24403 GCA_033764445.1 Verrucomicrobiia bacterium | reverse complement strand
CGCAGAACTTCCTCGATGGTCGTTTCCCCGTCGTAGATGGACCTCAGTCCGTCCTCGCGCAGGGTGCGCATCCCCAGTTCAATGGCCTTCTGGCGGATGACCACCGAGGGCGCACGCATGTTGATCTGCTGGCGGATGGGTTCATTGATGTCGAGCAGTTCGTAGATGCCCTTCCGGCCCTTGTATCCGGTGTTGTTGCACTCGGCACAACCCGCCCCCATGTAGAAGACCTTGTCGCCGATCTCCTGGGGGGTGAGGCCGATTTCCGAGAGCACCGTTTCGTTCGGCTCATACGGAGTCCGGCACTTTTTGCAGATGGTCCGCACCAGCCGCTGGCCGAGCACGCCCTCCATCGAGGAGGAAATCAAAAACGGCTCGACACCCATGTCGATGAGGCGGGTGACCGCCCCGGGGGCGTCATTGGTGTGGAGGGTCGAAAGCACCAGATGCCCCGTGAGGGAGGCCTGGATCGCAATCTGCGCCGTTTCAAGATCGCGCATTTCCCCGAGCATGATGCGGTCGGGGTCCTGGCGCAGGAAGGCGCGGAGGACCTTCGCAAAGGTCAGCCCGATCGCCTCATTGACGGGCACCTGCTGGATGCCCTCGATCTCATATTCGACCGGGTCCTCGGCGGTCAGCAGCTTGGCATCGATGGTGTTGATTTTGTTCAGGCAGGCATAGAGGGTGGTGGTTTTTCCCGAGCCGGTGGGCCCCGTGACCACAAAGATGCCGTTGGGTTTCTGGATGGTCTCGCTGATGTACTCGTAGATGCCGCGGGGCATGCCCAGAATCTCGAGTTCGAGCTTGGTGCTGTTCCGGTCCAGGACACGCAGCACGACACTTTCCCCGTACTGGGTCGGGATGCACGAGACACGCAGATCCACGGGCCGCCCCGCCACGTTGAGCTGGATGCGCCCGTCCTGGGGCAGACGCCGCTCGGCGATGTTGAGATTGCTCATGACCTTGATGCGGGAAATGACCGGCAGGGCCATCTGACGCGGGGGCGGCGCCATTTCCAGCAGGGCCCCGTCCACACGGTAGCGGATGCGGAAGACATCGGCGAAGGGTTCAAAATGGATGTCACTGGCCCGGGCCTGGATGGCGCGGTACATGACCAGATTCACGTACTTGACCACCGGGGTGGCGTTGGCCTCCGCCTCGATGTCCTTGATGTCGGTGAGTTCGCTCATCCCCAGCCGCTGCATCTCATCCTCAAAAAGCCGGTTGCTGAATAGGTCGAGCTCCGCGCCGTCCCCGCCAAATTCGCCGTAATACCGCTCGATGCCCTTTTCAATCTGGCTGGCGGGGACCACCACCATCGTGACATGTTTTCCGGTGGCAAAATGCAGATCGTCAAGCACCTGGACCGAAAGCGGGTCCGTCAGGGCGACTGTCAGTGTGTGTCCGTCCCAGAGAACGGGCAGGCAGCCGTTGACCCGGGCGGTGTTGGCATCGACCAGGTCGATGGCGTCGGGTTCGATATTCATGTCCTCGATGGACATGTAGTCATAACCGGTGTGTTCGGAAATGATCCGGAAGAGGGTGGATTCATCGACGATCTGAAAATCCAGAACCAGCTGGGCGACCGTTTTGCCGGAGCGCTCCTGCTCCTCCCGTATCTCGGTGACCTGGTCAGGGGTGATCAGATTGCGGCTCTGGAGCAATTCCAGGACGGTGTCGTTATGGGCGTCGAGCATGGGGGTTATCCTTTCAGATAGGCCCGGATATCGTCCGGACGCTGGCACTTGGTCATCACCTGGGAGATATCGATCAACCCGGCCCGGAAGAGTTCGACCAGATGCTGGTCGAGGCTGCGCATGCCCGCCTTGCTGCCCGTCTGGATGTCCGAGATGATGGCAAAACTCTTGTTGTCTCGGATTTTCGAGGCGATGGCGTCATTGTTGATCATGATCTCGTGGCAGGCCACCCGTCCGTTGCCGTCGGCGGTGGGCAGCAGCAGCTGGGAGACAACCGCCCGCAGATTCCCCGCCAGCTGGATGCGGATCTGGTCCTGCTGGTTCATGGGAAAGGCGCCGACGATGCGGTCCACCGTGCGGGCCGCCCCGGTGGTGTGGAGCGTGGCAAAGACCAGATGTCCGGTCTCGGCGGCATTGATGGCGGATTCCATGGTTTCCAGATCGCGCATTTCGCCCACCAGGATCACATCCGGGTCCTCGCGCAGGGCCCGCCGGAGCGCATCGGCAAAGGTCTTGGTGTCGGAGCCCACCTCGCGCTGGTTGACAATGCAGCGTTTGTGCGGATGGAAATATTCGATCGGGTCCTCGATGGTGATGATGTGGTCGCTGCGGTTTTCATTGATGAAATTGATCATCGCCGCCAGGGTCGTGGACTTTCCCGAGCCGGTCGGTCCGGTCACCAATACCATCCCGCGCGGCAGGTCAAGCACCTCCTGGATGCTCGGGGGCAGGCCCACATCCGACAAAGTCAGCAACTTCGAGGGAATCTGCCGCAAAACCATGGCCAGGCTGCCCTTCTGCCGGAAAACATTGACGCGGAACCGGGCGATCTCCCCGTAGGAAAAACCGAAATCCACACTGCCCGCCTCGCGCAACTGCTGCTGGCGGTCCTCGGAGGTGATGGACTTGACCAGATGCTCGGTATCCTCGGGTTTGAGCGGGGGCAGGTCCAGTCCCCGGATGCTGCCATTGAGCCGACACGCGGGAGGGAACCCCACGGTGATGTGCAGGTCGGAGCCACGGGCCTGGATCATAAAATCCAGAAGCTGCTCGATGGACACGTCGGATGCGTCGGACATGGTTATTCCTTGTCTCCCATGGTGATGCTGATGACCTCCTCGGGGGTGGTCAGACCGCCCAGGACCTTGCGCATGCCGTCCTCGCGCAGGGTCCGCATCCCCAGCTCCCGGGCCCGCTGCCGCAAAATGCTCGCGCCGGTCTTGTCAAAGATCATCCGCCGGATCTCGTCATTGATCAGAAACACCTCAAAGATCCCCATCCGCCCCTTGTACCCGCTGCCGTTGCATTTTTCACACCCCGCACCCTTTTTGAAGGTCGCCGAGGAAAGCTGCGCCTCGGGAATGCGCAGGGAATTGATCTCCGCCTCGGTGGGGGTGTAGGGGGCCGAGCAATTTGCACAGACCTTGCGCACCAGACGCTGGGCCATGATGGCCCGGATCGATGAGGCGCACAGGAAGGGCTTGACCCCGATGTCAATGAGACGGGTGATCGCACTGGGGGCGTCATTGGTGTGGAGGGTTGAAAGCACCAGATGCCCGGTCAGTGAGGCATTGACGGCGATATTGGCCGTTTCCAGATCGCGGATTTCACCGATCATGATGATGTTGGGGGCCTGGCGCAAAATGGACCGGAGCGCCATCGAAAAGGTCATGCCAATGTCCTCACGGACGGCCACCTGGTTGATGCCGCTCATTTCGTATTCCACCGGATCCTCAACGGTCATGATCTTCCGGTCGGGTTTGTTCATGTAGTTGAGGCAGCCGTACAACGTGGTGGTTTTGCCCGAGCCGGTCGGACCGGTCACCAGGATGATGCCGTCGGGAAGGGTGATGAGTTTCTCAAACGTGGCCTGGTCATCGGACAGGAACCCGAGCTGGGGCAGCCCCAGGGTCAGCCCGCTCTTGTCCAGGATACGCATGACGATGCTCTCGCCATGGACCGTCGGCACGGTGGAAACACGCAGATCGATGGGTTTGCCCTCGTAAAGAAACTGGATGCGCCCGTCCTGCGGGATGCGTTTCTCGGCGATGCTCATCCGGGACATGATCTTGATGCGGTTGATGATCGCCCCCTGCAGGCGCTTGTGGGGATTGTCAACCTCCACCAGGACGCCGTCGATCCGGTAACGGACACGGATTTTTTTCTCCAGGGGTTCGACGTGGATGTCCGAGGCACGGCGGCGCTGGGCGTCGGTCAGAAACTTCATGACCAGCCGCACCACTGCGGAGTCCTCCTTCTGGTCCCCCTCATCCTCGTCAAAGGTGGCATCCGCCCGGGTGGCCACGGCGTCCCCCTCGGTCATGTCCGTGACGATTCTGTCCATGTCCGCCAGCGTCCCGTAGTAGTTGGTGACGGCCGCGTCAATTTCCTCGGCGGAGGCGACAACCGGATCGACATGTTTGTGGAGAATGTGGCGGAGGGTCTCGACCAGGTCCAGGTCGTCGGGCTCGCTCAGGGCGATCATCACGGAGTGTTCGGTGGTGTGGACGGGCATGACCTTGTACCGTTTGGCCACATGCGCCGGGACGGCATCGATGACCTCCTTTGAAAACTGGCGTCCGTTCAGGGAGACGACCTCCATCCCGTACGCGCTGGCCACCGCCTGCAGCAGGTCGGGACGCGCCAGATGCCCCGCCCCAATCAATGCATCCACCACGGAGGAACCGGCCGTGGCGGCCTTCTCCCGGCCCTCCTCGACCTGGGTCCGATTGACGAGCCCCACGTCCAGAAGAATATCGATGATCAGATCGTCGTTCACAACAGGGAATATAAAAAGGAATCGGAACCAAAAGCTAGCGTTGAGAATCAAAAGTTGCAACCCTCAATGGGGCGGAACCGCGACCGTCACATTAATTGATTGGCAACCTCCCCGGCTTTGGGCAGAAAGGGGGGCCTGATGCAACGTCTCGGCACTCTTTTTGTGGTTTCCGCCCCCTCGGGCGCGGGCAAAACCACCCTCTGCAACAGCCTGCGCCAGCGCGACGACTTCACCTACTCGATCTCGTGCACCACCCGGCCCCCGCGTCCGGGTGAAGCCGACGGCGAGGACTATTTTTTCCTCTCCCGCGGGGCCTTCGAGGAAAAAATCCGCGCCGGGGACTTTCTGGAACATGCCACCGTGCACGGCAATTTCTATGGCACCCTCAAAAAAACGGTCTTTGACAGTCTCGACCAGGGGAAGGACATCCTCCTGGATATCGACATCCAGGGGGCGGCCGCCATCCGCACCCTTTCGGATGCCCGCCTCAAATCCTGCCTGGCGGATATCTTCATCATGCCTCCGACCTTTGCCGAACTCGAACGCCGTCTGCGCAAACGCCAGACCGAAAGCGAGGAGCAGATCCGGCTCCGCCTGGAAAATGCCCGTCAGGAAATGCGCCACTGGAGCGAGTACAAATACACGATTCTCAGCGGCTCGATCGAGGAGGATCTCGACAAATTCCGCGCGATCATGAAGGCGGAACGCTACCATTCCTCGCGGCTGATCCTCGGTGAAATCTGATCCGGAGTCCTCCCATGCCCCACAAACCCGCCCGCATCGTTCTTGGCCTCACCGGCTCAATCGCCGCCTACAAGGCGGCGGACCTCTGCAGCCGCCTGCGTCAGGCGGGCCACGACGTGCATTGTGTCATGACCGCCGACGCCCAGAAATTCATCACGCCCCTGACCCTCCAAACCCTCTCCCGCAACCCGGTCCTCACCAGTCTCCACGAGGAAACCTCCTGGCAGCCGGGGCACATCGCCCTGGCGGACTCGGCGGACCTGGTGGTCGTCGCCCCAGCCACGGCCAACCTGATCGCCAAGGCCGCCCACGGCATGGCCGACGACGCTCTCACCTGCATTTTGCTGGCCACCCGCGCGCCGATTGTCATGGCCCCGGCGATGAACGGCAAAATGTGGCTCCACCCGGCCACCCGGGAAAATGTCGCCACACTCACACAACGAAAAGTCCGCTTCATCGGCCCCGAAAAAGGCCTGCTCGCCTGCGGCTATGAGGGAATCGGACGCCTCTGGAATATCGACGATCTGGCCCAGAAGATTCAGAAGTTGTGCGCCGGACG
Organism: Verrucomicrobiia bacterium; assembly: GCA_033764445.1. Classification (GTDB taxonomy): domain Bacteria; phylum Verrucomicrobiota; class Verrucomicrobiia; order JAWXBN01; family JAWXBN01; genus JANRIZ01. The sequence goes on along the minus strand of JANRIZ010000063.1, from coordinate 18,624 downwards.
GCCCGCTTGAAACTGGCGTCCGACAATCAGCACGCAAAACCCCAAGAGCCGTACAAGCAGCCCCCCGCAGACTTGTCCCGGATGGGTCGGGATGTCGCAGAAAACGCCGATGTCAGTTCGACTCCCTCACTCTTCACATCCCCGTCGCAACTGTTGGTCTCCGTCACGTGCATATTGGATTCCCGTTGAGATCATCAATCGACGCCGCATTTTGGCCGCAAAAAGGCACAAAATCCAAGAGGAGGGATTCTTTCAGAACCGACCGGGGAGCGCACGCGTCCCCGCCCTGAAACGCCCCAGGAAAACGGGATTCCAAGGAAAAGCCCTGTCAGGGCGACGGAATCGCAGGGCTTTTCCCAATGGGTTGGCATAGCCCATGCCATTGGCTGGCCGTGCAATGTTCATGCGGCTACCGTTTTCGCCACATCAGCCACGCGCCCAACGCACCAAAAATCAGCAGGGGCAGCCAGGCGGCGACCAGGGCGGGCATGCGGGCGCCCTTGCCCAGGGCCAGGAAAAATTCCGTCATAAAATGCATCGCCACAAAAAGCACGAGGGGATAGGCGACCCCCGCCACGGGGTCGCGCTTGGTGATTCCCGCCGCAAAGGGGATCGAAAAAAGTGCCACCACCAGCACCGACCAGCCGAGGGCAAACCGGTAATAATACACGGTCAGATAGGGCGCCAGCCGCCGCGGGGAAAACTCCCCGGACTGCGCAAAAAACTCCTGCAACTGGCTGACGCTCATCGCGTCCACGTCCTTGCTGACGGTCAGAATCTGCCGGGGATTCTCAAAAAACTCGTCATAGTTGGCCGTGGGTCTGTTGGCCTCGGTGGCCCCCCCCTGGGGATCAAAATAAAACTCACGCACGTCCATAAAATGCCATTTTCCATTTTCCCATGCGGCGGACCGGGCATAAATCTTGCGGCGATCCCGGCCGTTGGGGTCCTGCTCGGTGATCTCAATGTTCCGCAGGGAATTGCGGCTGATGTTGAATTCCTGGACGTACCAGCTGCGGCTGGTGCCAAAGTGCATGAACTGGACGTTGTGCCGGACCACGTCCCCGGCCTCGTTTGTTTTGCCCAGGACGAGCATCTGTTTGGCCTGCATCTCGGTGAGGGGAATCACCTCGCGATTGATCCCCGTCAGAAAAAGGCTGCCCATGACCGCCGCCACGAGCACGGGGGAGGAAAACCGGAACAGGGAAATGCCGCTGGCACGCATGGCCACAATCTCGTTGTTTTTGGCCAGGGTCATCAGAAAATAGATGATGGCCACGAGATAGGCCACCGGCAGCATCCGCTTGAGCAGGTAGGGGATATTCAGGTAAAGGTAATAACACACATCCCAGAACCCGAGTTTGAGGGCGATCAGGTCGTTGAGCTCGCTCATGAGCACAAAAACCAGGAAGATACTGGTCAGGGCAAAGACCAGAAAAGCCAGGGGCAGGAGAAATTCCCGGAAGATGTGGATGTCGAGGACCCGGAAACCCGGCACACAAAGGCCGTTGTATCCCGCCGGCACTTTTCCCCGGGCATTTTGACCGTTTTCCCCGGGGGGAACCCCGTCCAGACGGCGGATCAACCGCTGGAACTTTTCAAGAAATGTACCGGGAAGATGGAGCATGGGAAATCCGGGACACACTGGCGGGAAACTTTGCTGATGACAAGTCTTCGCAGCGGATTATAGTCCTTCCCATCCCCACACTTATGAGTTCCTTTCTCGAACCCTTTCTCTCCGAAAGCCTCGCGGTCCAATCCTCGCTGGGCCCGTTGCTGCCCGCCATCCAAACCCTGGGCGACCGGCTGGTTTCCACCCTGCAATCCGGCGGCAAACTGCTCACCTGCGGCAACGGGGGCAGTGCCGCCGACGCCCAGCACATGACCGAGGAACTCGTGGGCCGCTACAACAAAAACCGGCGCTCCCTGCCGGGGATCGCCCTGACGGCGGACAGCCAGGCACTGACCTGCATCGCCAATGATTACGGATACGATGCCGTTTTTTCACGTCAGATTGAGGGCCTTGGCAGCAAGGGCGACCTGCTGGTGGTTTTTTCAACCAGTGGCCAGTCCCCCTCCATCGTCAAGGCTTTGCAGGCCGGGCGCTCGGCCGGGCTTTTGACGGCGGCACTTCTGGGCAAGGATGGCGGCACATGCCGCGGCCTCTCCGATCTGGAAATCATCATCCCCTCACAAAACACCGCACGCATTCAGGAGGCCCACACGTTCATCCTGCACTGCGTGCTCGAAATCGTCGACCGCGTGTATGTCCCGTAATCTCCCCCTGCCTCTTTTTCTGATGCTGCTGTTGCTGGGCGCCTGCCACCGGACCGCACCGGTGCCCCCGGCGCTCCCCCCCCAGCCCCCCACCCCACAAACTGTCTCCAACGCCATCCCTCAAACGGCCGTTATCCTGACCAATCTCCTGCTGGCTCCCACAAATTTTCATCATCACTCCCTTTCAAATGCCACTTTTGTGCCCGCCTCGGACAAACCCTCCACGGTGCCGGTCATTCTCGGTTCCTCCAAAACCAATCTCACCCTTTATCCGTACTACCTGCTCTCCACCAACTGGGTGGCCGTCACCAATGCCGTGCCTGCCACCAATTCCCCCGTGGTCCCGCCGCCGGAAATTCCCGTCACCAACACTCCCCCCATCGCCCCCACCAACACGGTCAGCGAAACGGGTCTCTCCAAAAAACCCACCATCACCATTCTCTGTTACCACCAGTTTGACCGCCCGGGAAATCCCTACAGCGTCAGTTCGGAGGAATTCCGGCGCCACCTGCAAACCTTCCGGGACCGCGGCTACACGGTCATTCCCCTGTCCCGCGCCCTGGACTTCTGGCAGGGAAAAACACCGGCCCTGCCGGAAAAATCCCTGGTCATCACCATCGACGACGGATTCCGCTCGGTCCACCAGAAAGCCTACCCGCTCCTGAAGGAATTCAACTATCCCTGGGTTTTCTACATCTACACGGATTTTGTGGATTCGGGCGCGGGGGCGGTCACATGGGACCATCTGCGCGAGATGATGAGGGACGGGATGGAAATCGGTTGCCACTCCAAATCCCATTCCCTGATGACCAAACGCGGAAAACGGGGCGACGAGGAATATGAAAAATGGCTTGTGGAGGAGACCCTGACCCCCAAAAAAATCCTTGAGGAGAAACTGGGTGTGCCGATCCGCAGTTTTGCCTATCCGTACGGGGGCTACAATGCCCTGGTCCGCAAATTCACGGAAGCGGCGGGTTACGAGGCCATCACAACTGTCAGCGGCGCCAACAATTATTCGGGCAGCGACCCCCGGGACCTGAACCGGTTTGTCATCACCCGCGATTTTCCCCTGGAAAAGGCCCTTTCCCTCTCCGAAAAAAACGAGGGGCTGCTGCTGTCGGAACTCACCCCCGCGCTGAGCACGCTGGCGGACTCGAACAGACCGGTCATCAGCGCCCGGCTTTCGCCCGAGCAGGACATCGACCCGAAAACACTGGTTGTCACGGTCAGTAAGGTCGGGGCCATCCCTCCGAAGTTTGATCCCCAAACCCGCCTGGTATCTGTCCAACCCCCGAAGGAACTGCCCTTTGGCCCGTGTTATGTCACGATCCGGGCCCGCGAAAAATCCGGCGGCAAGATGCTGGAAGGCACCTGGTTTTTCCAGGTCGGCAGCCCGGAAACTCAGGGCTTGAAACTTCCCCCCGGCGGAGGCGATAATGTCCCACCCCATGCGCCACATCCGGACACTCGCTGAGAGACTGAGACGATCCGCATGCGTTTTTTTGATCGCCGCAGTGGTTCTGGGGATCGGGGATCCCCCCCTCCTCCAGGCGGCCAATGCTTCGGCGGGACAGGTGCAGCAGGCTCTGACCTCCGGGCTGCGTACCTTCCTGCAGAATCCCGTCCCTGAAAACATCCGGAAATACGAGGCCCTCCGTTCCCAGTGCGTGGGCTCCCAAAAGGGAACGCTGGAACGGATTGTCTCGTTCATGGGTGAGGCGGCCACACTCCATCAAAAGGCCTCCACTGCCGGAAATGTCTCCAAGGCCCGGGATTTTCGTTTTTCGTTGCAGGTCAAGGCCCAGAGTCTCTTCTGGTTTTGCTACCGTCAGGGGGAGTTGGAACTGGCCCTGGTTGTCTTTGATTTTCTGGAAAAACCCGAGTTTAAAAACCTGCTCTCGCTGGAAATCAAGGATGCCGCCCGTCAGGCCGGAATCCGCGTGGCCAAGGCGGCGGACCTGGTTTCAAAAATCGAAACCGCACTCAAAAAGGAGGACCTTCAAACCGCAGACTCCCTCCTGGCCTCGGCCCTGCGCGAAAACCCGACCGACCCGGCACTGCTGAATCTGCAGGGCCGTCTGAGCGGCCATCTCAACCGGGTCAAGGACTGGTCGGCCCAGCTTCAATCGGCTTTTTATGAAAAGGATTACGAGAAGGTTTTGGAATTGCATGCCCGGGGGACCTTTCCCCGACAGGGGGTGCGGGATTATTTTGACCGGGCGGACTCCTTCAAAAAACAGGCCGAGGCCACCCTGCGCGAATCCCGCGAGTTGACGGCCACGGCCCGGAAATCCCAGACCGGGGGGTACTGGGCCGATGCCGGCGTGCTTCTGGACAAGGCCCTCCGGCTCTGGCCGCAAAATGCGGAAGCCCGGTCGCTGCTGGACCATCTGGGTTCCCCCTACGGAAATTTCCGCGCGAAACTGGAGGAGGCCCACTCCCTTGAACAGGAAGGTCGCTACAACTCCGCCGCCGCCCTCTACATGGAACTTTCAAAAAGCGCCCACACCACCCGGGGGGGGGAGTTTCTCGCCCGGGCGGAACTCTGCCGGAAACAGGGCCTTGAGGAACTCATCAACCTGGCCCGGGGCCTGGAGGCCCAGAAGGATTTCGCCCAGGCCGCCACCCTCTACCGACAGCTGGCCGAGGACAACCCCGCCAAAAAAATCAGCTTCCAAACCCATGCGGATCGCTGCCAGCAACTCAACACCCAGCAGGTCCAGGAACTCACCTCTCTCTCGGGTCTTCTCCGGCAGGAGCGGTTCACGGATGCCCTGCCGATGATCGAGACGTGGATGCCCTTCAGGGAACGGGAAACGGTCGCGCTGCAGATCGGCCGCAAACTGGAGGATTTGAAGGATTACAACAATGCCCTCAAGTACTACGCCCTGGCCCAAAGCGGACCGGACGCCAGCCGCATCCAAAATGTCCTCGGCCGGTCCGCCAACGCCCGTGACACAAAGGAAATCATGGCCACCTTCAACGACTCCGTGGTGCTGGTGCTCGCCCTTCCCGCGGAAAACTCCCCCAGCGCCTACTCGGGCACCGGTTTTTTTATTGCCCCCGGTTATCTGGTCACCAACTACCACGTCATTGAAAAGGGGGTCAAACTCATGGCCGCCCGCGACCGTGACTCCAAACCGGTTTCCGCGACGTTGGTCGCCTCCAATCCGGCCATTGACATGGCCATTCTCAGGGTCACGGACCTCTCCGGTACGCCGGTCAAAATCGGCACGGCCGCCCATCTGGAACTCGGAGAGGTGGTGTACGCAATCGGCAATCCGCAGGGAACCTCAAAAATCATCACCAAGGGTCTGGTCTCGGCCCGACAAAAACTCGAAACTTTCAACGGTGCCAAAGCTCCCATGATCGTTTCAGACATTGCCATCGACCACGGCAGCAGTGGCGGCCCGCTCATCAACGGTTACGGGGAGGTTGTCGGGGTCAATACCCAGATCGATACGCAGGATGTCCGGATCGGTTTCTCGGTGGATATCGATGCGGCAAGGGATTTTCTCGCGCCCTACCTGAGGTAAGTTATGCCCCCTCCCCCTTCCCCCAAGGAAAGACTGATCCTGTGTTTGATCGTCGGGGGTGTCGGACTCTTTCTGATTCTTTCTTCCCTGGGAATCATCAACCTGCCGCCGCCACGCCGCCCGAGAAAGGCCCTGTTTGAAGACCCGCGCCACTGGGAAATCACCGCCTTTGGACTGGCCTTTTTGCTTGCGGGTCTCTCACTTCTTCCCGACGACCGGCACATGCGGCTCAAAAAAATGTTCGGCACGCTGAGCGCCCTGCCCCTTCTGGCGGGCATGACCTCCGTCCTGCTCAAGATTTTCCAATGGATCCGGTGAGACTCCTACACCATGCCGAGTTTCTTGCGCCCGTCGGCACTGATCATGCTCTGGTTCCAGGGAGGATCAAAAACGATATCCACACTGGCCTCATCAATACCGTCCACGGCCAGCAGCTTGGTCTGGACATCGTTGGCGATGGAGGGGCCCATGTGGCAGCCGGGGGTCGTCAGGGTCATCTTCACCCGGACCCCGGTTCCCTCGATGACCACATCGTAAATGAGCCCCAAATCCACAAGATTGACGGGGATCTCCGGATCGTAACAGTTCTTGAGGACGCTGTAGACGGTTTCAATGGTGATTTCGGACATGGTTTTTTCCTCGCTCTCAAATTTGTTTTCTGACCGCTTCCGCCAACGCCTGGAAAGCCCTGGCATGGGGACCCTCGGGCTCTCCCATCACGATGGGGACTCCCGAGTCTCCCCCGGTGCGGATTTTCAGGTCCAATGGGATTTCACCAAGCAGGGTGACCCCCAGCCGGGCAGCCTCCTTGCGGGCACCACCATGGCTGAAAATCTCCTCGCGGTGTCCGCACTGGGGACACGTAAAGTAACTCATGTTTTCGACAAGGCCAAGGATTTTGACATTTGTTTTTTGAAACATCGTCACGCCTTTTTTGGCGTCGAGCAGGGCAATGTCCTGGGGGGTGGTCACAATCACCGCACCGGAAAGCGCCACCGTCTGGACAATGGTCAGATGGATGTCCCCGGTCCCGGGGGGAAGGTCCAGCAACAGCACATCCAGAGACCCCCAGCGGGTCATCATCAGAAGTTGCTGGGTGTAACGGGTCACCATCGGCCCGCGCAAAATGGCCGGCGCATCCTCGGCCATCAGAAAACCCATCGACATGAGCCGTATCCCGTGGGCGGTCACCGGTTCAATGCGGTTTTCCTCATCGGCATAGGGCTGCTCGGAGGTGCCGAACATCAGGCCCATGCTCGGTCCGTAAATGTCGCAATCCAGCAGGCCGACAGACATTCCGCCCCGTTTCAGGGCACAGGCAAGATTGGCCGCCACGGTCGATTTTCCCACGCCCCCCTTTCCACTGGCCACAGCGATGATGTGGCCGACCCCCGGAATCGACTGTGTGCCCGCCTGCATGGTTTGTGCGGGGGTCACCATCTGGACCTGCACCTCAAACCGGTGCCCGGGCAGGAGTCCCGCCAGGGCAATGACACTCTCGGTCCGGATGGTCTCAACGATCTTCGGGTCCTGTGTGGTCACCGCCAGAAGGATTCCCTTGGGATCCTGTTCCAAAGCCACGCCCTTGAGAATGCCAAAGGAGATGATGTCCCGGCTGAAACCGGGGTATTTCACCTGTTTGAGGGCTTCGCGAATCTGTTCTTCCGTGACGGATGACATCGGGGACGGACCCTAACAGACGCGGCCCGTTTTGCCAGTGTCTTTGTCGGGCCAAATGTTTTTTTCACCGTTCCCATCCGGATGCCGGAAGGGAGGCGCACCGGTCAAGCCTCAGATTTTCCCCCTCAACCTCAGCCACACCAGCGCAACGGACTCACGGATGGCGGTCTCGGTCACACGCATCCCTTCGGCACTGGGCAACCAGGCCAGCCAGGGCAATGGCGGGGAAGCCATGCCCTCCTGTTGGCGGACCGGGACGGCAATGGGATGAAGTCCCTGCTTTTTGAAAAGTCCGTATGCCCGCGGCATGTGGGCCGCGTCGGTGACCAGCAGAAAATGGGGGTTTCCATGGGGACCGAGGTATGCCTTGAGGGCCACGGACTCCTCCTCGGTGGTAAACACGGTGTCGATCTGATGGATGGGGGAGGACACTCCGGTGCGTATGAGCAACTCGGACGAACGTTGCGCATCCCCCGGCCCTTTTTTGGAACCGCCGGTGACAATGAAGGAGGACTTCGGAAAAAGGGTCCGCAGTTGAAGCGCCTCCAAAACACGGCTGCCGGGGGCCCCTCCGAGAATGACAATGAACTCCGGACGCAATGCACGGATCTCCCTGAGTTGCTGGTGGTTTTTTTCCGAAACGGCGGGAAATGTGTTTTCCAGGGAGTTTAAAACATAGCGTGCGGGATACCCGCTCCCGGCCATCAGAAACAGAATCAGGGTCAGAACCACCCCCGCCAGCACAATCCGCTTCAATTGCCTGAGAAAAAATCCCGCCAGCACCAGGAGAAGCAGAAGGAACACGACCGTCCCGGGCATCAGAAGCATCAGGGCGATTTTTTTGAAATAAAAATAGGCGTCCATGAAGGGGCATCCTTTCGGATCAGTTTTGCTGGGCCATCCGCAATTTTTCCACGGCGGCGGCAAAGAGCGCCGCACCCCGGTCCACATCCTCCTCCGTGGTGGGCAAACCGACACCGAGCATCACACTGCAACGGGCGGCCTCGGGCGACAATCCGATCGCCTCCAACGACTCCGGGATCCGGGCCGAGGGGCTCACGCACCCGGTCGCCCCGGCGATCTGCAGTCCCATCTGGTCACACTTGAGCACAAGATACTCGTTTTCCACGCCGGGAAGGGTGACATGCAAGGTCACCGGGCTCCGGTCAGGCCCCGGCTCCGGTCCGTTGAGGATCAATCCGGGAATGCCCCGGATTTTTTCCCACAGGCGACCCTGCCGGGTCCGGACCATTCCCACCCTTTCCTCAAATTGCGCCCGGGCCAGACGACAGGCCTCGCCCGCACCGACGAGGGCCGGGATGTTTTCCGTCCCGGCCCGCAACCCCATTTCCTGCATCCCTCCGCGGAGGATCGGCTCGAGGGACACGGTCCGTCGACGATACAGCACCCCGGCCCCCTTCGGTCCATAAAAACGGTGTGGGCTGAAGGCCAGAAGATCAATGCCCCTCTTTTCCACCTCCAATTCCACCCACCCCGCCCCGGCGATGGCATCGACAAAAAGCGGAATCTTTCTCTCGCGGGCCAATGACGCCAGCGGTCCGATCCTTTGAAGGGTCCCGACATCCGCGTTGACCAGATGCGTGCAAATCAGGGCCGTCTCCGCACGGCACAATTCTCCCAGACGGTCGGCAAGCACAAAACCTTTGCCATCCACCGGCACCCGGCTGACCGAGCAGCCCTCCCGACACAACGCTTCCACGGTCCGGCTCACCGCGGGGGAATCGCCGCCCGTGCACAGGATATGAACCCCCCGACCCCGGGCCCGGATGCTTCCGGCAATGGCCAGATTGACCGCCTCCGTGCCCCCGGAAGTGAACACGATCTCCTCAAAGGGATCGGAGGCCCCCACAAATTCACCGACCCGGCGACGGGCCTCCTTCAAAGCCTCCCGCACCCGGCACCCCGCGGCATGTACACTTCCCGACGCCGCAAAATGCTCGCTGAAATACGGACGCATCACCTCCATCACTCCAGGCAGCAGGGGGGTGCTGGTCTGGAAATCAAAAAAAACGGGCGGGGATTTTTGCACAGGCGGATGAGTCTACACGAACTCCCGCGAGCTGACCACTCCCGGCTTACGCAGGCAAAATACCGGAGACCGGACTTTCAAGGGTGATCTGAGACGGGGCCACCCCCCCATCTTTGAGAACCAAAGCCAGACGCGACCCGGCCTCCGGATTTCCCGCCACAAAATAATGATACTGCACATAATCAGGCAAAATGACCTTCAGAATCTGGGGCGAGAGAGGACCCAGATGGCCAAACCAGCCGGTGGGTCGCGGGGACTGGTCCAGAATCTTTGTATAGCGGAAGGGTGTTCCCTTCATCCGGGTCCATCCGGCCTCAAACAGGGGCTGATGCGGGGTGGTCAATTCATGAATGAGCATTCCCGCACGAGCGGGCGCCTCCGACTGCAAATGAAAAAAAAGGCTGCGGGCGGAGACAATCGAATCATTCCTCCCCACAAAACAAACCGGACGGTTTCCCGCCTGGGACAGCCGGAACTGCCCCATGGGTTTGCTCATATAGATGATGTCCCCCGGGGTCACCTTTTCATAGAAAGCCCCCTCAAATCCCCCGTCTCGCCGGGCTGTGAGCCGGAGATCCTCCTGCCGCCCCGGTTCGGTGCTGAAAAACAACGATCCGGTGATCTCCTCAAACTCCTCATGTTTCACCACCACAAACTGGCCGGGGTCAAAAATCAGGGGCTGTGCCCGGCAGTCAAATGCAAAGGATCGGACCTCCCGGGATTCCTGGATCACTTTTTTGACAATGTATGACGGGGCCTGGGGTGCGAGCATGGGGAACGGCGGTGTTTAAGTCCCTCCACCATAATTTGCGCGTCGAATCTTGCAAGGCCCTGAGCAAGAGGGACCCTATTTTTTGTTTTCACCATGCTCCGGGCTGACCGGCACCGGGACCGCCATGTTGCGCAGGCTCTCCGCCGTCCGCGACGAAGCACTGCCCTGGCCGGAATTTGATTCCGCCGGTATCTGGGCATTTTGCGGCGCAGGACGCGGGTTTTGAACCTCCCGTTGAACCTGGCGGTCCATGTCCTGACGCTGGTTTTCAGTGGCCTTGTCCAAATCCACCTTCTCGTTGAGGAATTTCCACCCGTACCATCCGGCGGCCAGCAAAATGATCAGAAGAAATAATTTTTTCATGTGTCCGCTCCTGTGAAACAAACCCTACATCCGAATCCACATTCCCGCCATTGGAAAATCCCGCTGTTCCCGCCGGTTCAAAAGTGAACTGGAGACGGAACAAAAGTGGAAAATCCCGCTTGATGGTTCGTCGGCGTGAAGCTTTGATCAGTCACAGACTCTCCCTGCCTCCATGCTCCCCAAGCCCCACACTCTTTCCCCTGCGGTCGGCGGTCTGTTGCGGACAACACTTCTGATCACACTCGGCTGTCTGCTGACAAATTTTTTCACACCCGGCTATTTCTACCATGATGACAACCAGGTGGGGGCCGACCCTATATATCGGGACATGGCCCGGGCGGTTTGGCAGGAACATTCCCTGCCCTTCCTGTCCCCCTACTCATGGACCTCTTCAGCCATCCTGGGAGAAACGCAACTGGGGGTGCTGAATCCCCCGGTCCTTTTTTCGGTCCTGGCCATTTACGGACTTCCCCTCAATCCGGAAACCCAGATCATGCTCATGGCCATCACGTTTTTGAGTCTGACCGGTTGCGGCATGTACCTGCTGGCCCGGAGCCATGGATTGGATGATACTCTGTCACTCTTCTGCGGGGTCAGCCTGGCCCTCAGTCCGTTTGTCTTCAAATGGTTTGCCACCAGCTGGATGACCAACCTGCAAGCCTTCGCCTTTGTGCCGTGGACGCTCTACTTTCTGAACAAGGCCGGGCGCAACGCAAAACACCGGGGATTGATGCTGGTGGCCGCGGGCCTGACCACCGGGGCCTGCCTGGCCACCGGATCGATTCTGATCATGCTGGGGATGGGTGTGTGCCTCGCCTGGCATCTTTTGTGTGGCCTGTTTTCCCGGCGCCGCCTGCCCTGTCTTTTTGAAAGTGTCATCGCCGGGGTGATCGGCTCCCTGATGGCGGCCCCCGCGTTACTGTGTCTGATGGAATACGCCTCCGCGGGCAGCCGCACTTCGATCCGTGGCTGGAGTCATGAATTCCTTTTTCCATGGCGCGGATTTGCAGCGCTTTTCACGCCCCTGCTCGAAAACGGGAGTCCCTATTTTTCCTCGCTTTCCCGGCTGAGCCTTTCCTACGCGGGCATGGCTTTGCCCTGCCTGCTGCTGGTGGGAACCCTGATGGCCGGCCGCACCACCTTTCGAAACCACTGGAAATGGATGCTGGGGGCGGTCATGTTTTCCGTGTTACTGGTCAGCCCCACACCTCTGCCCTTTCGCTGGAGCATCCGGTTTGTGCCCTTCCTTCATTTATTCGTCCTGCTTTGGGGTGCGGGAATTGTTCAGGACGCCCTCAAAAAACGCGGGGTATTTTCGAGTCCACAGGCCCTCCGGTTGCTGTTGTGGGCTTCCGCAATCCTGGCGCTGCTCATCGGCACAGCCACCCTGCTGGCCGGCTTCGGATCACTTCCGGAGGGGGCTGTCTGGAATCTGACACTCCTCCTGTGGATCATTCCCGCCCTGTGGTTTGCTCTTCAATGGCATCAAAATATCCACATCCGCCTCCACGCGGGGCTGTTGCTTTCGGTGATCGCCCTGTTTTTTTCGAATCTCCTCCTGCCCGAGGGGGTGATGAATTTGCAATGGCGTCTGGGTCATGAGCCCGGGAAAAAAAGTCTGTTGGAATCAAACCGGACCTATCTGATTGTTTATGATTCCCACTTGCCGCTCAAACATTTCAATCACATGAGTCTCAATGACCGGCTGCTGCTTCCGATCGGCTCGACCTCCCTGAACCATCCCGTGGAGGTTGTCAATGGTTACAGCAACCTGTATCCCAGGGGGACCGAAGTGGTTTTCGGTTCCGCCTACTGCGGCGTCATCGGCTCCGAACACATCATCCGGTGGGCCACGGATGCCGATTTTACCGCTTTTCTCAAGCCTTTCGGAATCCGCGGGCTGGTCCTGCTTGCAGACAATCCGGCCACTCCCTATCTGGAATATTCCCTCTCCCGCTCCCAGGACTGGTTTGCATTTGGAAAGATGGACCGCGTGCATGTCTGGCACTCCAGACTGCCCCGGCTCACTTTGGAGCATTCCCCCGGTGCCTACATCTGGAAACAGCGTTCAATCCCCGCTGACCCCATTCTACACGGACAGATCATTCTTTCAATGACCCCGCCCAACCCCTTTGACAAAGATGACTTGCTCGATTTACCCGGGGGATTTCGTGCCTTTGGACCGGTTACGGTCACAGATTCAAAACGGCTCCGCAACCACAGCCAGGCTCTGGTTGAGAACAGGGATCAGACCAAAAGCGGCCTGGTGTGGTTCCGGCAACCCTGGTTTCCGGGCCACCGCATCTATCTCGACAGTCGGCCACTGCCCGTCTATCTGGTTCAGGGGGTCATGCCCGCCACCATTCTTCCCCCCGGATCAAACGGTCGTCTGCAGCTTGTCTACCGCCCGTATGCCCTTCTGCCGGGTCTGCTTCTGGCGGGACTGGGTCTGGCACTTTCCGGGTTTCTGATCCGGGGCGACGTCCATAAAAAAAGCCCGGCGTCTGCCGGGCCTGCAAAAAGAAATGGATGAATTTTCAGGGAGCCATTGGCTCGGTGTTTTTTTTCTTCCGGGCACTATATTTCTGAGGAGCCGTGGGCGGGGGATGCATCAAATCGTGCAGGGTTGTCCGCGCAAAAACCTCGGCCACCTTGTTTTGGGCCTCCGAAAAAACGGCGCAGAGGGAACAACTCTCGACCCGCAGACAATCAGGAACCTCCTCCAGACAACGTTGAAAAGCCATTTTCCCCTCAATCGCCTCAAAAACATCCAACACGGTGATTTCCGCCGGCTTTTTTGTCAGTTGAAACCCGCCGCCCGCTCCCTGACGGGACTTGACCAGACCTGCCTTGGAGAGGCTCTGGAATATTTTCGCCAGAAAACTCCGGGGGATTTTCTCGACTTCACAAATCTCATCAATCATCACCCGCCGACCTTCGACCTGTTTGGCCAGGTAAAGGGCTCCAAGAATGCCATACTCTGCTGCCTGGGTGATTTTCATGGTCCAAAAACGACCTCCACCCTATCGGAACAACCCCGAATGTCAATTGAGACGAATTCCATCCTGTTCTGATGATCCCGGATCAAACAAGCGCAAAGCGGCGTTACTGATATCCGGCCTCGACACGTTGTTTGACGTCCTTGTAGCTCAAATCCACCTGGTAAATCTGCTTGAAGCAGTCCAGGGCCTCGACCTTTCGCTCCATTTTTTCGTACTCGAGCCCCATGTTGTAGAGGATTTCCTTTTTCATGCCGTCCATGGTGGGAATCTCCTCGGCAGCCTTGACAAACTGTGTCAGCGCCATGTCAGGCATGCCCTTGGCTGAAAAACAAAGTCCGAGGTAGTTGAATGTCTGAAGCCGTTTGCTGGGATTGGCCTGGGCCCGCTGGAATTCCCTCTGGGCATCATCAAGCCGACCCAACTTGAAATACGCCTCCGCAAGATCAAACCGCATCCCCAGGTCCGTGGGATACTTGGCAACCTGCTCCTCGGCAAACCGAAGCACCATGGCATCACGCTCGAGTTTGTAATCACCGATTTCCTGATGGTACTGGTCACAATCCGGGTTGTGGGGATAGGCGGTAATGTAATCCTCCCGCTCCTTGATCCACTTGTTGTAGCGGCGGACCCGGATCTCCATCATCTTCCTTTGGATCGCCGCATCCACGCTGCCGGTCTGCTCGAAAACATGCTTGTAATAGGCCAGCGAATTGTCGTAGTCCTTGACCTCGTAATACAGCTCGGCCAGTGTGCGGTAAAGGTTGATATTTTGGGGCTCCTGCTGGACTCTCCTGATGTTCTCCTCCAAAAGCAGATGAATCTGCTCCTCGGTGCGGACCAGCCGGCCCTCGGCTTCCAGGGTTTTGGATTCACCCTTGTCCTTCTGCACGTCGGTATGGGATTTGGCCCCCTCCCATCCCCCCCTGTTGATGGTCGACTGCGCGGTGGCATCCTTGATTCCCTTGATCGCCTCGGAATTGGTGGGCTGGATTTTCAAAATCGCCTGATAGGCCTGGGCCGCCTTTTCGCCCTCATGAAGGGACATGTAAAGGTTTGCCAGCTTGAAAAGCACCTCCTTGTCCGTGGGAGAGCCCTCCTTGTAGGCTTCCAGGGCAAAGGCCGCAATTTCGGGCATGTTCAACGTGGTGGCGGATTCAAACAGCAGATCGGCCCCGGCCCTGCAAAAAGGATCAAGTGCCAATATCTGCTCGGCGGTCACCATGGCCTTGACCGGGTCCTTTTTGGGTGAGGCGGTGGCGGCCAGATACTGGATTTTGGGCTGCAAACCCAGTTGTTTGAGTCGGCTCTGACCCTTGGATTTTTTCGCAGCGACAGAACGGAGCTTCTGGCGGGCTTTCAGAAAACGGGGTTCCCGTTCGAGCAGATTCTGGAGAATTTCGATGGCGTAATCAAAATTGTCCTTCTCTGCCGCATTCAACCCATGTTTATAGAGGGTTTTCAGGTCGGCGGGGAGTTCGTTTTCAGACTTGATCATGTGTCGGGAAAGAATTTATTGATGAAGTTGTTTCGGATAATTAGTCATGAATTGAGGGGGCGGTCAATGCTTTTGAAAATTAAATATTGCCCTGTTTGCTAGTGAAATTTCAAAAGGGCCACCTCAAAGGCCAATGCCTCCTGGGCATTGCTGCCCAAGTCCTCCGCCAACTGGTCCAGTATCTGCAAATTATGCAGGCAATCCGTCAGAAGTCTTCCCGTGGCCCTCTCCCGGATCGTCCCGACATGATCCGCGTGGACCAATGCGTCCCGGTCCATGACGCACATCAGAATATCCCGACTCCACGTGTACATGACCTTTAATATCCGTTCGCGCACCCGCCTGCGCTCCGCCTCCACCTGGGCGACAACCTCCTCCTCCATCCGGTCGAGCTGTGATTTCTCCGCGGTCTCCCGGTATTGGGAAAAATCCATCTGTTCCCGGACCCGTTCCTCGGTCTCCTGGCGCACCCGCTCCATGAGGCTCTGCAACCCGGCCAGCAGCGCATAAACATCCAGAACCGATTTCCCCCCGGGGAACTGCCGCATCAGCTTCAGCACCTCCCTCTCCAGCTCTCCGGTTTCGGCCTGGAGCACCGTCCCAAAATTCACCCGGCGGCATCGGGAGACGATCGTATCCAGCAGCTTTTCCGGGGATTCTGTCAGAAGCAAAAACAGGGAATTGGCGGGAGGTTCCTCCAACGTCTTGAGAAAGGCGTTTGAAGCCTGCACCTGCAGACAGTCGGCATCCACCAGTATCCCCACTTTTTTTCGACCCATCAGGGGTTTCTGATAGACGGCCTTCTCCAGTCCCCGCATCTGCTCGGTCAAAATGCGGCGGGATTTGGATTCGGGACGGACCCAGTACACATCGGGGTGATCCCCTGCCTCGATCCGTCGGCAGGAATCACACTGGCCGCACCCTTCGCCGGACTGCTCCAGACAATTGACCGCCTGGGCCAGTCGTCGGGCGGTCAGTTCCTTGCCCACCCCGTTTTCCCCGACAAAAAGATAGGCATGGGCGAGCCGGTCCAGCTTGAGCGTGCGCTGGAGCTGGTCAATGACGGCAGGCTGATGGGGAATATCCGTCAGGGGCATGGTTAGAGCACCGGTTTTACAATTTCCCAGAGGGCGGCCTCCACCGTTTCGAGCGAAGGGGAGGCATCCACAAGTTTGATCCGCCGGGGATGTGCCCGTACCAGCTCAAGATAACCGGCACGAACCTTCTCGTAAAACTCCAGAGGCTCCTGCTCCATGCGGTCCACAACCCCCACGGGCGCGGGTCGCCGCCGGGCACGCTGGAATCCGATGGCCGGATCCAGATCGAGATAAAGGGTCAGCTGCGGCAGGCACCCATCCACGGCAAAGGTGTTGATGTCGTACACGTCCTCGGCGGGGATCCTCCGGGCCACGCCCTGATAGGCGGTTGTGGAATCCAGAAACCGGTCACACAAAATGACCGTTCCGCGATCCAGTTCCGGGCGGATCACCTCCCGCACCAGTTGCGCCCGCGAGGCGGCAAACAACAACAATTCGGATTCGGGGGTGAGCAGCCGGTTGGCCTTGCTGAACTTCAGCAGATTGCGGATTTCCTCCCCCACGGCCGTTCCGCCGGGCTCCCGCACCACCACGACGTGACGGCCCATCCTGATGAGCCGCTGCTCCAGACGCTCAATCTGCGTGGTCTTGCCGCATCCTTCCGATCCCTCAAAACTGATGAAAACGCCGTTCATAGTGCCTCTCTCAGCCTTTCATCGCAATCAGGGCGGTGGCCATCGCGGCAATGCCCTCGCCCCGTCCAAGAAATCCCATTTTTTCGTTGGTCGTGGCCTTGATCCCGACCTGAGAGGGAAGAATGTTGAGGGCTTTGGCTATGTTTTCCTTCATCGCCGGGATGTGTTTGGCGATTTTCGGCGCCTCCGCCACCAGACAGGCATCCACGTTGCAGATATCCGCGTACTTCCGGTCCACAAGTGTTTTGATCTCCTCCAGAAACACCAGGCTGCTCACGTTTTTCCATTTCGGATCGATATTGGGAAAATAATGGCCGATATCCGTCTCCCCCATCGCCCCGAGCAGGGCATCGGCCATGGCGTGAATCAGGACATCCGCATCGGAATGCCCATCAAGACCCTTTTCATGGGGAATATTGACTCCTCCCAAAATGCAGGGGCGTCCGACCACCAACTCGTGAACATCGTATCCGATTCCTGTGCGAAACATAACCCCTGCTCTACCGGATGTGGATTCCTTTGCCAAGCGTCTTCACAACAACGGCCTCACGCCCGGGTCCAGTTTTTCAACGCCCACCGGATCGCTTCCTTTTCGGCGGGCATCGTCAGTCCGGCACGGATCCATTTTCCGGAATCCAGAATGCAGTTGGAGCGGGGTGTGATCGCCGCCTTTTGCATAAAATCCTTCTCGTCAGTGAAAAATTTGAATTCCTTTTGCACAAGTCCCTCCCGGAGGATCATATCAATGACCTCGCGGGCGGTGACAAAACCGGGATTGGTCACATTGTAAACGCCAAACGGCACACCCCGTTCGAGACAATCCAGGGTGGTACGAATGAAATCCGGCAGACACGTGATGGAATTGGTGGCATCCAGGATGCGGTCGTAGGTCATCAGTTTCGACAGGTAATTGCGGGGGCTGTCGAATCTGTCAAACGGGATGCGCAATCTCCAGACATAACACCGTTCCGCCCCGGCCAGCACTTCCTCCCCCAAGGCCTTGGAACCGCTGTAGAAACTGCAGTGGTTCGTGCGGAAACAGAAATTGGGCGCATCCTCCTCGGTAAAGCCTGAGCCATCCGGCCGGGTGCCGCTGTAAATGCACCCCGAGGAGACGTGTCCCCACGTCGTCCCCGTTTCCTCGCAGGCCTGGCGGATGATTCCCGGCAGCACGGCATTCCCGAACAGACAGTCCGACTTGAATTTCTCGCAGGCATCCACGTTGGGTTTGCCCGTGTACCCCGCCGCATTGATCAAAAATGCGGGCCTCTGCTGGCGCAAATAATCCGCCAACACGCCGGGATCCGCATAATCGACCTCCCGACGCGACACACATCGGAATGGGATGCCCGTTCCAGCCAGGGCTCTCGTATAGGCGGAGGCCACATATCCATTGCCACCCAAAATCAGGTATTTCATGCGTTTGATCCCAGAAAAAATTGGTGCGATTCTACCCGCCGACTTTCTGTCTGCAAACCTAATTTCTCATGACTTCAAGAAATGCCGATTCCAAACCTGTCACAGTCTTCTCCCATGTATAACGGGCGGCCTGGCTGAAACCTTTTTGTCGCAACTCCTCCCGCAACCCCGGCTCTTCGACGATGGTTTTGATCGCGTTGGCCATCTCATCAATATTCATCGGATCAAAATAGAGACAGGCTTCCCCCAGCACCTCCGGCATCGCCCCCGCCCGCGCACAGGCCACGGGTGTTCCACA
>JANRIZ010000056.1:0-5080 GCA_033764445.1 Verrucomicrobiia bacterium | reverse complement strand
AGCACCATCGGCACGGCCAGGGGCATCGGCGGGTCGTTCT
This sequence comes from Verrucomicrobiia bacterium, assembly GCA_033764445.1. Classification (GTDB taxonomy): domain Bacteria; phylum Verrucomicrobiota; class Verrucomicrobiia; order JAWXBN01; family JAWXBN01; genus JANRIZ01. Next base: position 5,040 of record JANRIZ010000056.1, on the reverse strand, counting down.
TAAAGACCAGCCTCTTCGAGAGGTCCAAGGGCACATGCAGCTCCGCCCCGAACCGCGTCCCCGCAAACCACGATTGCACCCTCGCATACACCATGTTCCATCCCTCCTTCAAAAACACCTCCTGCCCCTGTCTCGGATGCCACGAATACGGGCATCCTATGTAAAATTGCGGCGTCTCCAGCAAATTCCCATTCACCCACACATGCTGTGTCGCCCCAAACTTCACGATGTCCTTCTCGTTTTTGGGTTCATACGCCGGAAATTCCATTTTCACCATCATGTCCTGTGGGACCTGCACCCATGCCACAAAAAAGGCCACGCCCACATTGTCGGGCTTGATCTCCCGTGTCTCCACCAAACCCATCCGCGCCGGTCGGTTCTCCCACTTCAACCGCCGGGTCAGCCCCTTGCAGTCCTTCGTCAGCTCATCCTTGTACACCGCCTGGAGATTGATTTCACGATCCGGCGGATACTGCGTACTCCACATCAGTCCCTTCAGAAACCATCCCGCCTCATCGGGGTTGCCGGGTCTGTGAACAAACTCCGGGTGCCCAAACGGGCCGATCACCTTCCACAAGGGGATGGAAACCTTGATCAACCGCTCCGCGGGAGCCTGCGCCGATAAATTCTCAATGCCAACGAACATCAGCAGAGCAAACAGTCCGCATAGACCCGGTTTCAGGCCCTGCCCCCGTGTTTTTGAAATGTGCGTTTTGAATTTCATCGCTCCGTCTTTCACACTGACGCGAGCCTTGCTAACAATATTTCAGAACTTCGCAACATCATTAATTAAGTTGACAACATCTCACATCAACCAAATTGTAACTTATTGATTCCAATCAAGTTATTTAAAAATATGGACGCTAAAATCACGATATTTACACGTGTTTACAATATTTGCCTTGGAACAAAATCAAGAAATTTATTTTGCAGGATTTTTTCTATTGAGCGGATAGAGTCCAAAAAATCCGTGTCGTCCGTGTGATCCCGAACCATCCGGGACAGGTCCGCGGTTGAAAAATCTCTCGATTTCAAGGTTGTCGTCAAAGGCGCAACTGGAAAAATTCCCGCGCATTTTGTGTCGTGACCCGGGCCACCTCGTCGAGGCTGACCCCCTTGATCTCGGCGATTTTTTCGGCCACCAGACGGGTATGGGCCGGTTCACACCGTTTGCCGCGAAAGGGCACGGGGGCCAGATACGGACAGTCCGTCTCCACCATCATGTGTTCCAAAGGCACGGCACGGACCGTTTCCAAGACCTCCTTCGCGTTTTTGAAGGTGACAATCCCCGTGAAACTGACCAGCGACCCGATCCCGATGACCCGTTGCGCCCGGTCCGGGGCATCCACAAAACAGTGCCAGACCCCGCGCACACGGCCCTGATACTCGGCCATGATCGAGAGGCAATCCTCGAAGGCGCTGCGCTGGTGGACGACGACATTCAAACCCCGTTCCACGGCCAGGTCCAGTTGCTGGCGGAAAATCAGCTCCTGTTTGCTTTTGTAAAGGGCATCCTTCAAATCCGCCTCCACCTGGTCCATGCCATATCCGGTGATCACCCCCATGTCCGCCCCCGGGGAGGGGGCCTGTTCCTGGCTGGGCAGACGGTAATAATCCAATCCCGTTTCCCCGATGGCCGCCACCTTCGGATGGCTCGCCAACTCCCGGAGCGGGGTGAGCACGTCGTCAGGAGCCTCCCGGCAATCGGTCGGATGCCATCCGACCACGGCGAATACATTCGCGTATTTTTGCGCCAGGTCCACCGCACGCCGGCTGGTTTCGCCCCGCGTGCCGATCGACAGGATCGTCCGCACCCCCGCCTCCGCCGCCTTTTGCAGCAGAACCTCCCGGTCCGGATCAAAATCCGCGTAGTCCAGATGCGCATGTGTCTCGATCAATTCCATGCCGGTCCCTCCCCATTCCCACGGACCAGGGGGATCAGATCGGCAACGGTTTGGGCGACGACATCCGCACCTTTCAAATCCTCGCGGGTGCCGTGCCCCCACAAAACCGCACCGCTGGAAAGGCCCAGATTTCTGGCCCCGTCCACGTCATTGGGACTGTCGCCCACGTGCAAAATGCGGGGGGAGGCGGACAACTCCATCTTTTCCAGGGCCAGACGGAAGGACTCCGGCTCGGGTTTGCGGGTGGGTGTGCAATCCCCGCCGACAACGACATCAAAATAGTCCATCACCTTCAGCCCGCGCAAAATGATCTCGGCCGGGCGGCGCGGCTTGTTGGTGATCACGGCCATCCGCACACCGTTGACGGCCAGTTCCTCAAGCATTTCCCGGACCCCGTCAAAAAGAACCGTATGGACCAGACATTTTTCCAGGTAATGCGGACGCCACAGTTCCACCGCCCGGTCGATGATCTCCCGGTCGCGGGTTTCGAGTGCCCGCTCAAATAGGACCTGCACCCCGTCGCCCACATAACGACGCACCTGCCCGACGGGCAACGGCTCCATCCCCAGCAGGGTACGGACATGGTTGACGGAAATGGCGATGTCGAGGGTGGACTCGATGAGCGTTCCATCGAGATCAAAAAATACGGCTTCAAATTTCCATTGTTGCTCCATGCGGAAAACACCTTTTCCGGCCTGCGGACACTTGTCAATTCCGATTAATTGCTTTAGGGGTTGAAAAGGCACAGTTAGCTCAGCGGTAGAGCGGCTCGCTTACACCGAGTTGGTCGGGAGTTCAAATCTCTCACTGTGCACCATTCCATTTCCTGGGCGGGGAGCCGGTGGATTTCTCCGCGCTCCCGGCTGTCACCGGCATTCCCCCGCTCGCATGGGGTTCGATGGCATGACGTTCACGACCCTTTTGCAGCAAGGCAAGGCCGTCCCAGAGGCAGGACTCAGGGGTTTGAACCGCGGACTTGTCCCGGATGGTTCGGGATATCGCGGATGTTTCAGATTCCCTTCCATCTGCGTCTGATTCCGGAATGGAGGCGGGGGCACCTCGGTGGGTCCCCTTCATTGCGGCGAAAACAAATTTAAAATAAGCATTGCTATTTCAGGATCGGGGGCGTACAAGCTTCACCGCATAAGGATCAGATTCCAACTTCGCTGAAGAATGGACTCATAATAAAGAGATCCTCCCTTCCTTTCAAAGTTACGGTGAGAACTTGAGTCAGGGTCATTAACACTCCTCATCGACCTTGGCACAGCCATTGATACCAAAATGCGGCGGAGCTTTGCACTGATGCACCGGCTCCACCCCGCAGAAAGACACCGTAATGAACACATCCCCACTCAACCTCCATCCCCATTCCGCGGAAGGCTCCACGGAGCGCAAACTGCCGGCGACCACCCACGGCAAGCCCCGCGTGCATGCCGAGGCCTCTCCGAAGGCCCCCGCCGCGCCACATCACCGACCCCATGCGACCCGGCACGACTCGCCTCTGGCCCCGGACGTTGCCGCGACGGAAAATCCATCCGGTATTCCCCTCCCCGAATCCGGCGTCACTTTCGCCAGCCTCGCCCTGATTGATCCGATTCAAAAGGCGCTCAAGGCCAAAAACTATACGGTCGCCTCCCCGATCCAGGCCCAGTCCATTCCCCCTCTTCTCGAGGGCAGGGACCTGCTCGGCTGCGCCCAGACAGGCACGGGCAAGACGGCGGCCTTCGCCCTGCCCATTTTGCAGAAGCTCTCGCGTCACGCACGCAACGCCGCGCCGATGACGCCCCGGGCCCTGATCCTCTCCCCGACCCGCGAGCTGGCCCTCCAGATCGGAAAAAGTTTTGCCGACTACGGCAAGTTCCTCCATCTGCGCACCGCCTGCGTCTTCGGCGGGGTGTCCCAATTCCACCAGGTCCGCGACCTCCGCCGCGGGGTGGACATCCTGGTGGCCACACCCGGACGTCTCATGGATCTGATGGAACAGGGCTTTATCCGTCTGGAGGGCGTGGAAATCCTGGTTCTCGACGAGGCGGACCGCATGCTCGACATGGGTTTCATCCACGATATCCGGCGCATCAGCGAGGAACTTCCCGAAAAACGGCAGTCCCTGTTTTTCTCGGCAACTCTCTCGCGTGAAATCACCGAACTGGCCAACACGCTCCTGAGTGATCCGGTCCGCGTGAACATCACCCCCCAGGTGCCCACCGCCGAGAAGATCGATCAGCGGATCTGCTTCGTGGAGCATGGCAACAAATTCAAACTGCTCCAGGAACTCCTGACCACCCATGGGCACGGGCTGACCCTGATCTTTGCCCGGACCAAACACGGCGCCAACCGCCTCTCCGAACAGCTGGACAAGGCGGGCACCCGCAGCTCCGCCATCCATGGCAACAAAACCCAGGCGGCCCGCGAACGCGCCCTCGAGGGCTTCCGCACGCACCGTTATCGCGTGTTGGTGGCCACCGATGTCGCCGCCCGAGGCATTGATGTCAAGGGGATCACCCTGGTCGTCAACTACGACCTGCCCGACGAACCCGAGTCCTACGTGCATCGCATCGGCCGCACGGCCCGTGCGGGTGCCGAGGGTCTGGCCATCTCCTTCTGCTGCGCCGACGAGGTTGACAACCTGCGTTCGGTCCAGCGCCTGATCAAAAAAACAATCCCCGTCTTCACGGAACACTCCCACCACAACGAGGACATCGCCCAACGCGCCCTCCGGAACCAATCCGGGGGAGGCGGCGGCGGCGGACGTCCGAATTTCCGTTCCAAATTCCGCGGCCGCAGCGGCGGCGGCGGGGGGAATGGCGGCGGCAAGTTTGGCCCCGGCGGACGCCGTTTCGGCGGTGGCGGGGGAAAACCCAAAAAACGCTGGTAGGATTTCCCAATCTTTCCACTCAAAACGAGCCATCTTTTCCATGGCTCGTTTTTTTTGACAGGCACCGGCCCCCTCTGAAAAAGCGGGAGCCATGTGTGCCCTGCGGCTGATTCCAGGCTTTCCCCTTTAAAAAAATATCGCTTTTGGGAAAAGTCCAACGAACCCTGTGCGGGTAACGAGTCACCATCAGGCAGGTGACGACTTAAAATGCGTGTTTCATCCATGTACATCCGTGGCTTCTGATTTCAACCGATCTGTTGA
>JANRIZ010000055.1:0-3341 GCA_033764445.1 Verrucomicrobiia bacterium | reverse complement strand
CGCAGACACAGGGCCATCTGTTTGCGGGCCTGTTCGCGGGATTCCGGCGGGAAAAAGTCCAGGATGCGCGTGACCGCCTGCGGGGCGGAGGAACTGTGCAGGGTGCTGAGGACCAGGTGTCCCGTTTCGGCGGCGGACATCGCGGCGCTGATGCTCGCGGAGTCGCGCATTTCGCCGATCATGATCACATCCGGGTCCTGGCGCATGATCTGGACCAGCCCGTTTTTGAAGGAGGCCGTGTCCAGCCCGATCTCGCGCTGGTTGATGACGGACTGGTCGTCGGTGAAAACGTATTCGATCGGGTCCTCCAGGGTGATGATGTGGAGGCGGTGGCTGCGGTTGATGTGGTCGATGATCGCCGCAAGGGTGGAGGACTTGCCGGAACCCGTCGAGCCGCACACCAGAATGATGCCGTTGGGGGAGAGGGCCAGCGGCCCGAAGGATTCGGGCAGATGCAGGTCGGAAAACGAGGGCACCTTTGTTTTGACATTGCGGATGGCCAGGCTCAGATCCCCGCGCTGGTAGAAGATGTTGGCCCGGAATCGGCCGATATTGGGAACCTGGAAGGAAAAATCCACCTCGCGCGAGTCGCGGAACTGGGTTTTCAGATGGGCGGGAATCAGGAAATTGACGATGGCATCGCAGGTGGTGCAGGGCAGTACCTCCCCCTCGACCGGATGCAGCTGCCCGGAGATTCTGAAAAAGATCGGGCTTTCCCCCTTGAGATGGATATCGGAGGCACCCGACTCGACGGCCCCCTGAAGCAGTTGGTAGAGAAAGTCCATGTGGACCCATTATGGGCAAGATCATCCCCGTCTGACAAGCGGCTTTATGGGAGGAAGATCAGTCACTGACTGTCCGTGCCATAAATGTGGCAACCAATGGAGAGCCGGATGTCAGCATGCCAGGCGGCAAGTAAAATTCCAAAATCAAGATTCTTATTGCCGACGGCCCCGACGTATTGGGGTCAGCTTCCGATATCAATCCTGACGTTCCAATACGCAGCTTGTCCCGATTGCGCGAGCGTATCGGGCTCAAAGTATCGCCAGTACTCGTTCCCGCCAACCCTGAGACGCCTCCGGATGCACGCGGGACAGGGTTCAACGCGTGAGCAGTTTTTCGACGCGGGCGGCGTCGGCGGGGGTGTCCACGCCGATGGAATCGGAGGAGGTGAGGACCACGCGGAGGGAGTCGCCGTTTTCGAGGATGCGGAGTTGCTCGAGTTTTTCGATGTTCTCGAGTTTGCCGGGTTTCATTTTCACAAACTTCAAAAGATAATGGCGGCGATAGGCGTAAAGCCCCAGATGTTTGTAATGCCGGGCCTCCGCCGCATTTTGCGCGTCGCGCACGAAGGGAATCGTGTGGCGGGAGAAATACAGGGCATGGCCATGGCGATCAAAAACAACCTTCACCACGTTGGGATTTTCGAGTTCCTCCGTCCGGTCGATGGTGCGGGCCACGGTGGCCACCGGAACCGTGCGGTCCCGGTGCATCGCCCCGACGAGGGCATCGATGACCGCCGGTTTGAGGAGGGGTTCGTCCCCCTGGATATTGACGATGATCCGGCTGCGGGGCAATTTGCGGGCGACCTCGGCGAGACGGTCGCTGCCGGTCGGATGGGCGGGGGAGGTCATGAACACCCGGGCCCCCCAGGCCAGGGCGGCCTGGTAGATGCGGTCGTCATCGGTGGCGATGATCACCTGGTCGAGCCGCCGGGCCCTGAGCGCATTTTCATACACACGCAGCAGGAGCGGTTTGCCGGCGATTTCCACGAGGGGTTTTCCGGGGAAACGCGTGGAGGCCCAGCGGGCCGGGATGATGCCGATATTCATGGGGAGGGACTTTATCTGCAAATGAACACAGATTCACGCAGATTCACACAGATTCTTTTTTTGGTACTGAGCCGTCAACCTTGGCTCTCATGGTCTTTGGTTTCCCTGTTCTGGCGTGAGTGAAACATCACGGGGAAGGAAAAAGCATTTACGAGGAGAGAACATGTATGCAAAGAGGAATCAATGGCACCCTCCCCAAAAATCTGTGTGAATCTGCCTGAATCTGAGTTCAACCCGGACAGTCCGGGACAGGTCTGCGGATAAAGTCCCGCCTCAGTGTTTGAGAATCAGGTCGGCGGCGGCGGAAAAATTCTCGGCGGTGTGGTACTTTTTGCCGGCGAGCTTGGCCTGGGACTCCCTGCCGTGGCCTTTTCGCCCAACGTTTTTTTTGGTCTGCTCAGGAATGCCAGGGATTGACGATTTTCACACCGGCAAATTGCATGTCCGATTCGTTGCGTGTCACGAGGGAAAGGGAGTTTTCCAGGGCGGTCGCGGCAATGAGGGAATCCATGACCGGCATCTTTTTGCCCCTGGATTCCACCTCGGCGCACAGCCGTCCCCAGGTGCGGCAGACATTTTCGTCCAGTGCCAGTATCCTGTCCGAAAAACGCGCCGTTAAATCATGGTTGAGCCAGTGTCTGAGAACATTTTTCCTTTTTGAGGAAGGCAATTTACAGACACCCTTTTCGAGTTCCCCAAGGGTGAGGCAGGAAAGAAACAGGTTTTCCTCGTCCTGACCTTCCATCCATTCGATCAATGATTCCGACGGCGTGGGTTTGGTGAATTCCGATAAAACACAGGTATCCAGGAGATAATTCACAAGGCGACATCCCGTCCTGAATCCCGGCTCCGGCTGGTTTCCAAAGACATTCCCTTAAGGGGTGAAGCCGTCAGGAAATCCGACAGGGAGTTTCCTGCACGATGGAGAGAGCGGTATTTTTTGACTGACAGGATCACCACCGCCGGTTTGCCATGGCGGGTCACAAATTGGTCCCCATGGGAAAGGGCCTGTTCCACCACATGACTGAACCGGCTTTTGGCCTCCTGAAGTTGCCAGTTGTTTTTCATATCGTGAGGATAATTCCAAATGACCAGTCTGTCTAGTGATATCGTTTTTTGAAGCCCCTCTGGCCGGGATGATGCCGATATTCATGGGGGGACTTTATCTGCAAATGAACACAGATTCACGCAGATTCATTTTTTGGTGCTGAGCGGTCAACCTTGGCTCTCATGGTCTTTTGTTTCCCTGTTCTGGCGTGAGTGAAACATCACGGGGAAGGAAAAAGCATTTACGAGGAGAGAACACGTGTGCAAAGAGGAATCAATGGCACCCTCCCCAAAAATCTGTGTGAATCTGCCTGAATCTGTGTTCAACCCGGACAGTCCGGGACAAGTCTGCGGATAAAGTCCCGCCTCAGTGTTTGAGGATCAGGTCGGCGGCGGCGGCAAAATCCTCGGCGGTGTGGTATTTTTTGCCGGCGAGCTTGGCCTGGGACTCCCTGCCGTGGC